>JAUMWQ010000049.1:11503-13175 GCA_030529565.1 Filifactor alocis | reverse complement strand
TATACCTTGCCTCTTGGTACATCCACTGAATAACTGACTGTTTTTGAGTATGTTTTACCAAAAGTTACTCCAAACAATGCCCCAACATTAGATTTACTTGAGTAGTTTCCAGATATAGAGTGAGTGTAAGTGTCTGATGTCCCTTGTTCTGTACGGAGTCTTCCAGGTCCTTTTCCTACAGGTCCGTTTTTATAGGACCCATAACTAACTCCTGTAAATTTTTTTGATTCGACTTTCCAAATAGTCGTTCCATCAGACACAGCATTAATCCCTATAGAGTTATCACTATTCGAACTCGAAGCAAAAACGACATTTGATAGACTAGAAGTCATTATTATAACCACTAAAATACTAATAAAAAGTTTTTTCAAGTTTTTCATAATACTCCTCCTCAACGTATCAACTTTCTCTAAATAATCTAAACTGAAAGCCGTCTAATCTCCTTTTGCTATCAAAAACACACCTATAAAAAGTGATAGCAGACACAAGATATTCGCCGAGATCGGAACTCTCAAGTAAAGAGAGGTGAAAAATCCATCCGGCTGCAAAGGCGTAAAACTGACCAAGGTCAAAAGTAGAGCATAGGTCAATAAAGTAATAGAGATGATTTTAAATCCGGTATCTTTTTTCATAACATCCTCCCCGCACATCTGAACTTTTCAAAAAACAGAACTTCTTCTCCGGCAAGCAATAAAACAGCACAATTAAACGATTCATACCAACTCCCGAAAAAGTATCAAAAACCTGAGTGCTGATCACACTACAGCCAGAGTTGTCTCTTTGTTTTTCTTTCTGTTCGACACTCTATATTTCATTTTTAATTATTATATATTATTATAAAAAAAAAAGCAATAATAAATTTTAAAAGTTTCAAATTATGTAATAATACCGTTCTCTATTAAGGAAACACCGCACAAAAGCAAGTTTCTGATTTTTTCCGTTTTTATAAAATACGAAGGTCCGTCATATCAACGTTTTCAAGAATCTCATCCTTCGTACAAAATCAATTTTATACTGATTTTTCAAATTATGCGGTATCTCATTAATACTATTATTCATTTGAACTATGAATATCTCCGTTTTGTCCTCCGTAAAAGATAAGACGAACTTGCGCGACTTTGAAAGTAAATATGAGCATACTTCTATCGAAAAACAGTATAAAATTGACAGGTTGAGCACTTTGAACCATCTTCCTCCAAACCGGTTTTCGATGAGATTCGTGGACCATTTTTCGCTTGACAAATACATTTGTATACCCGGCATTCCAAACGGAGAACGGTATTCCCTAAATCATGATTCATATCTATACCTCTCATAAACCATAACTGTAGCAGGTTTTAGTGCCAGGATTTTTTTATAAACGGTAAAGCGGACGCTTTCTTATGATCTGCGTCCGCCTTCTTCTAACCTTCATTCTGAACTTTTTTGCCCTTTATTTTTTTGAGACGGAAGAAGTCCTCCCTCTCTTTTTCTTCGATCACTTCCTGAATATACTTCACCGCCTCCTCATACTTCGGTATCTGTATCTTCTGGAGTGCATTTGCGCGCTTTGCCGTCTTCTTGATCTCCATCGAGATCTTGAACACCGCATTTTCGATCTCCGCAAGCTCGTAGATGAGATAACGCAGGTCCTTGAACTTCATGACCGCGATATCGACCTTTTCGTTGGTAC
>JAUMWQ010000049.1:0-11493 GCA_030529565.1 Filifactor alocis | reverse complement strand
GGTGTGCAGCAGTTCCTCCTGTTCGTAATCGACCAGGGGGACTTCCAGACCCATAACGCTCCGATAGAGGATGTCGAAGTGCTCGTAGCCGGGAATGGACATTGCGATCTCGTCCACGTTGTTGATCCCCAGCGACATATTGACTCCCTGAAGGGCGATGTAGGCTTCCTCGAAGCCTTCCTTGATCTGTTTTTGAAGTCTGTCCGCCTTCTGCACCAGGAGCATGGCTTCACGGATAAGAACGGTCCTCTTCTTGTCGAGCAGTGCAAAGCCGCTTCGCGAAAACGCCAAACTTTCCTTGGCCTTCATCAGATTCGCCTTGGTAGGCGCCATTTCATTTGCCATTCTTATCACCTGCCTACTTGCGATAGTACTTTTCGATGGTGGCGGGCGATATCCTCTCGAGCTCCTCCTTGGGAAGGACGGAGAGCACCTCCCACGCGATGTTCAGGGTATCTTCGATCGTCCTCTTTTCATCGCTGTGTTGAGAGAGGAACTTCTCTTCAAACTGACGTCCGAACTCCATAAACCTTCTATCGGCCTCGGAGAGGTCGTCTTCTCCTATGATCTGTGCCAGAGATCGGACCTCCTGTACCCTGGAATAGGAGGAGAACAGCTGGGAGGACACTTCTTCGTGGTCTCCCCTCGTATATCCTTCGCCGATCCCGTCCTTCATCAGCCTCGACAGCGAGGGCAGGATGTTGATCGGCGGATAGATCCCCTGTCCGGAAAGATCCCGCGAAAGCACGATCTGTCCCTCCGTGATATAGCCCGTCAGATCGGGGATCGGATGGGTGATGTCGTCGTTGGGCATCGTCAGGATCGGAAGCAGGGTGACCGAGCCCTTCTTGCCCAGGATCATCCCCGCCCTCTCATAGAGGGTCGCAAGGTCGCTGTAGAGATAACCGGGATAGCCCTTCCTGCCCGGTACCTCCTCCCTCGAAGACGAAAGTTCTCTCAAAGCCTCCGCGTAGGAGGTGAGGTCGGTCAGGATGACCAATACCTGCATCCCTTCCTCGTAGGCGAGGTACTCCGCGGCGGTCAGGGCACAACGAGGTGTCGTGATCCTCTCCACGGCGGGATCGTCCGCAAGGTTGATATACATAACAACGTGCTCGACGACGCCCGAACGCTCGAACGACTGGCGGAAAAAATCGGCATCGTCATGTTTGATCCCCATCGCTCCGAACACGATGGCGAAATCTCCCTCTTCGCCCTTTACTCCCGCCTGTCTTACGATCTGCGCCGCAAGTTCGTTGTGAGAAAGACCGTTGCCTGAAAAGATCGGCAGTTTCTGACCTCGGATCAGGGTCATCAGGCAGTCGATGGCCGAGATCCCCGTCTCCAGATAGTCTCGAGGATAGGTCCTCGCCACGGGATTCATGGGTCTTCCGTTGACATTGTACCTCTTCTGCGAATAGATGGGGCCTATGCTGTCGATACTCTCGCCCACTCCGTTGAAGGCACGTCCGAGGATGTCCCGCGACAGAGGGATCTCAAGAGGTTTGCCCGTGAAGTTGACCGCCACGTTGCTCGTCGATATGCCCTGTGTTCCTTGGAAGACCTGTGCGACCGCCTTGTCTCCCTCGATAGCGACGACCTTTCCGCTACGCCTTCTTCCGTCCTGCAAGGTGATGTTGAGAACCTCTCCGTAAGAGACATCCGATACATCCTCCAAGATGATCAGATCTCCCTTTACCCGATTCAGTTTCAGATATTCTCTATCGCTCATTACATCACCTCTTTCTTGTTACGGTATTTTTTGATCAGCTCGTCATAATAGCGGTCGATGGCATAATCGAGCTCGTCCAGGACCGTCATATCGTCGTTGGGCACCGTGTATTTCATCTTGATTACTTCTTCAAACAACTGCACGGAACGGACCTCCCTCTGTGCGATCGAATGGGAGAGAGCCTCCTTTGCCCGCGTATTCAAATGATCGATCGCCTTGAGCATCCGATACTGTTTTTCGAGCGGCACAAAGGTATCGACCTCGTGCATGGCGTTCTGCTGGAGAAAACCTCGCTTGATCACCCTTGCGATCTCAAGGGTGATCCTCTGATCATCCGGCAGTACATCC
This sequence comes from Filifactor alocis, assembly GCA_030529565.1. Classification (GTDB taxonomy): domain Bacteria; phylum Bacillota; class Clostridia; order Peptostreptococcales; family Filifactoraceae; genus Filifactor; species Filifactor alocis_A. The sequence goes on along the minus strand of JAUMWQ010000049.1, from coordinate 9,413 downwards.
TCTCCAACAAGTTGGACGATGGAATTGAGTTTTTCCTCCTCGTGGAGGACTTTGAGCATCCTGTCGCGGACCTCTGTCAAGTCCGGGGCGACATTTTCCGCATAGAAGTCCCTGAGCACCTTGGTGTAACCGCTGTAACTTGTAAGATAGCCGATGGCCGGATAGTGTCTTGCATAAGCCAATCTTCGATCCAAGGCCAAGAAGGCATTTACAAACCTCTTCGTATTCTCCGTTACCGGCTCGGAAAAATCTCCTCCCGGAGGCGATACCGCTCCGATCACGGTTACCGAACCTTCTTCCCCTCCGAGGGTCGTCACATAGCCCGCCCTCTCGTAGAACTGTGCCAATCTCGAAGGCAGGTAGGCGGGATAACCCTCTTCGGCAGGCATCTCCTCCAGACGACCGGAGATCTCACGCAAGGCCTCGGCCCATCTCGAGGTCGAGTCCGCCATGATGGCGACGTGATAACCCATATCGCGGTAGTACTCGGCCATCGTGATCCCCGTATAGATACTCGCCTCCCTCGCCGCAACGGGCATATTGGAAGTGTTTGCAATAAGTATCGTTCTGTCCATCAAGGGTTTTCCGCTCTTGGGGTCGATGAGTTTGGGAAAGTCCTCCAAGACCTCCGTCATCTCATTTCCTCTCTCACCGCAACCGATGTAGACGATGATGTCCGCATCCGACCACTTCGCCAACTGGTGTTGAGTCATCGTCTTTCCCGTTCCGAAACCTCCCGGAAGAGCCGCCGTTCCTCCCTTTGCGATCGGGAAGAAGATATCGAGGACCCTCTGCCCCGTGATCAAGAGCTCTTGGATGGGTTTTCTCTCCCTTACCGGTCTGGGAAGTCGCACCGGCCACTTCTGATAGAGTTTGAGCTCCCTGTTTCCCCTTCCTGTTGAAATCTCGGCAATGACCTCTTCGATGTTGTAGGTTCCCGAAGGTTTGACCTTATGCACCTCTCCCGACATCCCCGGAGGTACGGGCAGTTTGTGCTCGATCAGTTCGGTCTCCTGTACCGTGGCATAGATCTGTCCTTCCTCGAGGTAGTCTCCTTCCTCGATCAGGACCTTGACCTCCCACAGTTTTTCGGTATCGAGACTGATCAGGCCGATGCCCTCTGCGATGTATTCGCCCGAAATCTCGTTTATCTTCTCAAGGGGGCGCTGGATCCCATCAAAGATGTTGCCGAGCATACCCGGCCCCAAAGTCAGGGACAGGGGCTTGTCCGTAGGAGTAATCTTCTCCCCGACCTTCAAGCCTTCGGTCTCCTCGTAGACTTGGATCGTGCCTACATCTCCCTGAAGGGAGATCACCTCTCCGAGCAGTTTTTTCTGCCCTACCATGACCATCTCTCTGACCTCGAAGTCCTTCATACCCTTTGCTGTAACGACGGGACCGTTGACCGACAGCGTCTTGGCCTGTTGTTTATCCATTCCATTCCGCCCCTTCCCTCACATAGTCGCTGAGGTATTGACCGATCGGATCTCTCATCGATTCGAGTTTTTTTGCGATCGTCTTGTTTATCCTGACATTGTCCTCAGGGATCTCCAGGATAAAGCCTCCGATATCTCTGATCTCGCCTTCTTTGATCACAAACGAGGTGTAGCCTTCCTCCCTCGCGTTGTTGCTTATCTTCTCCTTGATCTGATCGAAGCGGGGCGGGCAGAGGTAGAGCACGAATTCCTTGTGCACGTCCATCTTCGCCTCCTTCAAGGTCTTTGAAAACAGACGGATGACAAAATCGACATACTCCTCCCCGAGAACGTAGTCCCGAGCCTTCTGCTCGACGTTTTGGATCAGATCTCGAATGAAGATCTCGTTCTTTCGAAGATACTTGCGTTTCTCCTCCTGTTTCAAGGCGGAGATTCTCTCCGACTTCTGCCTGTCGATGCGACGCACCGAGGCCGTCTTCTCCCTGTCAAGCGCCGTTTGCAACCTCGCCTTCTCCTCTTCCAAAAAAGTCTGTATCTGTATTTTTTTCTCCGACACTTCCCGACTGATCTCTTTTTCGACCTTCTCATGGATCAGATCGTGGAACTGTTGAAGTTTTTCTTCCAATGTGATCATCCTTCATCCTCCCTCCTTAGAGTTGTATCTGCTTCTTATCAACTTGCGGCTCTTCTCCTGTCAGCGTACGACCATCCTATAGTTTTATTCCCACCGATTCGTTGATATACTGCGTAATATAATTGTCCGGCCTTCTCTGTCCATGCCTGTCGGGCACCTCGACAACGAGAGGACTGCGTCGGTACATCCTGATCTCCATCAGTTCCTCCCTCGCCTTCTCAAACACCGTCTCCGTTACAATCAGGATCCCGAACTCGGGTTTTTGCAAAACGTAGTCGATCGCTCGACTGATCTCCTCCGGAGTCTTGGCAAGGATCGCCTCTATACCGGCAAGTCTCATCCCGACGAGGGTATCGTTGTTATCCGATATCAATATACTCCTCATCTCTTCACTTCCTCTTTTTATATCTGTCCCAAGATCATAATGGACACGATCAGACCGTAGATGGCGATCCCTTCCGCCAAACCTACGAAGATCAGAGTTTTTCCTAAGATCTTCTCATCTTCGGAAACCGCTCCCAAAGCCGCGCTTCCCGCAGCACCTACGGCATAACCCGCTCCTATCGTTGCAAGTCCCGTCGCCAAGGCCGCTCCGATAAACGCCATCCCCGCATTGGGATTGTTAGCGGAATTGCCTGCCGCATAGACGATCTTAGGGATGAGCAGGGCAAAGGACGAGCCTGCCAAGGGAGCAAACAGAGCCAAGTTCGCCAAAAAAGCCTTTTTGACATCCTTTTCGCTCCCCTTCTGATACATACGAATACCTATTCCTATGGTTGCTAATACAAAAAACACCATGATTGCCAAGATATAATTCATCATTCTTCCTCCTAAAACTGATTTTTTTATTGAAACACCGGGACGATTCTTATCTTGCCCGTTTCTTGCTGCTTTTATAGCGATCTTTTTTCTCCGGCAAAGACCGGTGAGTCCTCTATCTTTCCATATAGGACACGGGCACAAACGCCTGTCCGTCGCCTCTGAAATACTTGCCGAAAAGCTCGTAATACTCCAATCTCAAGCCTTGAATCAAAACGATAAGTCCCTCGAGGCCTATGATGATGATATTGCCCAGCACCAGGATCGCCAGTCCCATCGCCTTATGGTTGACCATATTCGCCATCGTCGTAAAAGCCAAAAACAGACCGACGTGGTTCAAGGCAAAGGCTCCTACACGAATAAAGGAGATCGTGTTGGAGAGCAGGCTCAATATCGTCTCGATCAGATTGAAACCCCCTTCGATATAATAGGAGGAGGCTCCCTCCTCGTAGACCGGTTTCTGCCCCTTGAGCTTTGAATACAGGGGAACTCGCAAAAAGATCATCGCCAATGAAAGCACCATCGCTCCGACGAGGATGCCTTCGTTCACCTTGGTATCCTTCAACACCGTTTGAAGCAAAAGGATCAGGAAGGACACATAGAAGATCAGACCCGCAAGGCCATCGCGCCCGAAGAGCATTTCATCCTCCCTCCCTTGAGTCTTCAGATTCCACATCGACATCCCGAAACTGATCAACAGAAGGATAACACCGAAACCGATCGCCGTATACAACACAAAGTTGATATCTTCCATCGGACGTACGAACAAGGCGGGCAGGACTTCTTCATTCCCGAAGAGACTCCCGTACATAAAGCCGAAGATCGTCGAACTGACTCCGATACGCTTGAGGATCTCACCGTAGGGCGAAGTCTCCTTGCGCGACAGAAGAAATCCGAACAAAACAAAGACCAAACCCTGGCCCACGTCCCCGAACATCGCTCCGAACAGCACCAGGTAGGTCGCTCCAAGGAAGAAGGTCGGGTCGATCTCCTTGTAGTTGGGGATCCCGTACATATTGACCAAGAGCTCAAAGGGCCGTATCACCTTGTTGTTCTTGAGCTTGGTCGGCGGTACCAATTCCTTTTCGACCTCGGAGGAATCGATCTTCTCAATGATGATATGCTTGCAACAAGTCTCCAAATGCTTGCTCACATCATCATAATCTCCCTCCGATACCCAAGCCACAAAATAGAAAAAATTCCTTGTCCATGCCACATTGCTCTTGAGCTCCTCGATCTTCTTCTCGAGCATCAACAGGGACTTGAGCTCGACGATCTCCTCAAAATACTTCTCCTTGATCTCCTCAATCACGACAATATCGCTCTCCCGCCTCCTCTTGAGCTCGTCGATACGTTCCCTAACATCGTTTCCGACATCACGGACCCTTCCTTCAGTGTTCTCGGGAAACTCTATCTCCTTGAAGTTCAGTGACTTCAATATCCTCGATGTTTCCTCCTCATCCTGCTTTGTCGAAAAGATCAGGTAGCTCTCTCCGTCCGAAGAACTTCCTATATGTAGCACGATCGCCGGAATGTTCTCGTAGTTGTCACGGAGTTTGATCCTGCGTTCCTTGGTCAAGGTGCCTATATGGTAGTTGAAATGTTGCATACTCCGTATCTCACCGATATCGATATCCATATCCCGGAGATTTTCGATATTCTCCAGGAACTCCTCCTTTTCACGGATCTCCCTCTCGTGCTCATCTTTGTCCTTTCCCAAAGGCTTGAGAGCGGAATGGATCTGATCGATTCTCTCTCTGATCTGTTCAATATCCTTGGCTGAATCCGTCTTCTTCAAAGGGATCTCCTTCTTCAGAAGTTTAGAGATCTCCTCGAGTTTGTCCTCGTAGATTTTGAAGTCCGCCTTCTCTCCCTTGTATCGGGTGAACCGGCCCGAATCACGAATCGGATCTTCGTACTTGGACAGCATCGTCATCGTCAGCGAATCCGCCACCTTATTTACGGTATAGTTTCTGATATGAGCACTCTCACTCAATATCAATTCTCTGAGAATATCGTGCATACACTCGACAGGTGCAACGATATTCATCAATTTCATCTTCTCTACCGCCATATCTTGCCTCCACCTTCCTTTCTCATCTTCGAAGAAGTGGGGATCAAATACTCCCACTTATCCGCCTGATTGTATTTTGCCCCCTCGATCACGGTGATCATATTGAGGTTTTCATACTCCAACGAATGAACAAACTCCATGAGAGCTGCTATACTCATCGGATGATTTCGGTTCAACGCCATCAACCTCTTCATAATATAACGATCCATAAACCGCTGATCGTGGACTACACTGTCCTCGTCCAACCCTCGGTACTTCTTGCGGAAAAAATCCTCGAAATCTTCGACGAAATTTGCCGAGTAGACCAGCTGTTTCATCACATTGAAAGTCAGTCTGTCTCCACCTTGCAGGGAATAGTTCAGGATCTCCTCATCGGAGATCGAATAATTCAGCTTTGCTCGGTAGATCCAACTTCCGTTGATCACATCGACAAAGAGACCGATGACCTCCAAGGCGATGTCCCTATCCTCCTTCGATAGCCTCTCCGCCTTTCGGATCAGATTCTCAAAATACACATAGTCCGTGTTCATCTCAATATGAAACTCTCTGGTCTGCACATCTTCGGCAGTTACGTTACGAAGTGCCGCCTCCAAGATACTGCCTTCAAAACGCTCTATGACCTCCTCAACCGTCCTCAAATACAGCAGCGACTCAAAGTCGATATCAAGGTACGAACGAATGTGAAACAGCTTGCTGCGAATATCCTCCGCCGGCCTTGCCTGGCTGATCCCTCGCAACAGGATGTGCAGGTTTTCGACCTCATAACGAAAGAGGATCGCCTTCAGGAAATCTCGATACTCCTTCTCCATAAAGTTTTCTAAGCCTTGAAGTCTCTCGATCCCATGATTGCGAAGAAGAATCTCCAGCTCTCCCCTATGGATATCCTTCAAACTTCTGTCTTTGAGTATCTCTCGATACACCGTGTTGTCGTGCAGATAGCGTGAGATCTCAACCGTAGAACCTAAGATAAACAGTTTTTCATAGTCTTCCACACTTAACAACTGCGTCTTCATCGCTCTCAACTTCGTATTCAAGGCGGAGAATCTTGCCGTATTGCCCATAAGCTAGTCCTCCATACTGCGAAGCACCATCCGGAACACTTCTTCACTGACGACCGGACTGTACTTCTCATACCTTTGATCCAGTTTCTCCTGCCTTTTGGCACTCTGAGCGCGGATCTCTTCTTCCTGCTGCTTCACAAAGGCCTCCGCCTCTCTCTTATACTTCTCGATCTCCTCCCTATTCGCCTCCTGCATCTCTCTCTTGAGTTCAAGGAGAAGCTCCTTCTTGCTCTGCTCCATCTCCATCAGAGTTTCGTCCGCGTCTTCACGTTTCTTGATCGCATCCCTGTCTATCTGAATAATGGACTTGATGATCTGTTCCAATTCGTTCACCCCTTTTTGTCTCAACAGTTTGAATGTTTGATTTTCTGAACATTTGTAACGCCGTGTTTCACGGATTTTTGCGCTCAGATCTCATCCAAACCTATCATATACCCTTTCCTTTTAAAAATCAAAATAAACTCCCTTTAGCAAAAGGAGTTTATTTAAGCAAAAGCCTTGCACCGCAATATCCTTATTTGTTTTTCATCTCGATTCGTCTGCTATATTTTACAATTTAACTTTATTTTTTCCGTACTTTTTATATAATTGTCTTCAATTGTAAAAAAATATCCCGTGCTTTCTTTCGATTTCTTTATTTTTCAAGCGTTACAACAGAAGAGCAGTCCATATTTTTCCACACTTTTTTGGCCTTCCCTCCTATTCCATTTTGTAGCAAAAAACTTTCACGCACAAATTGACCTTGCCTACTCTAAGATCTTCTGCGCCCGCTCCAACCATCCTCTTAAAGTAGAGCTCCCTCGCCCATATCCGGCCTGAATCTGTAAATGATATCGGCGATGTCATTCTCCGACTCCTTCAGTCCGCCCTTGAGCCACTCAATATATACGTTGTAGATCGCTCCCACGTAGTAAAAAAGCTGATACTTCATCTCCTTGCTCTCTCCTCCTCCGCTTCTTTGGAAGACATAGGCATTCAGTCTCTCCATCATCAGCGAAGAAAGATTCGCCCTTGTCAAACACAGCATGAGATCTGCATGTTTTTTGAAATATCTCAAGCTTTGGACGATGTGCTCCCGGCTCTGAAATTCAAACCGAAATTTTTCATCAACTTCTTTGTAATACGTTTCAATAAGACTGTCCAAGTAGTTCTCCAACACCTCTATCTTATGGGAAAAATAACGATAGTAAGACATCCTGGACACACCCGCCTTGTGCGTCAACATCGTGATCGAGATATCATCCAGAGTCTTTGTCTTCATCAGTTCGATCAGCGCCTTCGCCATATACAACTTGGAGCTGTTTTCTCTTGCTCTCCTCATAATCTCCATCCCCTAAATATCGTAAACTGTTACAAAACAACCTGTTTTGTAAATTGTATCATAAAGGAAAATGCTATACAATAGAATAATAACCTACAATTTTTTTACAATTTAGATTCTTGCTATTTGCAGTTTCTAATATAATGAAGGCCGATCGAACCGGTGAGTATCCGGTTCCAAGGCTCAAGCACAGCATATTCTCGTTAAAGCAAAATGCTTCTTTGTGATGTGCTCGGTTTCAACAGCAAACCTAAACCCGTTCGGATCGGTTCGGCAAACGGTACGGTTCACCGAGTTCACCCTGCAGGTCTACACCGACACCTCACTATCCGTGTTCTCAGCATCGTAGAACCTGCTCTTGAGAAGAGGACGATCGTCTTGAGATCGAGTACAACATTGTTGATACACCCGCCTTTGCCTTTTATGAACCCCTAGTGGAAACAGAGTTACAGGCGCCAGATCTCAACCGTAAATAGCGATCCCAAATCCTAGTCGCTTGCCTTCAAGCTCCAACCTTACCGGAGGATCAGTTGCGAAGTCCTTAGTTTTCAGGTAAACGTTTTTGCTTACAAATACACAAAGTTTCCTTATAGGAGGTTTTTTATGAAAAAAATAATTGTTGATTCCGGCTGCGATATTGTAAGTTTTCATCCCGCCGGCAAGGACGTGGAATTTGCGAGAGTTCCTCTTTCGATCATATCAGGCGACAGAGAATACCTCGACACACCCGACTTGGATATAAAAACCATGCTTGACGAAGTTACTTCCTCCTCGGCAAAAAGCTCGACCGCCTGTCCTTCTCCAAACGCTTTCCTGAATGCATATCAGGGTGCGGACGAGGTCTACGTCATTACGATCACGGGAGGGCTCTCCGGAAGTTACAGCAGTGCAAAACTCGCAAGCGAGATGTTCCTCGCGGAAAATCCCGATGCAAAGATCCATGTCTTTGACTCCCTTTCAGCAGGACCTGAGATGACCTTGATCCTATACAAGATCTCCTCCCTCCTCGCCGAAGGCAATGATTTTGAAACTGTCGTCCAAAAGACTTCGGAGTATATGCAGCACACGGGCTTGTTCTTCATCCTCAACAACGTGGACACCTTGGTATCGAGCGGTCGTCTTCCCAAGATCGTCGGACTTGCTTCCGGCATCCTGGGCATCTCCCTCCTGGGACGTGCCAGCACGGAGGGCAAACTCGAACCCATGCACAAGTACAGAGGAATAAACAAGGGTGCCAAAGTCGTACTTTCTTCCTTACAGGAAGAAGGCTTCAACGGCAAACACCTCATCATTGCCCACAACTTCAACGAGGACAATGCCAACCAGATCCGTAAGACTGTCCTTGAGATCTATCCCTCCGCGAAGATCGAACTCATGTTGACCAGCGGACTGTGCAGTTACTACTCGGGCAAACAGGGGATGTTGATCGGCTTTGAAAAGAACTAGGGAGCTCTTATAAGTCGTTGATACTAACGATTTGTAGTCCACGGGAAGCAATACTATTCTTCTCCGGAAGAATCGTTATGTCAACACCCACAGACACAAAGATCTGTTTTATACCACCCATATAGGGCAGAGGGAATTGATATCGGAAAGTCCAGATAAAAATAGCATAAAGCAGATTTTCATGGTTGCAGGATCCATATAACAGTCGGGTAATATATACGAGTCTCGATAAATCAATATTTCAAATAAAAAAAGATCTCCGGATGATTAAACTTCTCCGGTGATCTTTTTGTTTTATACTGACATCCATAACGGTCAATTATCCGTATGAGCATTTTCACCTTCATCTACTACACGCTCCGGCTCACAATTATACACTTTATAACCCGGATATTTAAGGAGATACCACATAGTTTGAAAAATCATTATAAACCCAATTTTATATGAAGGATAAAATCCTTGAACGTGTTGATTTGACAATTTTTGTTTTTCGCAAACTCAAAGAAAAATTGGAAGTTTGCCTTTGTACGGCATTTCCTTAAATGGAGCCCTAGTAGTATGCTGTTATTCACTTATATTGTGGAGGCCGATCATTTGTATTTCCGTGCAGATGGGCCGGTTT
>JAUMWQ010000048.1:2141-13219 GCA_030529565.1 Filifactor alocis | reverse complement strand
AAGCTTGTCCTCGCTCTTCATATATACCGTCGCTTCGTTCATTCGGATAATGGGACCGTAAAGCTGGATCCTCTTCCCTCTGGGAAACGGCGTCTCTTCCTGCTGCGATGCTTGGTTCACTTCCATAACAAACTTGCCCACCGTATACTTCTCGATCTCTCCTCCGTTATGAGTGCTCTTCCATATCCCCCTTGACAAAAAAAGGATCATGACCAAAATAAGAAGTGCAGCCCCGAACATCATAAGTTCCTTCCTATCCGAAGGGAAGGCTGCCCCCGTTTCTCCAAGCTTATGCAGGAGAGTATCCTTCCAAGAGTTTGAATTGAGTTTTACGACCTTGGACTTCTTTGATCTCTGCCGCATCTCGCCCTCACCCTTAGCTTCTTCTTTTTCGCCGGCCTCATCCGAAGTCTTTTCCTCTTCCTCGGTCTCCGCTGCAATCTCTTCCTCCGGTTTCTCTGCATCCCTTGTTTTTTCTTCTTCAAGGTCTTCAGTCGTTCCGGAAGTTCCGGTTTTATTCTTCCTGTCGTGAAGATAGATGATTTTGCTCTTTTCTCTTCCGGAAACCTCTCCCTCCCGATCAACTTCCAGGGAAATCTCCTCGCTTAAAACATCTTGATTCTCCTGCTCATCCTTTTTATCGACCTTATCGATATCCTTCTCCTTCATATCCGCACTCCTTTCGCATCTGATCGTAGATCAGATTGAATCGTTTCTATCAACGAGCTTCACTCTATGAACACTGAAGCTATTTTTGTGTCCATAGATGTCGATGTAACCACACTTCCATTTTTCAGCATAAGGATCCCTGTTATCCGGAATCCGTTTTAGTCTCTTTGAACAAAGAATCGTCTCTTAAAAAAACTCTTGCTGCTATCCGGTTGAATATTCGAACTACACAACTGTAGACAATACCGCGCAACTCAAAAATCAGGACGAAATAAACGTTGTACGAGAGATCCTCCCCTTAAAAGCATTGATATGTCAAGTTTTTGTGTTTTATAAACTCAAAGGAAAGTCAGAAACTTGTCTTTGTAACGTGCTTTCTGTATTCTAATCATCATATTCATTTTAGAACTTATAGCGCTCCCGTGGGCGTCTTTTTGTCAAAGAACAGTATCAAGTAAGATAGCTCCGCATTTAAAGCGGATAATAATCTCAACAACAAGTTCCTCCTTTATTGTAGCATTGCTTGTTTTGTCAATACAAGGGAAACCCTCACAGAAGAAAGGATTTTTTATCTCACATTCTTCCCACGAACAGCCTTCTTCTTTGCCCCTTCCGGCTCCCGATCCGAACATCTCCGTTATTACCCTAAACACGGATGGTGTTAACAAGCATACAACAAAAAAGCATCGACCGAAACCCTTTACAGCCAATGCTTTCTTACTGGAGCTACCGAGGGGACTCGAACCCCTGACCTGCTGATTACGAATCAGCTGCTCTACCAGCTGAGCCACGGTAGCATATAAAATTTGCAACACAGAGATTATACCAAAAAAAAGATGACTTGAAAAGAGATTTATCAAAGAAAATCGAAAATCTCTTCGCCGTTCGCAAAAGACTGTGTATTCCGTCATATCTTCATAACACTTGCAATCACGAATCGCCAAGCGCAAAAGACCATTTCCGCTCTTCAGTCCTGCTCGTTCTATCCTGTTTGTCAAGTAACGATTTGATTCAACCCGGGATCACGAATTTCAATCACACTGTGCTTCAGGAAATTTTCTCCGCCCCTTTTTAAATACACCTCTCCCCTGCGAAACTTTTCGGGAATAAAATTCAAAAATGTGAGAAACCTCTTTTATTTTCAAGATGTTAAGACTATAATAAAAGAAAAAGAAAGGATGTGACGGTATGAAAAAATCCATCGCTCTTGCATTGGCCATCTCCCTTTGTCTGACAACACTTAACTTCATCCCTGCCTATGCACAGAAAAACGAAATTTCACTTGTGATCGGCAAAACTGCCTATACCGACTATGCTCCCGTCCTCAAAAACGGTAGGACCCTCATTCCGCTTTCCTTCCTCTCAAAAAAACTCGGAAAGAAGGTAAACTGGGATTCGAAAAACAAGAAGGTGACTGTTGTTACCGACAAGGTCAAGATCGTTCTTTTCATCGGCAAAAAAGAAGCTCTTATCAATGGGAAGAAGAAACTCCTTGATACCGCGCCCGAGATCATCAACGGAAGCACCTACGTCCCTATCTCTTTCTTTGCAGAGAGCTTTAATATCCCGATCCGTTGGGATGAAAAAGCACGGGCGGTTCTTATTGGAGAAACAGCCGGTACGCAAGATTTTTCAAAAGAACAACCTTCGAAAAAACAACCTATTCAGGTCCCCGGTGCTTATATCAAAGGTCATCTGGGCAGCAACGTCATCATGTACCCGAATAAGGGTAAAGCGGAAGATGTCATTGTTTCAGACTTTTTCAAAGACGGAAAACCTACTTCTTTTCAAATAATAACCGGATCTTCACCGGATGAGAAAGTCTTCCCCGAGATCCATTGGAACTCTGTCAACGCCGAACTTGGAAGTTTCGGAGACGAAGCAAGGGACTTCTATAACAACTATTCCTTGGCGAAGGGCGCTTCCTTACAGTTGGCACTTGCCGACTTGGACAAGGATGGCATAGACGAAGTGATCGTGGCAGTACACGACGGTGTGATCGATGGAGTTTTCTGTGTACTGAAACTTCAAAACTACCTTGATCTGGGAGAAGGAGAGCGAGTCATGACCATCCACCAGATCGATTTGGGCAAAGGATGGTTTCAAGGTGAGATCTATGTCGACGAGAACGGACACTTGATCTGCCCCTTCGGTTCACAAGGACTTTATGAAGAATATGCCTTGAAAAAGGGACGCTTGGAGTTGATCTACTCTCCTTGATTCCTTCTCTCTTATTGATTATGAAACTTAGGAAAATCCAGGGAGATACTGCATAAACAAAGAGGCCCCGACAAAAACCGAGTCCACAACAGCGAAAATCTCAAGAACATCTGCTCGATACGTTTTTTTGTATTATGTGAAACAATGGCAAAAGTATGTTTCTTTGCACGCGGTACTTCCCTGAAAACTGTTACCTGCTACGGTCCAATCCGTGGGCCGAGCAAGAAAGGAGGTCTGAAAATATGATTTTGAACAAGTTCAAGAAAGCAGTGAGCTCAAATTCAGAGTCATTACAACACGCTGTTTCCGCTACGTTTTTTAGGAGCGATATGTTCTCGTTCCAAGAGTGTTACCACTATCTTAACACGATCCACAAGGACGTAAGATCCTCTTCGTTAAGAAGTAAGCCTCCTAACAACGAGAAACCTTACAAGTACGATGTTTCTGTGATAATGACAACGTACAACAGGGCTCATCTCGTCGAAAACTGCATCGAGTCTATTTTATCCAATGTATCGAAGGACAGTAAATACAAGGTGGAGTATATCTTTGTAAATGACGGTTCGAAGGACAACACGCAAGATGTGCTCGAGAAATACAGACACTGTCCCGACGTAACTCTGATAAATCAAGAGAATGGAGGTTTATCAAAGGCGAGAAACAGCGGGATCGATGCTTCGTCTGCAAAGTATCTGCTCTTTGTGGACGACGATGACCTTTTGATCCAAGGCGCAGTGGAAAAACTCCTGGATGTATCTCAAACAGGAGATTATGACATCGTCGAGGGTACAATGATCACTGTCTCAAAAGACGGCACGGAAAGGAAGACAAAAGCAGCCCAAGTTGGAGAAATACAACATCCCTTGGGGACCTTGAAGGGGTTCGCCTGGGGTAAACTTCTGCGTAAGACCATATTCGACAGAGTCATCTTTCCTGAAAAATATTGGTTTGAGGACAGTATCAACTCCGCACTTATCTATGGAGATCATATCAAGGCCTATATGATCGAAGATGCGGTTTATAAGTATTTTTCAACACAGGGTTCCATAACTTCGTCCCATAATAATCCAAAGAACCTCGACAGTCTCTATATCAGCATGCAGTTGTTAAAAGACAGAAAGGATCTGGGACTACCTTTCAGACAGGAGAATTATGAGTATTTTCTGAGAATGACGGATCTTACATACCAACGAACAAAAAAATTTGATACCAAGGTCAAATATTGTGTTTTCAAGGTAACCCGATATCTTTATGAGCAGTATTATATCGGTTTTGCAACCGAAAAAACAGGTTATCTTCACCGAATAGAAGAAGCCCTCCTTGAGGATAACTTCCAAAAATATGTGCGAGCTTGTGAATTGGCTGTTTTGTCAAAACTTTTATAAATCCATAAAAAAGCGACTGACCATACACACCTTAGCCTTTCGGATTTATTTTTTACAAAGTCGGGATCTTATCGAAAGCAAGGTTTTTTACACTGTAATTTCCCGGAGTCCCGCATACAAATGTCATTTTTTCTTTATATTTTTATATTATATCAGATCAATACTATTATAAGTTCGAAATACCCTTGCAAAAAGTTATATGGTATCCGTACTGTTATCCGTAGAGGGATCGTCATATCGATCCCGCACAACCGCGAAGATTTGTTTCATTTCCTTTGGAAGATGGATCCTCCATATTAATGACTTAAATGAAGGCAACGCCACACAAATGTAGAATTTTGATTTTCTTATGAATTTGCAAAAAATGAAATTCCGTCAAATCAATTCTTTCAAGGAATCCAGCCTTCATATGCAGCGATTTTACGACAGTTTTTCAAATTATGCAGTGTTTTCTGAAGTATACAACGTTTGGTCGGTTGTAGAACAAACCTATATCACATGGCAGTTAAAAAAAATAGTATAGCGATTATACCCGTAGAAATGATGAGGCAACGAAGGCACTCGATCGGCGGTCAAATAAAACTATAGAGTCTGTCAGTTTAAAAGAATGAAAATGTTAACGCAGTGTGAAGTATTTCTTCTCACTGCGTTTCATCTTTAAGCCGGAGATATTTCCCGGCATCTCCCAACAGCCTCTTGGTCAAAGGATGCCTCACTCTTATCTCTTCCCCTATATTCTCCAAGGTCTCTATGATCCTACCACCATCCATAACAATGATCTTATCGCAGAGATAGTAACAGGTCATAAAATCGTGAGCTATGAAGACGTAGGTGAGGTTAAATCTCGACTTCAGATCTCCGAGCAATTTCAGCATCTTCTGTTGAACCAAGGGATCCAGACCACTTAGAGATTCATCCAAAACGAGCACGGAAGGCTCCGTCATCAAGGCCCTCGCGATACAGACTCTCTGAAGCTGCCCCCCGCTCAACTGTCTCGCCTTCTGCGAAAGGGCGATCTTCTCCAGTCCGACCCCTGCAAGATACTCCTGTGCCCTCCTTGTTTTCTCCTCCTTGGACATCTTCTTCCCATAACAGATGTTTAGAGGCTCAAAAAGTACATCTCCCACCGAAAAGTTGGGATTTACAGCTCCGGATGAATTTTGAAACACCATCTGCACCCTTCTGTTTCGATCCCTTTCCTCGGCCTTTGTCATCTTCGAGTAAGAGCGTCCTTCGTAGAACAGATCTCCTTCGCTGTGTGTTTCAAGACCCGTGAGCAAACGTGCAACCGTACTTTTACCCGATCCGCTCTCTCCCATGATACCGACACAACTTCCTTCTTCTACACAGAAGCTCACCTTTTGCAAGACCTTGCTCCTTCCATATCTCTTTGTAACTTCGGAAACTTCAAGTTTAGACATACTCTATTCTCCTTCTTTGTAACGCAGGTAGGCGCGTGGCGTCATCAATTCTTTCGCATACTCTGTATAAGGATGCTCCAAGATCTTCTCCGCCTCCCCCGCCTCTATGATCTGCCCGTCCTTCATAATGATCACCTCATCCGCAACCTGTCTGACCAACTCGTAGTCATGGGTAATGACGATCATACTGCAACTCTTTTGTTTACATCTTTTCAACGTATTGATAACGGTTTGGGTATTATGGCGATCCAAGGCGGAAGTCGGTTCATCGGCTATGAGGATCTGCGGAGAGAGTTCCAGCATCATCGCAAACATGACTCGTTGTAACATCCCTCCGCTGAGCTGAAACGGATACTTTCCGACGATCCCTCGGGGATCCTTGAAATGAAATAGCTCGAGAGCCTCGATTAGACGTTTCACACTTTCTTCTTTCGAAACGGACAACCTGCTCCTGAAAAGTTCAACCGCGTGTGAACCCACAGTCTGGTTCGGATTGAACAGGGCCATGGGATTTTGTGCAATATAGGCGATCACACTTCCTCTGTAAGTCTTCCATTGCCCTTCCCTCATGGAGAGCAGGTCTTGTTCCTGCAAAAAAATACTTCCCGAAACCTCAGCGTCTTCGGGCATTTGACCGATCAGCAACCTCGAAAGCATCGTTTTTCCCGAACCGCTTTCTCCGACGATAGTCAAGGTCTTCCCCTCTTCCAAGGAAAGATTGATCCTGTTCAAGTAGATCCTGTTCCCCGATCGAACATGGACGTCTTGTATTCTTAGTTTTCCCATAATCTCTTCAATCCTTTTTTATCAAAATTTTCGCCCAATAGGTTGAACGTGAGTACGGTTACAAAGATCGCCATACCCGGATACATGACCAGTCCCGGTATTCGACGAAAAAACTGCTTGGCATCGTTAAGCATCATGCCCCATTCCGAAATATTAGGCTGTACCCCGATGCCGAGAAAGGAAAAAGAGGATATCATCAGAATGATACTTCCCACGTTCATCAAGGCAATAATTAGGACAGGTTTAAACACGAAGGGAAGTATATGCTTATATATAATATAGAAAGAAGATGCGCCCATAGACTTCGCCGCCATGACATATTCGTAGTTTTTTACGGTAAATACCATGTTTCTGAGAATCCGCGAATAATAGACCCACTCGACCAAGGTAACGGCAAGTACGATGTTGCCCAGTCCCTGCCCCAAGATCCCTGCAAAGGCCATGGAGAGAAGAAAACTCGGAAAGGCCATCACAATATCTGCAAACCGGGAAAACACCTTCTCCGTTCTGCCGCCCAACCAGCCCACAAGAAGACCTACAGGAAAGCTGATGACTAAGGTACATACCGTGATGATGGCGGAGATCGACAAAGACAACCTCGTACCGTAGATCAGTCTGGACAGTACATCCCTTCCCAGATGATCCGTTCCAAGAAGATGATCTTCTCCCGGAAGTTTCAACTTGTTGGCTAAATCAATATGTTGAGGATCGTAGGGAGCAAGCAAGGGGGCAAAGACTGCAACAAAGATGAGAAAGATCGCCATCCCCAAGGCAAGATAGAATAACTTATTCTTCAAGAGAAACACCTCGATTCCTTAGTTTCAAATGAGGATCCAAACGATGAACGGCAAACTGCGTAAGGCTGTTTATCGTAATGGATAGGATACCGAATAGGAGCAAAGAACCCTGAATCAAAGGGAGATCTCCTCCTTGTACCGCGGATACAAACATCTTTCCAACACCCGGCCACGAAAAAACCTCTTCGATTAATACACTTCCTGTGATCAAATACAAGATGTTCGAACTCAAAACCGTTACAATGGGAATAGCTGAATTTCTCAACAGATGATTGAACACAATGTACCTCTTGTCCACACCTCTAAGAACCGCATTCCGAGCATGGGGCTGACTCATCTGCTCCATAACGCTCTTACGGATCAACAGACTTGTCTGTCCGACCAAAGGCGTAATTAGTGTCAAACACGGCAGAATGAAATGCCTCATATCCCCCCGACCCGAAACGGGCAACCACTTGAGAGTTACCGAAAAATAAATGATCAGCATATAACCCAGCCAAAAGATGGGGATCGAGGCGCAGATAAACGAAAAGGCCTGCACCGCATAATCAATGATCCGCCCGTGATAGAGCGCTCCCGCTATACCGAGAGTAAGCGAGAGGACCAACAAAGCTCCGAAAGACAGAGCTCCAAGTTGAAAAGTAGGGATCACCGCCGAAAAAATCACTTCTTTTACCGGTGCCTTCTTGAGGTAAGACCTGCCCAAATCTCCCCTGATCGCACTTGAAAGCCAATCAATATACTGCTGCGTTACAGGCTTATCCAAGCCGAGCTCCAACCTCGCCTTGGAAAGAGTCTCTTCCGTAACTGCAACATGAGATGCCCTCAAATAATTCACAGCCGGATCTCCCGGTGACAACTGTACCAATATAAAAGTCAGAATTGAAATCACAAGCAGGGTCAGAACAAACATCCCTGCTTTTTTCAGAAAATCAACCAAACCTTCTCCCAAACGTTCTCCCATCTTCACTACTCCTTCGAATACTCTATGTACCTACAACCCTTATGGAAATTCCATCCTTTCAGATTTTCTTCTCTTTTGAAAAAAGAGGCAGGATCCGCCTCTTTCTCCAAAAGATGAAACTCTCTTATTTTACTTTGAATGTCTTCCATACCGGAAGTCTGTTTTCTTCAGGCATGAACTCTACACCTTCAAGTTCTCCCGTACGATATACGCTTACAAGAGCTTGATAAGAAATAGGAATATATACCGCCTGTTCATGAAGAGTGGTCAATACATGGGTATACATCTCCTTGAGTTTCGCTTCATCAGATTCAACAAGCAAAGCCTGGATCGTCTTGTCGATATCCGCCTTCATAGGCAATGCTTTTTGTGCCGCATAATCAGGTCCGCCATTATCCGACACTTCCGTCATCGATGTCAGGAAAGCGTGCGGATCCCAGGGAGCTCCCCAAGAGAAGTTCATCATAATATCAAAGTCTCCCTTTGAAGCATTGGCCCAGTGAGTTTTTTCTTCCAGAGCCTTCAAATCCACTTGAACTCCTATTTTTTGCCATTCTCCCTGGACATATTCTCCCACGCTCTTGTCGGTGATCTTCGATGCGATATAGGGGAAGTAAAGCACGAGCTTTTCTCCGTTTTTTTCACGGATCCCATCCGCACCTTTTACCCAGCCTGCTTCATCCAACATCTTCTCCGATTTTTCCAAGTTGTAATCGTATTTCTCAAGTGGAACATTCGTATTGGGAACATTCGGTGCAAAAATCGTATCCGCTGCTTTTTCAACTCCTCCGAAGATATTTGCCGCAACGTTCTCCTTATCCACCGCATGGCTAAGAGCTTGACGTACCTTCACATCACTCAACTTCGAACTTCCTGTATTCATAAGAAGCATACGGGTGGACATCGGTTCGGAAGTATCCGTAGTATACCCGCTATCCTCACGATATACATTGAATCGATCCAAACTGATCAAACCGTTTCCGTAGATCAGATCGATATCTCCCGACTCAAATTGAAGAGCCAAGGTCTCGCTGTCCGGGATCGCCTTGATCGTAACTTCGGATGCTGCGGGTTTTTCTCCCCAGTAATGCTCGTTTCTCACAAAGGTCGCATACTCATCCTTCTTGTGCTCCTTCAAGACCCAAGCTCCCGTTCCGATCGGAGTCGCGATCTCTTTTGCTGTATTTCCGTCCTGGGGAAAACCTGCATCGGCCAAGAAACGGATGGGTCGGATCATAGCCAGATCATAGAGGGTCGCAGAATATGCCGTTGACAACTTGATCTCAAAGGTCATATCGTCTACTGCTCGATAAGACTCCAGATAATTCGTGAATGCAAACCATGCATGGTTTTCACGATTTTCAGGTGCAAATATCGTATCGAAGTTCTTTACTGCATTTTGAGCGTTAAATGGGCTTCCGTCGGAAAACTTAACGCCTTCTCTCAGCTTAAACGTATAGGTCTTACCGTCTTCGGAGATCTCCCAAGACTCTGCCAAAGCCGGTTTGATCTCTCCGTTTTCCCCATAAAGTACCAAGCCGTCATAGACCATGTCCTGGGTCACAAACTGACTGGGAAGGTACATGTGAGGATTAAGGGTCCCCACGGGATCCTCATTAAACGCCAAAGTCAATTTACTCTCCGTCATTTCACTGCTTTGAGTTTCTCCCTGACTTTGTTCTTCCTGTTTCGGAGCAGCCGGAGCCGCAGCCTGGCATCCCGCCAATACAGCTGTAAGTAAAAGAGCTGTAAAGGTTTTGATCATTCTCTTCATTAAAATCCTCCTCTTGAAACTTATACTTTTTACGGAGTTTTTGTATTATAGCGAACAGATCATCAAAAAACAAACCCGCTATATAGGAATAGCGGGCAGAAAAATACAAATTTCATTTTCATCCGGCCATCACTCGTAGCATCAATGAATTGCATTATGGGTAGTTATCTGGCTCAAACACGTGGTTTGTACAGTTGCGGGACAGCGGAGCTTACTCTCTTCCCTACCTCTCAATTACCGTAGTAATTTGTCATAATGAAGAACTATTCAGTTAGGTTAATACAAAAACATAGTTAGACACACTTAAAAAGTGTGATAAATTCTTGTCTTTCACAGGCGAGAACATCTTCTTTTGCGACGCGAACAACTCACTTTCTCTTCGAGCGGGAAGACAGACCCCGATGCTGCAGTTATCTGTGTTTTGCCAAGAAGTCGTATTCGTCTGCCGGATGTGTGTCCGGTAATCATATGAAAAGGAACATCTGTCCTTACTGCAGATCCGCATTCGAACTTGACCTGTGAAAAACCTTGTACTATTCATACCCCTAAACTAAAAATTTATTTATCAATTTTAAAAAATAAATTTTTTCCTATTCTTCTTTACAAACTCTCACCCTATTATAGATGCGTCCTCCAATCCACTAAAGAAAGGGGTTCACAAAGATACGAAAGTAATATTTTTTTGTTGAAGCACCGAATCTCCCTCAATATAATGAAATACCGCACAATTCGAAAAATCACCATAAAACCAGTTTTATATGAAGGATAAAATTCTTGAAAGTTTCGATTTGAAAGACTTTCAAGTTTTTCAAACTCAAAGAGAAAACAGAGGCTTGCCTTTGTACGGAGCATCCCCGAGATTTTGAAGAACATACTTCAGCGTAAATTCTGCGAACAAAAAGAGGGAGCCTTCTATCAAACTCCCCCTTATCCTAATTATCCAGTTTTAATACTGCCATAAACGCTTTTTGCGGAACCTCTACATTTCCGATCTGACGCATGCGTTTCTTTCCTTCTTTTTGTTTTTCAAGCAACTTCTTCTTACGGGAGATATCTCCTCCG
>JAUMWQ010000048.1:0-2131 GCA_030529565.1 Filifactor alocis | reverse complement strand
GTCTTTTCGATAAGCGCTCACAGTCTCACGCGCGATGACCTTCTGTCCCACAGCCGCTTGGATCGGTACCGGGAACTGATGGCGCGGGATCTCGTCCTTGAGCTTTTCACACATTCCCCTACCTCTCGTATAGGCCGTTGTCTCGTGAACGATAAAGGACAGTGCGTCGACCTGCTCCTTATTGATCAGGATATCGAGTTTTACAAGGTTGGAAATGCGATATTCCTTAAATTCGTAGTCCAGGCTTCCATAGCCCTTAGTCCTCGATTTCAAGGCATCAAAGAAGTCATAGATTACCTCATTTAGAGGCAGTTCATAGTGAATCATCACACGTTTTTCATCGAGGTATTCCATGTGTATCATAATCCCCCGTCTCTCCTGTGCCAACTCCATCACCTGACCGACGAAATCCTTGGGCACAATGATATCCGCCTTTACGATCGGCTCTTCGATATGTCTGATTTCAGCTGCCGGAGGAAGATTGGTCGGGTTCTGTATCATCTCGACTGTTCCGTCGAGCTTGGTTACCCGGTAGACGACCGAAGGCGCCGTCGTTACGATGTCAAGATCGAACTCTCTCTCCAATCTCTCCTGGATGATCTCCATATGCAGAAGCCCCAAGAAACCGCAACGAAAACCGAAGCCCAAAGCAACCGAAGTCTCCGCCTCAAATTCCAAGGCCGCATCGTTGATCTGAAGTTTTTCAAGAGAATCTCTGACGTTCTCGTACTTTTCTCCCTCCGCAGGATAGATACCACAGTAGACCATCGGCGTTGCCTTCTTATAGCCCGGAAGATGCTCTTCGGTGGGATCGGATGCCAAGGTTATGGTATCTCCCACACGACAGCTTCGGATATCCTTGATCGAGGCTGCAATATATCCTACATCTCCCGCGGACAACTTGTCCACTGCCATATGGTTCGGCGAAATGATTCCCGTTTCGACAACCTCAAACTTCTTTCCCGTGTTCATCATCAGGATGTCATCGCCTTTTTTGACCTCTCCGTCAAAGACTCTCACATAAGCAATTACTCCCTTGTAGCTGTCGTAGTACGAATCGAAGATCAGAGCCTTAAGCGGTTTTTCGTCTTCACCCTTGGGTGCAGGGATCTTCTGAACGATCGCTTCCAAAACATCTTCTATATTCAACCCGTCTTTCGCTGATATCATAGGAGCATCATGTGCTTCCAGGCCGATGATGTCTTCGATCTCCTGCTTGATCTCATCAGGTCTTGCACTGGGGAGGTCGATCTTGTTGATCACCGGGAGGATCTCGAGGTTCTGGTCGAGGGCGAGATAGACATTCGCCAAGGTCTGTGCTTCGACCCCCTGAGCGGCATCCACAACCAGGATGGCGCCCTCGCAAGCTGCCAAACTTCTCGATACCTCATAGTTGAAGTCGACATGTCCGGGTGTATCGATCAAATTGAGATAATACTCTTCTCCGTCCTTTGCACGGTAGACAAGTTTTATAGTTTGAAGTTTGATCGTGATCCCCCGTTCTCTCTCGAGATCCATATTATCAAGCATCTGACTTTTGAGCTCTCTAAGCTCCACCAAACCTGTTTTTTCGATCAAACGGTCTGCCAGGGTCGACTTTCCGTGATCGATATGTGCAATGATACTAAAATTTCTGGTTCGTTGTTTCTTATCCAAAAAAACTCCTCCTATGTTTTCTTCATCATCCGATGTTCTCAATTTCTATACACACTCTGACAAAGATGGTTTTTTCTCTGTCTTTATAGTAAGGTCTTCCAAGATTTTTTTCAACAAGTTTTTTACAAAATAATTGATTTTTACATATTCCTATTATATAATAAATATTATTGTAAAACCAGCACTTATTATATGTGATAAAAGAGCGGAAAAATATTTTTCTTTTCCCATCTTTTTCATTTACAATTGACGTTATCTTTGATACAATGTTATCTGTTGACGTTACGTATATCAAATTTATAGGAGGTGAAACCGTGGCTAATATTAAGTCCGCTAAAAAAAGAATTTCTGTAACTGCTAAGAAAACAGCTATAAACAAGATGAGAAAATCTCAAATTAAAACCGCTATTCGTAGATTTGATGAGGCAATTGCTGCAGGAGATATGGAAAAGGCAAATGAGACCTTCCGTTATGC
>JAUMWQ010000047.1 GCA_030529565.1 Filifactor alocis | reverse complement strand
CTTTATGACTATGAACCTCCGTGTTATCTTCGGTTGAGTACAGCCTTCTGATGTCCATAGCTCAAATGAAAAATAGTATTAATAGAAAAAGTGTGTTGCAAGACGATGGGTCTGTTATTTTGCAACACACTTTTCTTGCAAATATGGAATTTCAATCGGGTTATTCTTCCTCATCGAGCTCCGCGTCGATCTTTTTTATTTTGCTTTCATTGATACGGCGTAAGAGAGCGTAAAGAACAAAACTCATCGTGTACATCGACAGGAAAAATACGACCAATGAAAATAAAAACTTGGGGTCTGTCACTTTGGAGTATTTCTCGGAGTAGGAAGTATAGTTTTGGATCCCGAAGATGATCGTTGCCACCGAAGTGGCTATGAAAGCGTTTTTTAACGGGTGAATCTCACGAACCATATCAATTCCTTTTCTTACATTCCCGACCAAAATATAGAAACCCGAAAATATGACACAGACCAATTCCACCAAATATTGTTCGACAGCTGCCTTCAATATTACCTGCTGTACGATTACGGATACGAACAGGATAACGAACAAGAGTTGTGCGAGGTCACTCTGGATCTTTCTTCTCTCGGCGATAATACGTTCATCATAGATTGGTTTTGTTTTCATTGTTTTCATCCTCCCAAAAAAGTTCGTCTAAAGTTTTGTTTAATGCCTTGCAAATACTGATACATAGAGCTAATGAAGGGTTAAAATTCCCTGCTTCGATCAGTCCTATGGTTTGACGCGAGACTCCGATTGCATCTGCGAGATCCTTCTGCGTCATATCTTTTTCCACTCTTGCGAGCTTCAATTTTTTGTTTTTCACGACTTCAACCCCTTTCTTACTCATATAATACAATATATAATTCTTTATGTCAAATATATATTACATAAAGTTTTGTATATTATATATTTTAAAATATCAGAAGAATAAAATCGTTGAAAGAATAGCGAAAAAAACATCCCTCGTTTTATTATATTGGGCAGTTGAGGAGATGGATCGTCATTTCAAAAAGCATGGAAAAGAGCTTTGTATGCGAGAGAAGCTCTTGAATGGCATGACTTCATAAGCCCTTTGTTAAAGTCTATAATACCATTCTCCAATAGAATCGTGGTTATATCCGTTTTGCAACTACAAACGTTCGTTTATCTTTCAGGGAGTACAAATCGGTGTTATCGATACTTCAAAGGACGAAGAGTATAAGACGATGACAGGATTTCCTATTTCCATAGATAGTTATATGGGTCGAAAAATCTATGAACACACAAAATGTTTTATCTGAAGCCATCGTCTGCTTCTCTTATAGTTCCGAACAACATAAAAGAACACTCTGATTTTAGAAAATACCGCATAATTCGAAAACGGAGTAGAAAGGTAGTTTTTCTTGAACAAAATTATTCCCGAAAGTGTGAATTTGACAGGGTTTTTATATCTCGGAGACAAAGAGAAAATCATTTTGTGTCTTTGTGCGGAAGTTGCCTTACAAATTTCTTGACAATATTCCACAAGTAGAATATAATTCAAATATTCCATTTGTGGAATATAATTCGTTTCAAAGGGGAGGAATCGTTGTGCTTAAGCATGGAATACTTGGACTACTAAGTTATACAGATATGAGCGGTTATGAGATCCGAGAAGTGTTCAGGGACTCCCTGAACTTTTTCTGGCCCGTTCAGACCAGCCAAATTTATCGTGAACTCAATGTGCTGGAAAAAAACAACTGGATCGTAAAACAAACGGTTGAACAAAGCGGAAAACCCGACAAGAATATCTGCTCCATCACGCAGAAGGGACGGGAGGAGTTGTTACGTTGGCTATCCGATGTCAATGTGGATTTGGATATGCGTTCTTCTGTTTTGATGAAGACTTTTTTTATGGGGGAGTTAGAGGTTTCAAAGAGTGTGGAGTTTTTTAAACTGCTGAATCAAAACTATGCTCTCGGTTTGAAGGCGATTCAACAGACAGATGCCTCCATAGAATTGTACGGAGAAAGGATGCCCGATAAAAAACGTGCCTTGTTCTGGAAGATGACTGCCGATTTCGGAAAACGGTATGCACAAATGTACTTGGATTGGACAGAGCACTGTATCGCTCTCTTGGAAGAAAAGGAGGAGCAATGAACATTCTTGTGATCAACGGAAGTCCGAAAGGAGAGAACAGCAATACGCTTCGGCTTACCGATGCTTTTTTGGAAGGCATTTGTGACCAAAAAAAGAACAGTCTTCCCCAAATCGAACGACTCCATATCGCACAGATGGACATTCGTCCCTGTCGAGGTTGTTTTTTCTGTTGGAAGACGGTGCCAGGAACCTGCTGTATCAAAGATGATATGCAATTGGTGCTGGAAAAACTGTTGTGGGCCGATCTTGTCATTTGGAGTTTTCCTCTATATTATTTCAGTTTGCCCGGCCACTTGAAAACGGTCATTGACAGACAACTTCCTCTGTCGTTGCCGTTTATGCTGCCGGACTCCGAGGGAGGAGGACACCCTGCACGATACGATATGAGCGGAAAAAAGACTATCCTGATCTCCACCTGCGGGTTTTATACGTCAAAGTCCAATTATAACAGTATTGAAGCACAATTTGACAGGATCTGCGGCAAGGACAAGTACACGAGCTTATTCTGCGGAGAAGGAGAACTCTTTGCCGTTCCGGAATTGTCCAAGCAAACGCAAGCCTATCTTGAGAAGGTACATCGGGCAGGCGTGGAATACATCTCCGGAGGCATACGAGAAGAAACAAGAAAAACATTGGAGGAGCCGATCCTGCCAAGGGACGTGTTCGAACGTATGGCGGATGCAAGTTGGGGGGTGGCTCCTTCCGGAGAGAAGCAGGAGGCTTCATTGACCTTTACCAGGCAGATGGCGAGCCTTTATAATCCTGAGGCGTATAGGGGGACCGACATTCTTCTGGATATGGACTATACGGATATCGGCAAGCGTTATCGGGTCGTCTTGGGCAAAACGGAGAGCTGTGTCCTGGAAGAGTTTGACGGATCTCCGACAACGGTCATTCATACTCCCTTCGAAGTATGGGAGGCGATCGCTAAAGGAGAGATGGAGGGTAGTGAGGCATTGATGAAACATCTATACTCCGTTGAGGGCAGTTTTGATGTTATGATAAGGTGGAACGAGTACTTCGGTCAAACTTCAAACGTTGAACAAAGCGATATCAAACCTTTGATAGAGGAAAAGACGGATATGAGGTATGTATTGACTCCGTGGATCGTGTTATGGGTAGCGGCAAGTATTCATATCTTTTGGGGGAGTCTGATCAGCATCTTTGTTTCCTGTTTGTTGCCCATGGTGTTCCACAAGAACAAAAAAACCGTATACGATGTAATTTCGGGAGCTGCGGTAAGTGTGTTTTCGATGTTGTTGCTGATCGGGATACCTTCCGTGGTCGTAATCCCGATGTCTTACTTCGCATTCGGCTTGATGTGGATCATATCCGCCTTGAGGGCCATACCTCTTTCCGCCGAATATTCCAAAAATGATTACGGTGGGGACAGGGCATTTAAAAATTCTTTGTTTATCAAGACAAATCGTATTTTGACCGCTGCTTGGGGAGTTCTTTACCTTCTTACGCCGATTTGGACCTATTTTATTATGCGTACAGATGCAAGAGCTTATGTCGGATTGATCAATTCCGTACTGCCTGCGATCATGGGAGTTTTTACTGCCCGATTTCAGAAGTGGTATCCACAAAAAATAGCAGGAGGAAGCAAAAAATAGCAATTGTTTGTCGAGCTAAAATCTGATAGAACGATTGGTAGAGACGGTATGCATATGAAAAAATTGATCGAACGTAGAATAAAACTCCCCTCATCGGACCGTTTAAAGAGTTTATAAGTGGGTATTAGGCATAAGGCAGAAGCCGTGCATTTGAAGCAGGCTTGTAGAATTGTTTTACAAAAATAGAGATAAGGAGATGAAGATAGGATGAAAAAACTGGTTTTCGGTATGGCAATCGTACTGTCCTTGGCGGTAGGGGTGTCCTGCACGGCAGGCAGCGGCTCTTCGGCGCCTCAAGCAGAGCAGACTGTACAGGAACAGACTGAGAAGGCGGTGCTCAAGGATATGAGCCCAAGTGAGCTGGAGGAACTGTTGAAGTCCGAAGGAGGTCTTGAGGGTGCAGTCCTGGTCGATGTGCGTACGGCGGAGGAGTTTGCTTCAGGACATCTGAAGGGAGCGATCAATATTCCTCTTCAGGACATCGAAGCCAACGTAGGCAAGGTCGAGGAGTACAAGGATAAGAAGATCATCCTGTATTGCCGTTCGGGCAACCGAAGCGGTCAGGCGGGAGAACTTCTGGTCGCCAACGGATTTACCGACGTCTACAATGCGGGCGGGATCAAAGATTATTCAAGCGATGTTATTGAGAAGTAGAGCAAAGGACGCTGTTTTAAACAGCGTCTTTTTCAATGAACAGTGGTAAAAAAGATGAAGATCCGAATATACGCTATACTACGAAGTTTGGCGGGCGAAAACAAAAAAGACGGAGCACTTGAAAAACTCGAGAGATTTCGAACGGAAATCCTGTAAAAAAGTGTTAAAGTTTGGATGGTTTTATGGTATGATTAAGCATAATGTAAGTGAGGAGTTAAGGGTCGTGAACAGAAGGGATAAGATAAACTATTATCTTGATATTGCACAAACGGTCACAAAGCGGGGGACTTGTCTGAGGAGGAACTACGGCTCCATCATTGTGAAAAACGACGAGATCATCTCCACCGGCTACACGGGTGCACCTCGCGGGAGGGCAAACTGCACGGATCTGAACTACTGCCTCAGAGATAAACTCCGTATACCCAGAGGCCAGATGTACGAGAAGTGCAGGAGCGTCCACTCGGAGATGAATGCGATCATCTCCGCCTCGAGAAGGGATATGATAGGTGCGGACCTCTATCTGGTCGGCATCGACTATCGCACGGGAGAGTATGTGAAGGACGCATCTTCGTGCAGTATGTGTAAGCGAGCTGTCATCAACGCAGGTATCGAGAGGGTATACATCCGCGATACAAAGGATGATTACCGGGTCGTCGATGTGCAGGATTGGATCGACAACGACGATTCCTTGTCGGAAGATCTGTCACCGGGATATTAAGGATATACCGCATAATTCCAAAAAATCAGCATGACATCGATGTTATAGGAAGGATGAAATTCTTAAAGAAGATACCGAATCATTCTACAAAGCAGAGCAAAACCCGTTTCATACAGAGTGCAGGATCCTTGGAAGTGTTCCTTTCACAAGGTTTTTGTGCCGTATAAAACAACAGCGTGATCAAGATGGCGCTTTGCACGGTAGTTCTTTTAAAAAATAAACTTTGGGATCGTATAACCTCGAAGCGAAAGCGGGAATTTGTCTTTGCTCGGTGTTTCCCAAACGGTTCGAACAGGTACTAGTGTAAAACAAAAGAGGGATATGGGAATGGTTGCTATAAAATTAGTATTGGCATTTTTTACAGGCTTTGTTATTTGTTATTTGCTCACACCCTTTGTGATCAAATTCGCTCACATCGTCGGGGCGATCGATGTGCCCAAGGACAACAGAAGGGTACACAAACAGCCGATACCGAGGCTCGGAGGTCTGGGCATCGCTACGGCTTTTTCGGTGGGGGCCCTTATTTTCGGGGGGGTACACAAGGAATTGATCGCGATCCTTGTCGCTTCGTCCATTATCGTCCTTATGGGGATCGTCGACGATACCAAGCCCTTGGATGCGAAACCCAAGTTGGCGATCCAGATCCTGTGCGCCTCGATCGTCGTGTACTCCGGAGTGAGGATCGACTATCTGGCCAATGTCTTTACGGGTCATGTTATGTGGCTCGGCTATTGGGCGGTGCCCATCAGTCTGTTTTGGATCGTGGGGATCACCAACTGTATCAACCTTATCGACGGCTTGGACGGTCTTGCGGCAGGGATCTCGTGTATTGCGGCCTTTACGCTCGCGTCGGTCTCGATTCTGAACGGCTACTATGTCTACGGGACGATCTTTATGTGTCTGGCAGGCTCCACGGCGGGTTTTCTGCCGTTCAACTTCAACCCTGCAAAGATCTTTATGGGGGATACGGGTTCTTTGTTCCTCGGCTTCATCCTTTCGGTGATGGCGATCGAAGGAACGGTCAAGACGGTCACTCTTATTGCGGTCATCGTGCCCATCTTGGCTCTGGCAGTGCCTATTTTTGATACGACCTTTGCCATCATCAGGCGTAAGCTGGCGGGCAGGCCGGTCATGGAAGCGGATAAGGGACACTTGCATCACAGGCTTCTCGACAAGGGTCTGAGCCAAAAACAGACGGTCCTCGTCCTCTATGCGGTCAGCGTTTTGCTCGGAACGAGTGCTGTTTTGATCACGCGTTTGCAGGTCAAGATCGGGATCTTGATCATCTGCTTGGATTTTCTTTTTATCACCTATAGCGTATACCGCCTTCGCATCCTTCAGAAGAAGGATTGAAGTACGGAACAGTGAGGGGCTCATCAACGGGCGGGATCGAAGCCTGTGTTGTATGCCCTGTTTTTTTGCCCGGGAACTTGGAGGACGGTTCTCTACCCGAATACAACAAGGGCAAAAATATTTTTTGGGATGGGGCAAGGGAGATATCCGATATTAGGGAAACACCGCACAAAGGCAAGTTTCTGATTTTCACTGTTTTTATAGAACACGAGGGTCTGTCATACCGAAATTTTCAAGGATTTGATCCTTCGTATACAATTGGTTTTATGCTGATTTTTCGAATTATGCGGTATTACCTTAGTGATTTGTTGGACTTATTGATATCAAAGAACTGTATTTTGCGGTAGCCGAAACTGATCTTCGTGACTGCATAGCGGATATAAAGATCTGTCGGATATCGATGAAGAGAAAAGGAGAGGATGTTTATGGAAGACAAGAAATTGGAGAGGGTCCTGTTTTATGCGTCGCTGGTCCTGGTTTTTGCGGGTTATGTTTCGATCTTTATGCTGACCGACCTGCTCAACAAACTCAGTTACCTCGTTTTGTTCGTCGTCGTATTCGAGGTGCTCTTCTTTGCCTTGGAGGGCAAGAGAAAGAAGTTGATCAAACGGATGAAGGTCGAATATGACAAGTCCGAGCAGTCGCAGGAGCAAAAAAAGCTGATGATGTATTCGAGGATCGCTCTGTTTGCGGGCTTCTTCACCATACCCGCCTATATCAGAGAGAGAAGTCCTATCTTCATGCTGCTGTCGGCCCTGTTTATGATCCTGGCGATGGTGCTTAACGACAAGGTGCAACACCTCTATCCTCTCGCGGGAAAACAGGGACGAAAACACGGAAGGAAGAAGGGCGGAAAATAGAGGGTGGAATCTTGGGAGATGGTGCATCATTCGAAAAACCGGAGCAAAATCAGTCTTATATAAGTACCGGATCTCTTAAAAGTATTGATTTGGCAAAGTTTTATTTTTTGCAACTTCATAGGAAGAACGAGATCTCACCTTTGTGAGGTGTCATCTAAAGAAAAAAGCGAGAGTTTGAAACGCTTACTTCAAAGATCCTGTGTATGTACTGAAATGAAAGAAACAAAGGGCGTCGTTTTTGTATGGTGTTGCCCTAAGAGTTTTTACAAAAGAAATGCAATAGCCTTCCCTGTTTTCGGGTAGACATTCGGGGAAGGTATTTTAACGTGGAAATTTATGGAGAAGAACTTGATACCGTCCCCTTTAGAAGTGTTTTTACATCTGCACTCACAGGCATGAAAATTTGTTTTATGCTATTATTCTTTTGAGTTGTGGATATACACGATCTGTGAGCAATAGAAGACAGAACAGTTTTTCGTAGTCAAAAAACAGATACGTCCATACTTGAGAATAGTTTTATACTATTATCTGTTAGAATCGACAAGTGAAAGCATAGGATCATCCAAATTGTTTTCAGCAATCGTATACTCTGAATACCCGGAATTTCAAACGGAGAATAGTAGAATACTATCAGTCTTTTGAGTTGTGGATATACACGATCTGTGAGCAATAGAAGACAGAACAGTTTTTCGCGGTCGAAAAACAGATACATCCATACGGAAAATAGTATGATCTATTGGAGTTGGCGGGCTGAACGAAGCATATCATCCTCCGAATTCTTTTTCGGTGATGAGATCTGTTTCATACCCGGCATTTCAAACGGAGAATCGTATTTTATCTGTAGAATAAGGGGCATCGATATCGATAGTTCGAATAAATGACAGTATGAAAAAACAAGAGTTGATATTTGAATTTCAAAACGTGTTTCAAAAGAAAATAGAAGAGGTAGAACAACTCCCCTTTGAAGATGAGGAAGGGATCACGGGCAAGGCGAGCATGGGGAGTCCCGCGATCCGAAAGTTTTCGATCCGTTTTCACGACGGAGAGAGTTTGAACGTCATAGGCAAGTTCAAGTCCGCCCGCATTATCCGAAACGGGATCCGTCTGCTCAACTACGATCGGGATCTGAGGTTCTACTATCTCCTGCTGCGTCATCACGCCATCCTCGGCTTTGACAAGAGCCATATCCGGGAGATCGACTTCTACAAGGCCGTGGATCCGGCTCTCAGAAGGCACCTGATCCCGACCTTCGGTTTCTACCGAAGTGACAGAAAGGACAGGTATATGATCCTGATGCAGGAGGTCACGGCTGTGAAGAAGGAGGGCGCTCTGAAGATCAGGGAGGTCCTCGATACCATCCTGCGCTTCCATACCGCTCACTATAACCGCGAGGCCTCCGTTTCGGCCTGTCGTCTCAACTGTCCTACGAGCAGGGACTACAAGAGGAGCCGACCGTTGCTCAAATATATGTTCGACAAGTTGGAGAAGAGCAACAGGGAGTTCTTCGATCCCGATCAACTCAAGGGGATCAGGGCTTTTATCGAGGATATCCACCTTCGCCATGCCCGTCTTAGAGAGCACAGGACCCTCACCCATAACGACTTCAACCTGCGTAATATCTTTTTCGCGGAAGAAGGAGTGCTCATCTACGATTGGGAGCTGGCGAGTTTCCAAAACCCCGAGCACGATGTCATCGAGTTTCTGATCTTTGTTCTCCACAAGATGGAGGATGAAGAGGTCTTCGGGGCGATAGACTACTACAAGAGGGGTCTGCTCACCTCCCTCGATCTTCAGATCGGCGAGGAGGACTACAGGCAGATCCTGGAGTTCAATATCTTGGAATATATTATCAACAAACTCAGTGTCTATCGGATCGTCGATGTGACGCTGGATCTGGGCTTTGTCGGACAGATGTGTATCAATGCCAATCGGTTGCTCTGTCTTTTGACGGGCGGAAAGGAAGGTCGAAAACGATGGATCAAGAGATAAAAATTTTGGGATTGGCGGACTACTCCGAGAAGTTCGAACAAGGAGGGTGCCGAGCCTATCTGATCGTCAACCGCAATGTGGAGGAATATCCGGCGATGTTCGGCTTTGTCGAGTTGTCTAAGGACTACGGGGAGGCCGAGGCCGTCTTCAAGGCGATGGAGAAGAGGGCGAAGGAGCTGGGTTTTAGGAGCCTGATCGGTCCGATGAACTACTGTACCTGGATGTCCTATCGCTGGGCGATCGACAACTTTGAGTTCAGGCTGTTTCCCGACTGTACCAATCCCTCCTACTACAATGAATGGATAGGAAGGCTCGGTTACAGGGAGCTCTACACCTACCGCAGTGCCGTCATCGATATGAACAACCCCCTCTTCGAGATGGGCAGGGCGGTCTATGAGGAAAAACTGGGAGAGGGCTATCGGTTTCAGCTCTACGAAGGGGAAGAGGCCTTTCCCGTCGCAAGAGAGGTCTATGAGATCTCCAGGGATGCCTTCCGCGACGCCTACCTCTACAGCGACCTTCCCTTCGAGGTCTTTGAGGAGCTCTACCTGTCGTGGATCAGGAACCTGAAGTTCTCCCTGATCGTCGCTTACGACGGAGGGGAGGCGGCCGGCTATGTCTTCGGCTATGAGAATCCCGTGGGGGAGGGCTTCATCTCCAAGACGAGCGCGGTCAAGAAGACCTACCAAAAACACGGGCTCTACATTGCCCTGCTCTACCTTGGTTGTCTTCTTGTGAAGGACAAGGGGTACGAGGAGATGATCTACCACTTCCAATGCGAGCAGAAGGAAGGGTTCAGAAGGTTTGAAAAGAAGATAGAATCGCGGGAAAAGCGATATGCGATATACTGTAAGGAGATCTAAATGGCAAAGAAATGTATAAGGTGTTTGAACGATACTTCGGTCAGAGGGATCCGCTTTAATGACGAAGGACTGTGCAATTTCTGCGAGGCGTATTTGAGAGACAGGCAGACTCTGACGGACTATCCCAAGCTGGGAGAACTGTTCCGCTCCAGGGTCGACAGGGTAAGGGGAAGGCATGCCTACGATGCGGCGGTCGGGATCTCGGGGGGCAAGGACAGCGTTTTTGTGCTCTACGAACTCAAGCACAGGTATAATCTTCATATCAAGGCGTTTACAATGAACAACGGGTTTTTGAGCGATGAGGCAAGGGCTAATATCGATCGGATTGTAGAAGAACTGCGGGTCGAGCATGAATACATCGAGTTCGATCCGGACCTGCTCAAACGATTCTACGCCTATTCGGTAAAGAAATGGCTGGTGCCCTGTGTTGCCTGTTCCTACATCGGCTATGCGTCGATGATCA
The DNA here is from genome assembly GCA_030529565.1 of Filifactor alocis. Lineage (GTDB taxonomy): Bacteria > Bacillota > Clostridia > Peptostreptococcales > Filifactoraceae > Filifactor > Filifactor alocis_A. The sequence continues at coordinate 2,861 of JAUMWQ010000047.1, read as the reverse complement.
ACTTCGCCTCCAAGATCGATGCGGGGATGATCGTCCACGGCAGAAGTCCCGAGCAGATGTTCCGCCTCTACGGGGAGGATGTGTTCTCCGAACTGGTCGAAGCGGGTCTGACGCCGATCGAAGAACTGGACCTCGCGTCGCTCTACACGGATCTCTTGGGCAGGATCGACGAAAAGCTCGACAAGAACCTGAGAGAAGATGTGAAGAGGATGTTGTTTGAAGACATTCGAGGGGAGGACTTCCGCGAGTTTGTCGCCTACTTTCTCTACCATCCCTACAACGAAGGCGAGATCGTACGGTTTTTGAAGGAAAATACGAGCTGGAGGGTGGGGGAACACTACAACCACTACGACTGTCGTATCCATCCCGCGACCAAGTACATCTACCAGAGGGCGGAGGGAAGGCCGCACATCCTTCCGGAGGTCAGTTTTCTCGTGAGGGACGGCCAAATGAGTGCGGAAGATGCGAAGAAAAAACTCGAGGGAGAGATGCTTGAGACCAAGCCCGAGGCGGAGATGAAGGAGCTCTTCGACTATATCGGAAGGTCCCAAGGCGCGACCCTGCTCAAGGCGGAGCTCTACAAGAGGGTGATCTCCAAGTGGAAGTAGCAAGATATTTCCTGTATAAGGGCAGGATCTTTGTCTATGCCCTCCTTGCCGTCCTTCTGTCCTCGGTCGTTTCGACGGTTGCATCCTCACGCTGCGAATTGTTCGTGCTGCCGATCTGGTTGCAGCTCCTCCTTGCCCGCACCCTCGACGACTTCTTCGACTACGAGAAGGACGAGAGAAGGTCGGGGCATAGCGTTGGCGGAGGAGAAGAACGCGAACTTCGTTTGGGAAAATCGAGGTATGGCATTGACCGGAGGAGACTGGGCAGGCTCTGCGTCGCGACGGCTCTGCTCTATACAGGTGTCAACCTTCTTATCTACGCAGGGGGAGGCCTGTTCTGTCTTGTTATCGTGCTGTGGATGTTGCTCGAAGAAAAGTTTCTGTGGTTGCAGAGCGGAGCGGGTGCGGTCAGTGGAGCCTACTACCTCAGTCGTGTCCGACCCTTGTCGGAGTTCGGACTGCGGGAACTTGTGTTTTTGGGGGGACTGGTACTTCTGTCCCTCGTATTTGGAGTATGGAAAAGGAAGAAAAGAGATGATCTGTGAAGGTGTAACGGGGGCGGACAGAAGAAAGACGGGAGGCAAGGGCTATCAGCTTGCCGTTTTGAAGGAGGCGGGCTACAAAGTGCCACCCTTCTTCGTTTTGACGACGGAGTTTTTCTCCGCCTTCTTAGGTGAGAAAAAGGAGGAATATCGAGATCTCCTATCGAATTTCGAGGCTTCCTCCCTCCCGAAGATCCGGGCCCTGATCGAGGGCGGAACGTTCAGCGAGGAGATGAGGACGGAGCTCGACAAAGCCCTCCGAAGACAGTTTGAGGCGGGAGACCTGCTTGCCCTGCGTTCGAGTGCGGTGGACGAAGATGGGGAAGAACATTCCTTTGCGGGGATGATGGAGTCCTTTCTCAATGTGAGGAGGGACGACGACTTGGAAGGTCTGATCAAGGCATGCTACCTCTCGTGTTTTTCGGACAGGGCGATGGAGTACCGAAGGGGACACGGCTTGATCAATGAAGAGATGGCGATGGCGGTCATCGTCCAAAAGATGGTGGAGGCGGAGGTGTCGGCGGTGATGTTTACGACCGATCCTCAGACCAACGATCCCGACAAACTCCTTATCAGTGCCGTTGAAGGTTTGGGAGAAGGTTTGGTATCGGGAGAGAAGAACAGCCACGACGTCATCGTGGACATCTTCGGAGACATCGTAACAAAGTCGGAGGGTTTTCCTCTCAGCGATGAGAAGATCAGGGAGGTCGCAGCTCTCGGGAGGGAGATCGAAGATCTTCACGAGAAGAAGAGGGCGAGGGATATTGAACTCTGCGTTTCGAAGGGAGAGATCTACCTCCTTCAGGATAGGCTGATCACAACATACCGCCATATTGACAAGAGGGAGTTTCGAACCATCTTGGACAACTCCAACATCATCGAGAGTTATTCGGGGGCGACCACTCCTCTGACCTTCAGTTTTGCACGGGAGGTCTACGAAAAGATCTACCGCCAGACCCTGAAAGGCTTCTATATCTCCGAGGAAGACATCGAATCCGTCGCCGAGGATCTGAGACAGATGATATACTTCTACGAAAACAAGGTCTACTATCGGCTCAACAGCTGGTATAGGATGACCGCCCTCTATCCCGGCTATGAGAAGAATAAGCGGTATATGGAGAATATGATGGGGGTCAAGGTCGAACTCAAGGAATCCGAGAGCAGGGCGAAGCTTCGTCTGATGAAGATCTACCTCCGCTTCGGTTACAAATTACTGCGTATCCGAAGGGACAGCGAGGCCTTCGTTAAGAAGTTCGAACGCCTCACCTCGCCCTATGCCAACAACCGTTTCGAGGGCTATGCAGACAAGGATCTGCTCAAGGTATACCGGGATCTGGAGGAGGCGATTCTGGACGATTTTACCACTCCGATCACCAACGATATGGGAGCCATGGTTTTTTTCGGTCTCTTGAGTGAGAAGTTGAAAAAGAAAAAGATCAAAGACAGTGAGGGGCTTATCGGAAAGATCCTCAGCAAGCAGGGCAATGTCGAGAGTGTCAAACAGAGCCTTGCGCTAATGGAGATCGTCAATGAGATTTGGGACGATGAGGAGTTGTTGCAGGAGTTTCGAAGGAGCAGTATCGAAGAGCTGAGATCTCGCCTCAAGGACGGCAGAGAGGTCAACCGGAGATTGCTGGACTATATTGACAATTACGGAGCAAGGGCGATGGACGAGCTCAAGCTCGAGACCGTCACCTTGCACGAAGATCCG
>JAUMWQ010000046.1 GCA_030529565.1 Filifactor alocis | reverse complement strand
AACGGGTTATATAACCTGTTAAGCCCGAAAGGGCACGAAAACCGGTCTGGAATCGACGTATGTGGCGATTTGTCCGTCTGTTATATAACCTGTTAAGCCCGAAAGGGCACGAAAACCGCTGGGCTTTTATATTTTTAAAAACATATACCAAAGTTATATAACCTGTTAAGCCCGAAAGGGCACGAAAACCAGCTCTGTCGCTGAGCTCCAACCCTCCGTTGATCAGGACGTTATATAACCTGTTAAGCCCGAAAGGGCACGAAAACGGAGCGGTCAGCTCTGGCGCCGCTGCGGTCGCGGGGGTTATATAACCTGTTAAGCCCGAAAGGGCACGAAAACCTGACGTCGTGAATGGTCAGAGGCTTGCCGGGGCTGTGTGTTATATAACCTGTTAAGCCCGAAAGGGCACGAAAACCAGTTAGAGCCTTCCAGGCACATTTCGACAAATTTGTTATATAACCTGTTAAGCCCGAAAGGGCACGAAAACAAGAGTTTCTGGCCGCGGACGCGGCTCCGGATCCGGTTATATAACCTGTTAAGCCCGAAAGGGCACGAAAACTCAATTCTGACGTCCGAGGCGAAAAAGTTTCTCATGTTATATAACCTGTTAAGCCCGAAAGGGCACGAAAACGCCCTAACGGAAATGGCCCGACTATCCCCGTCTATTGTTATATAACCTGTTAAGCCCGAAAGGGCACGAAAACGCATCCCCGCCTAGATGTTGTGGATCGAGGTTTGTGTGTTATATAACCTGTTAAGCCCGAAAGGGCACGAAAACTCGTCAGCTGAGAAGATACACCTTGAGGCGATCCACCGTTATATAACCTGTTAAGCCCGAAAGGGCACGAAAACGAATGTGTTCACCGTTGATGATTATTGTTACTGCAAGTTATATAACCTGTTAAGCCCGAAAGGGCACGAAAACGGTAATTATGTTACCACAGTCGTCCTTAATTACATACGTTATATAACCTGTTAAGCCCGAAAGGGCACGAAAACCGACGTTTTTATTGACATCATTGTCTTTGTCCTGAACGGTTATATAACCTGTTAAGCCCGAAAGGGCACGAAAACCTTTACCGCTATAACAGCTGATTAACAGCTTTTTTGTTATATAACCTGTTAAGCCCGAAAGGGCACGAAAACACATCGTAAGGCGTACGCTTGACGTCAAGAAGTTTCGTTATATAACCTGTTAAGCCCGAAAGGGCACGAAAACCGCACTGGATCCGCGGTGATCAGGAGGTCATCGACACGCGTTATATAACCTGTTAAGCCTGAAAGGGCACGATATTAAAGACCCGAAAGGGTTCGGTACCACAAACATGACATACGGATAATATGTTGAATCATCAGGAAGAAGGGCACGACATCACAGATCCTGTATACAATGCGAGGCATTGAATACAGGATCTTTTTTTGATGTGAAAAAGTCTGAGGAAACGCTGAATGAAAAGGAGGGTTCCGATTTTTCGAATTATGAGGTATTGCCCTGACAGTAAAAGATAAAAACAAAAAAACGTTCCTCAAAAAGTTAACATGGGCAAAAGTAGGGATGATTATAGGTTATGGGGAGGATTTTTTGCCGAGCGAGGAAGATATCGGAGACGAAAAAAACAAAAAACTTTCCTCAAAAAGTTAACATGGACAAAAGTAGGGATGATTATAGGTTATGGGGAGGAGTTTTTGTCGAGCGAGGAAGATATCGGAGACGAAAAAAACAAAAAACTTTCCTCAAAAGTTAACATGGACAAAAGTAAGGTGTGATTATAAGTTACAGGTCAGGTTTTCAAAGGATACCGCGTTCTAAGGCCGTAGAAGGAGGATTTTATGAAAACAAGAGCGGATCAAAGGATGGAAAGCAGATTATTTATCAAGGAGGAGAGAACAATGAACAGATTTGTATGGAAGAAGGGGATCGCATTATTGGTAGGGTTTTTGATGGTAGGATGTGATCTGTCGTCAGCTTTCGGTCAGGATTTGAGTTTGAGAGGGGAAGCAAGGCGAAAAGGAGAAAAGGTCCACTATATTACAAGTGAGAAAGAATTGGAAAACTTTTTGACCAAGAAAATTTTGAATCATGAAAGGGAGTTTTATACTCCTATTGATTACAACTATTTAGGTGATAGCGGGATAAGCAGGGTCTTTGATAAATTACACGATAATCCTAAGGTGCTGGATTTTTATAATGGGTTAGATTTTGGAGCTGCTCGGTCATCGAACAAGAAGTATAAATTTAAGACAAGGGTCGAATATGTGGTTTCAAAACAGGATGCACAAGCAGTTCATAATTATATAAACAAGTGGGTGGAGAACAATATTACATCGGGCATGACGGAGGAAGAGAAGGTAAGGAGGATCCACGACAGTATAATTACAAATTTTGAATACAAAAAAGGAGATCGTAATAAAAAAGTCAAGGGTTATGTTGCACACAGTTCGGCAGCCATGGTCTTCGGCGGAGGAGGTGTGTGTCAATCATACGCAATTTTATTTGACAAAATGGCTACGCGAGCAGGACTCCAAACAAGGTATATTACAGGAGCGGTCCACACCGGAGGGGAACACGCGTGGAATATGGTAAAAATAGGGAGCAATTGGTATCATATCGATACGACATGGGACGACCCCATCAACAACAGCGATAGGATCTATTATGACTATTATCTTAAGGGCGACGAGGACATGAGCAAAACACATAGATGGAATAGGCTCAAGTACGCGAAGGCACCCGCGAGTTACAATCTTGCACAAAGCGTCAAAAAGGCAGCGGGAGGTTCGGATCCTAAGGTAGCACAGATCGATCAAAACAGAGAACGGGAGGAGGTGTCATATCTCCAACCGAAGGGGAGCGAACTGAGTGATTATGCGATGCCCGAAGATGTAAGAAACGGTATAAGCAGTTGGACAAAGGCCGAGAACACGGAGGAGATAAGCGCGCCCACAGGATCGTATGAGAATTTGATTTTGGAAATACCCCTTGAGGAAGGAGGGGAGGAATTTGTACCTGATTACGATGGAGAGTTGATCACGGGTTGGTGTGCAGATGAGGATTGATCGAAAGGGATGTTAAGGATCGGACTGAGGGAAGGGCGGAAATGAGGTGCGAGACAAGGAGCACTTCCCTCGAGTCTCCTTCTAAACGTCTTCTATCTTATAGCAGTGGTTAAGGAAAAGGTTTTTCCTCCAATTATAAAAAATATCTGAAAATTTCGTGGATTTTTTGTAAAAGATGTGGTTTAATGATAGGGTAATATGATTTTCTTTTTCAAATAGCATTTATGATAATCAGTCAAGGGAAAAAGCGCAAAAGGGGAAGTTCTGATCTTTCTCTGAGTTCGCAGAAGGTCTTTTTATATTATCTGTCAAAATTGGTAGGTTGAATGCTTTGGAGCATAGGATCCTACAAGTTGTTTTTCGGTAATTATATATTCCGTATGGCGGGCATTTTTAACGGAGAACAGTATTGATCAACAAGTCTAGGAATTTCGTCAGTCGTATCAGAACTAATTTATACTGATTCTTCCAATCATGCAGCAACACCCGAGTTTTTTAGAGAGTTTAAACATTTATATGAGCAACAGTTTGATCGGATAACGGGATAAGCGGAAAGAACAGGGGGATGTATGAATAGGTTGAGGTTTTTGAAATTGAGTTTTCAGCTCCAAGCGACCCGAAGTTATGAAAGCCGGGGGTTTGTCGGAAATAAGGTAAGGGGAGCGATCGGAGAGGCGATGGTACATCTGTTCTGTCCTCATCAGGATCCTTTGTGCAGGATATGTGAGGAGGCGCAGGATTGTATATACAGCAGTGTGTTTAAGCCGGTTCGTAGCCACCCGGAGTTCACAAGCCTTCCTTCTCCCTTTGTGATAGGGGTGGAAGAGCTTTGTAAGGAGGTTATCATCAAGGGAGAGATCCTAAACTTTACATTGACCGTTTTCGGGAAGATGGTCGAGTACAAGAAACAGCTGATCCGAGCGGTCAGGGAGATCTTCCGGGATGCAAGGAGGGGCTTTGGTAAGAATTTTGCTTTGGTCGCCATCGACTCGCTTATGGAAGCCAAGCGGATATGGAGTACGGGAGCAGAGGATGAAGACAGTGCTCAGGCGGTGCTGTGGAGAGATTCTACGGGAGAGGGAATGGACACCGGGGAAGAGAGGGAGGTTCTTATTCGATTTAAGACACCGTTACTTACAAAAAACAATATGCACTTATCATGTGGTTTCAATGAATTTTTGGATGCAGTATTATACCGTGTAGCAAGTATGATCGATGTATATGAAGATGGGGAGTGCCTCTTATCTTACGGGATGCTTTATCGCAGACCCTGTGTTCGTGCGGAGATTTTTTCGCAGGGCGAGAGGTTTGAGATGCTGTTCAAGGGAGACCTTACGAGGTATATGACTTATATTAGGATGGGAAAACATCTCCACATAGGCAAGAAGACGACCTGCGGATTCGGAGAGTATGAGTGTCTTCTCACGCTCTAGTGTAACAGTACGTTGGAATCCATAGTGATTTCGGCTTTGATAGGAGTTATAGTCAAGACGAACCATAAAGTCAAATATCAGTGAGCCGGATGTTGTCTGAGCGTGCGCCTGACATATCGATAGGTTCTGCATGTATTTTGGAGGGAGGTATGTATAGATCCCTAGCGTCGCAGACTGAAATGCTAGCGGTGTTAAGAGGATATTTTGATAGCGAATATGAGAAGGATTTTAAATGAGAGAGAGTAGGAGATGAGAGGAATGTTAAAGAATACCAAGACGTTTGTTACAGTGATCGCACAGCAAGGGATCAGAGACGGAAAGTCCATGCTTCAACCTGTGAGATACTCCTCGTCGGAGAATGAGAAACTTGAGTACAGGAAGGAGGGAGACTCCGAAATAGAAGAGATCCGGTTTCCCATAACGGCGGCGATCAACGGTTATACGGATTCGGAAGATGTGGTCAAGGTCATTGCGATAAGAAGTATTCACGATGAGAATCTTATGTATAATTGGGAAAACTTCTTTCTTCCGGAGATGGAGAAGGTTCGAGAGGAAAAAGGGATCGAGAAAGACAGGTTTCGGATCGAGTATATTGACATGGAGACTTTTTTGGGGATAGATGCGACCGTGGAGCTTTTTGAAGAGTTGCTCAACAAGATCGGAGATCACGAGAGGTTGCATGCCTGCATTACGTTTGGGACCAAGCCTCTTCCCATGATCCTGTTTGCAGCCTTGAACTACGCATACAAGGTTCGAGTGAATACGGGTATCGAGTGCATCTTGTACGGCAACCTGCATGCCGGAGGAGCGAAAAGACAACCGCAGATCGATGATATGACTCCTTTGTTTTACACCAATGCGCTGTTTACTTCTCTGGCGGAGTTGGGAGAGCCGGATCCTGTGGGAAGATTACGCAAAATTCGTTCCATAGAGTGGGAGGAAGAAGAGTAGAGAGTCGGTCGCAGAGGAGGTGTAGCGATGTCAAATAATTTTGAAGTGTGGAAAAACAAAATCGAGGCGAAGCTCGAGCATATAAGGAAGGTCTCTACGCAAACATCGGGAACTGCTTGGAGGGAGGAGTTAAAATTCTTGACGGAAGAAGTGCTGGATCTGCTGACGGAATCCGGGTTTGTACAGGAGGTGTCCGAAGATATCGATGGGATCAAGACGGACTTGATATCGATCCCGTCTATCGGTGTCAAGTTGAGGGACGAACAATACAGGCTTAGGCTGGACAGAGTTATCAAAAAACATATTTCCGAAGCGGACGGGAAGAGGTCCTTCACCGATCGTTTAACCGAATATTTTTCGAGAAGCTACTTGATCGATGAATGGGCTTTTGAATGGTATCAAAAAAACGTACAACGAAAGCAGCTTGTAAATAACGGAGGAGAGCCCGAGAAGTTGAAACAGCTCGACAGAGAGATGGGGGATCTTCGTAATCGTATCTGGCTCAAATTAAATGAGACTCTGCTTCCTGTGTTTTTGAATCAGGCGAGTTCGAAATTGAAAGAAGAAGACATTAACGACAAACTTGTCGATGTCCTTACAGGATCTGTACTGAAACCGGACTCCAAGGCCGCTTATGATCACTCCAAATCGGATTCCCTGTACGGATATGTCTATTACAAGATGAGCTTGGAGATCAAGTCTCTTTATTTGCCATACGAGGATGAGGATTTGCAACAGGACGTTGATCCGTCTAAGGGGCAGGCTAAGAAGAAGTCCAAGAAGAAAAGAAAGATCGACAGTCTTGACAGGCTGACAGGAAAGAAGTGGGATAAGAGTCTCTATGAGTACATCGAGGACGACTCGGTAAAGGTGGAGGATGAAGCCGTGAATAAGGTAGGGCTGTATCAAACGTTTCCGCGCCTTATCACGGAGCTGTCAAAGGCATTGACCAAGCATAAAAAGAAAGATATATTCTACACACTCTTTACCTTCAACACAGTAGATGAGACGGAGGCGGAAAAAAACATGATCGAAAACATGATCACCGACGTCTATATCGAGAACAACGATTTGGTTTTTCCGATGATGGTCTTGGGCTTGATCGTCTTTTTGAAAGCGGGGAAGGAAGATGATTATGTCGATATGCTTACTCTGATAAGCAAGGATCTGAAAAGGGGAATTAATTTAAATCAGAGACAGTGTCTCTTGGGAAAATATATAAATGTATCGAGACAGACGATAGGAAAGTATGATGAGGAGTATAGGGAATTGCGAAAGTTGTTGATATAAGGAGGGTTCGTATGTATTTAACGATTTATGATCTAAGCGGAATGCAGAGGTATATTTTTTCGACAGGAAAATTGAAGGAGCAGGTGGGAGCATCTCAGATCATTCATGATCTGCTGTATCGCCATCTGCCGGAGGTTTTGGGCAAAGATCCCGAAGCGTGGGAAGAGGAAGATCTTCTCAATTTCAAAGAACAGGATGCTCACATCGTCTATATAGGAGGAGGAAATGCCGTTGTCCTCTATAAGGATGAGAATCATATGCAGAGCGGTACGAGGCAACTTCAACAAAAGGTCTTGGAACTTACAGGCAATAAGCTGAGACTTTGTTTTGCCTCAGTGGAAGTAAAGGATGGATCTTCCAATTACTACAAGGTGTATACCGAACTGATGAAGAAGATGGCGGTCTCGAAGCATCACCCATCGCCGATCCGTCTGGCCACGGGCTTTGCCATTGGAGAACACGATCCGATCACTTTGGAGCCGATCACTCTGATCAAAGCGGAGGGGGATAAGGATAAGGCGGAGTACGGCGCGGTGAGCAGGATCCAAAAACGCAGAAGCTTTAAAGCTGTTAAAAAAGAGGGAACAAGAGCCTACGCTACGGAGTTTGAACGTTTCCGAAAGGAGGACAGGAAGAGTTTCGTCGCAGTCGTTCATATTGACGGAGACAGCATGGGACGACAGATAGAAGGCGCTGTAGAGAAATTTAGCAAAGAAAAAGATTTCAAAAACGCAATGTTGGAGATGCGTGCAATCTCGCAGGAGATCGACCTCTTGTACCGAAAGACTATGGATGCAGCGATAGATGAGATTTATCCTTCCGGTAAATCTGTTAAAGATGAGCTCCCTCTTCGACCGCTTATATCCGATGGGGATGACATTACCTTCTTGATAGAGGCGGAGAAGGCCTTTGACTTTGTGGAGGCATTTATGTCCAAACTAAAGGAGAATCGCAATTGTGCCGGTTCTTATCCGAAGATGGAGAAACATAGTTTTAAGGTATCTGCAAGTGCCGGAGTTGTGTTCGTGCATGACAAGTTCCCCTTCTATGTGGCATATGATATAGCGGAAGAGCTGTGTAAGTCTGCAAAAGAGATCAAGAAAGACCATAAGCACAAGGTTTCAACCGTGGACTTCCACATCGTTCAGAGCGGGATGAGATCCGGCCTTGAAGAATATAGGGAAGAAAACTATATCAAACAAAGCAATTGCAAGACCTACCGTCTTAACCTCAGACCTTATTTCTTCCATGAGGATGATAAAGCGAAAGATTTGAACTTATACAAGAGTTTCAAGGAGTTGAGATCTAGGCTACGAAAAGCTGTGGAAGGCGAAGAGATCGCACGCGGTAAGTTGAAAGCACTGCGAAACGCTTATGCTCAGAGTGTGGGTGAGGCTCAAAGGCACTATGAGTTTATGTTGGAAAGAGATGAGGGAAGGATCCTGAGAAAGATTGCAAAACATGCGTTTACAGAGGGTGGAGAAGGATTTGATGAAGGATATGCGTACTTCTTCGATGCTTTGGAAGTGATGGATTTTGAGGTGGATGATGGACCGATAAGGGAAGAAAGAGAGGTTGAGACAGTATGATCCGTTTTGAATTGAAGATAGAGCTCCTTTCCGATATGTGTTGCGGAAGCGGAGAGGGCGACGGGATCTATCAGGACATGAGTTCAAGCTATGATGAGCGGGGTCTGCCTGTTATCTACGGAAAGAGGCTTAAGGGACTCATCCGAGATAGGGCGGAGTTTTTGGTAGAGTATGATAAAACAAAGGAGGATTTGATCAACAATATTTTTGGAACGGGAGAGAATGCCGGCCTCCTTCGTGTAGGAAACGCGGAGCTCGAGAATGCGAAGGAGATCAAAAGAGAGTTGAGATCCTTGGCAGGAAGTCAGGCGGAGCTGGTAACACCCAAGGCTGTGGAGTCCATCTATACCGTGCAACGTTATTCTACGGCGATCGATGAGAAGGGGATAGCGAGAGATCATTCTCTAAGGATGATCGGAGCGGTCCCCAAGGGAGAGGTCTTCTATGCGGAGTTGGAGTTGAGGGCGGAAGAGAAAAGTGAGGAACATAAGTTGATCGAGAACGCCTGCAAAATACTTCGTCGGATCGGCTTGAATCGCACAAGGGGCTTTGGAGAAGTCAGGTGCACCCTTTCTTTGAAAGAAGGCTCAGACCCTGAGAAGGGTGAATATAAGTCCGAGGAGTCGGTTGGAGGAGCGAGTCTTGCCTATGCAATAGAGCTTGATGCCGATGTGATCTCCCCCGGAGACTATATAGCAGGGAGCGCAGTCCAAGGGATGTTTATCAACGAGTTGCTTGCTTGCGGGAAGGTCGAGGAGAATAAGATCCATGACTATGTGTTGGGGATTCGTTTCAGCAACGCTTATTTGAGTTATGGCGAAGAAAGATGCCTTCCCCTACCCAAGGGGATGAGGACCGTCAAGAACGATTCCTCAAAGATATACAGTATGGCGGACGGTTTTACACCGGAAGAGAATACACAGTATATGAGGACATCGGGCTATTACACCGTTAATAAAAAAGAAAACGAAGAAGAACTGATAGCCTTGACTCCGGCGGACAGGATGGAATACCACTATGCAAAGAAGACGCATGACCTGTTCATGCTGACGAGTTTACGTCGCTCTCAAGTTTTTAGAGGAAGGATCGAGGCGGACGATGCCGAAAAACTCAAGGTGCTGGAGGGTCTGATCCGGGATAAAAAAGGATCGATCGTGATCGGAGCTTCTTCCAATGCGCAGTATGCGGCGGCGAAATTTACCTTCGGGGAGGTCAATACAGGCAGTGCGGACAGTGAATTTTCGGATAAGGTGATTGTAAATCTGGTTTCCGATACGGTGCTTGTCGATAAATATGGAGTGAATCGTTCGGACCGCTCTCTTCTCGAGGAGGAAGTAAAAGCTCTGTTTGGAGATAAAGCTGAGGTAGAGGAGGTCTATACCGATACGGAGACGGTCGGAGGCTATCATTCCAAGTGGAAACTGCCCAAGAGAAGGTATACGGCTTTTGCAAAAGGAACTCAAGTAGTCGTAAAATTGAACGGAGATTCACCCTCGAAGGCGAAGGGTTTTATGGGGATCCTGCAGACGGAGGGTTGCGGAGAATATGAGATCCGTCCTATCGGTAAAAAGGAATACAAACTCAAGAAGGTCGCAAACGCCAAGACACAAGAGGGAGGATCTCTTGAGAACCTAGCGGAAGAAACTAAGAAGATCATAACAGAGGTTTTGGTGAGAAAGGCATTGGATGAGTTCAGGACGCTTGGAGAGCATGGGGCAAGAAGTTATTGTAAAGGAACTGCGGGGCTCAGCTCATCCTCGGCAATGCGATTCTTAACGGCATATAAGGCTGTGGAGAGAAAGAGCAATTTTGAAACAGAATTGAAGGCATATATCGCAAATAATTTCGCAGGAGCCAGTAATGAGGAGATCAGAGGATTCTCGAACAATGCGGTGAAAAAATTTGATGAATATTTTAAAGAGCAGGAGGTTAAAGAAGGAGCAAAGGTCGCAAACTCCGAAAGGAGGATCGACGTTATTCTCAAAGACTTGAAAGGTCTCGGTCGTTTGAGTGGAGAAAAGGAGAGGATGCTTCGAGTCTTTATGCAGGGATATATTGAGGCGGCCAAACTGTATTATAGGGAGAAACACAATAAAAAGAAGAATGAAGAGGGGAGGGAGTAGAAGATGTTGTTATTGTTAAAGGGGATTTTGACGGCGAAGACACCTTTTATGATAGGAAGCGGAAAGGATGAAGGTTCCGACAGCGATGTACTTCGAAACGGAAGGGATGAGATCTTTATTCCGGGAACGACCTTGGCGGGCGTATGCAGACATTTTTTGGAAGATGGAGCTTTGAAAGAAAAACAGCAGAAAATAGAAACTGCGGAAAACCAAGTTGGAGAGAAACAGGAGACAGGAGACAGAAAAAAAAGCATTATAGGGGTGTTTGGAGGTAAGATTGGAAGAACTTCGGACAGCAGAGACACCTTGGAGAGTAAGATCATCTTCTACGATGCCTTTGAGACCGCCAAGACAAAGCAAGATCTCGGAATTACGACTAAGGTTCGGGATTCGGTAAGACTCAACCATAAGGTATCGGTCGATAAGAGCAAGTTTGATTATGAGGTCGTAGAAGCGGGAGCTAGTTTTAAGTTCCGAGTTGAATGGTTGACCGAAGATAAAGAGTTCTCCAAGGGGATTTTAAGCAGGATCATTGAGGGGTTGAATAAGGGAGATATTCGAATCGGAGCAAAAACCACGAGGGGGTTCGGTGAATTTGAGTTGACGGAAGTAAGATACGCAATGATCGACCTCAATAAGAATATGTCCGCCTATATCTCCTTGGGTGCAGACTGGGACTTGGATAAAAACGGGGAAGTAGTAAAATGGAAAGCTTGGGAACAAACAGCCACAACGGATTACGAGTCTGCTTATAAAGTGATCCGTAAGGAGATCGCACTGGACGGGTTCTTGTTTCTTAGAGATTATGCTACGCTTGCGAAGACGGATCCGGAAGATAAGGAGAGCAAGTTCGTAGATGCTCAGACCCTGGTCGATCGAAACGGCAACCCTGTTATTCCTGGAACCGCATGGGCAGGCGCTTTTCGTCATCACTGTGCCAAGATCCTTAAGAGAGCAGGTCATACGGATATAGAAGCCTTGCTCGATGCCATGTTCGGTTACCGGACAAAGCTGGATGACAAAGGCGAACTGAAAAGAGATCCGAACGATAAGGAGAAGAAGTCCAAGTCGAATATTATATTCAGAGAAACCACGATCCATAAGGAAACCGTCGTTATGCTCAATCGTACACGCAGTGCAATTGACCGGTTCAGCGGCTCCGCCTTACAGACGGGGGCGTTGTTTACGGAGAGGATCGCCTGTGCAAAAGACGGTGAGTCCCCGCTTGACAAGTTTTGTCTTGAGATCAAAATAAGAAAGGATATAGAAGACTTTGCTATGGCAGAGAGTTTGATCGATGTTTGTATTCAGGACCTGGAACGGGGCTTGTTGGCAGTGGGCGGTAATACGTCGATCGGTGCGGGTATGTTCAAAGGTTTGGGAAAGGAGGAAGAACGAGATGCAAGGATATAGAACGTTTTGCAAGGGATTTTCAGTGGTAGAGGAACTTCCTCTAAACCTTAAGCCGACGGTCAATGAGGGGAGCCACTCTATTTCTCATGAAGATCTTCAGGGTTATCAATATGCTCTTTTGTACTACACGGACAGGGTGGAAGTGAAGGCGGTACCGAAGAATGGAAGCTTTGATATAGAAAAGATCGAGAAGTTGACCGAACTTCGCATCTTTGGAGAGGGTGGAGAATTGTATCTCATCAGGACCCAAGACGGATGGAAGGGAAGGGTGAGGACGGATAAGAAGCCGACAGAAAAAGTTGATTCCAACGAAGTAAACTGCGAGTTCTTTGATGAATTGCACAAGGTATGGGAGAAGGTGAAGGTGTGCGGTCATTCGTCAAAAAAACTCTTTATCAGGGTAAGGAACTACTTTAACCCTAAAGGTGAATTGGAGTTCGTGGATTCGAGGTTTGTCGGATTTGAGGATTGTGAGGAATCCAAGTGTGAGGAGGCGAAACAATAATGGGCAAGAACAAAAAGAAGGGAAAACATCATGCGGGGTATGGTGCAAACCAAAACAGAGCAAACACCGGAGGACAAAGGCAGAACGCTGATGTCGGTCCTGGCGGAGACCAAAACAGAGCAAACACCGGAGGACAAAGGCGGAACGCCGGTGCCGGTCATGGTGGAGGAAGAGCGCCGGTTGCTACAAGTGCAGAAACTCATTTTATCAACCCCTATACCTTTGTGCCGATCGAAGATAAAGAGCCCTGCAGGAAGAAGTTCTTGCGTGGTGATGGTGAGTTTGAGGGGGAAACTTCGGAAGAAAAACTGAGTGGCTATCTGGAGTGCTCTTTGAAGGTTGAATCTCCCCTCTTTATCCCCAATACCAATAAGAGGTTCAAGCTGTTCGGAACTATGTTTGACAACAATGATAAAAAGGATCGAATCTTCTTTGATGAATTTTTTTCTTATGATGATATGTACGGATGTGAGGTAGGCAGCAAGTTTGGAGAAGAGTATCCGAAGTATGCTCCCGAATATCCGAGGATACCGGGGAGCGAGATCAAGGGTGTAGTTCGTAATATCTATGAACAGTTGACGAACTCGTGCCTTTGTGTGATCGACGAAGAGAACCTGCCCTATAAGCGTACCTCCAAGCCGAAGAAGGCGGGTATCCTGGATGTCAAGACAGGGGTCTTATACCAAGCGGAACGATTGATGTTAAACACAACAGGAAGAACGACCTTCGGCAAATCAGTCGGAAGAACAACTTATAAGACCGGAGAGTTAGTTTATGTAAAGTCTACTGCAGCTACGTATATAACGTCAAGAAACTTTACAACAACAACAAAAGGAGTAGATGACATCCGGAGAACTCCGGCACCGGGATATCAAAAAGGCTATGTGTTGATCGGTGAAACATTCGGAAATAGAAAACATCATGATTCCGTTTTGATTTTTAAGGCATCGGGAGGACGGTTAATAAGAGAGAGAGATTTAAAAAAAGATGATATGAACAGATTTGAAGAGGTTTTAAAACGATATCAAGATCCCCCTCATAAGGAGTACGCTGATGTTTATAAGGAAAAAAAGAATGGAACCGTTACGGATCCGTATCTTCCGGTCTTCTATTCCTGTGTGAGAGATGGAGCAAATACGGTATACTATCTGTCTCCCGCCATGATTACCAAGGAGGTCTTTGATAAGACGATATCCAAGCTCTTGGAGGAAAACCACTTTAAGCACCAACCCTGCGACGGAAGTGGAGGATGGTGCCCTGCCTGCAGGCTCTTCGGAATGGTGGGCAAGGGAGAAGGCTCT
>JAUMWQ010000045.1 GCA_030529565.1 Filifactor alocis | reverse complement strand
ATCTGATCGGATCACTAAAATCAGCAATGTGTGCTCCACAAGCTTCTAAGGAAATGTCGCATAAAGGCAAACTTTCGATTTTTCTTCGACTTTATAAGATGTAAAAGTTTGTCATATCAATATTTTCAAGAACTCCACCCTTCGTGCAAAAATAATCTAGGGTTGATTTTCCGAATTGTGCGGGATAACCCTAAGTGATTTTTCATATTTTTAGAGAAGGGTATTTTCGTGATTCGATCAGAGAACAGGATAAAACGGGGTTTAGAAAACTCCCCTAAAAGAAGCTCATCAAAGGATAGAAAGAAATCGATTATAGAGAGCGATATAGGGATATAAATTATAAAATGACAAAAAGAACAGGTTCTATTTTTGGCAGTGCTTGTTTATGATATCTGCAGCTTTCAGTTTGGGTAGAGGTTGTGAGCGATAAATACCATACTATGAACTTTCATCCTTATCTTTCGTAGGGAAACGAACACAGAAGGTCAAAAATATGGTATGATAAGAAGATAATACTATGCAGAAAAAGGAGTTGCTATGGGCGATCAAGTTCAAACTAAACATGAGAAGGGAAAAAAGCCGTCCGTGAGGATGCTCGCTTATCAGACAATCTTGAGGGTAAAGACGGGAGGAGCCTATTCCAATGTTTTGGTATCTCAAGTAATCAACCGTTATATCCCCGATGAGAGGGACAGGGGGTTCTACACGGAGTTGGTTTATGGAACTCTGGAGAACCTTATCTTCCTCGATCATGTCATCCAAAAATTCATCAAGACCAAGATCGATAAGCTGGAGCCTGCCCGAAGGATCGTGCTGGAGATGGGTCTGTATCAAATCCGATATATGGACTCGGTCGAGGACTTTGCGGCAGTGTTTGAGATGGTCGAGCTTATGAAGAAGATCGAACCCAAGACCAAGGCGCATGCCTTTATCAACGGGGTGCTTAGGAGTGTTCTCCGAGACAAGAAGGCCTTTGAGATAGATGTGAAGGATCCCGCGAAAAAGCTCAGTGTCCGCTACTGCGTATCGATATGGATAGCGAAGACTCTGATACAACAGTACGGTTATCAGAAGGCGGAGTCGATCTTGAAGAGCCTTCATAAACATCCTCAGATGTTTCTGCGCGTCAATCCTTTGAAGACTACAGTTGCAGAGTTGAAGAAAGAGTTTGAAGTCAAGGGGATCGTCTGTGAAGGGGTGGAGGGTTTTTCTTCGATGCTTAAGGTAAGCAGACTTAAGAGCATAGAGAAGAACGAAGAGTACCTAAAGGGTTTTTACACGGTACAAGATCTGAGTTCGCAAGTATGCATCAGCGCCCTCGGTGTCGAGGAGGGAGATCGGGTGCTCGATGTCTGTGCAGCTCCCGGCGGAAAGACAACGGCGATCGGGGAGGAGCTGAGGAACTCCGGAGAGATCCTGTCTTCGGATGCCGCTGCGAATAAGCTGGATTTGATCCGGAGAGCGACAAAAAGGTTGGGGATAGAGAATGTAAGGGTTGTAGAGCATGACGCGACACTCTGCAAGGACGAATGGAAGGAGGCCTTCGATAAGGTGTTGGTCGATGCCCCCTGTTCGGGTATAGGCATTATACGAAGGAAGCCCGAGATCCGATACAAGTCCAAGGAGGATTTTCGCGGGATCACGAAATTGCAGGGAAGGATCCTGGAGCAGAGCAGTCATTATGTAAAGGCGGGCGGAGTTCTCGTCTATAGCACCTGTACCCTCAACCGTGAAGAGAACCGGGGAGTGGTTGAAGAGTTTTTGAAAAAGAACGAAGACTTCGTCTTGGAGGAATTTGAGGTTGCCGGCTTGTATACGAGGACGGCGATGGCGGAACTGCTGCCCGATGAGGGAGAATGGGACGGATTTTTTGTTGCGAAGATGAGGAGAAAATAGAACGAAGACCTGTGAATAGGCTGAAGGCATCGTGTGATCCCGATACCAAGAGATTGATCACCGTTATCTAGAATGAAGAGGAGAGGTCTCTTCTTCAAAACGGAAGACAGGATCCTGGTTTTGAAGGCGTGAAGATTTGTCGGCTTCAGAGCTTTGCGATCGCGAGACATTCAATCTTGGGTATAACAAGGGGATGTAAGGTTAAGGAAACGGAGAGAACGAAGATATATGTTGGATTTGAGAAGTTTGGAATATGTAGAAGTGGAAGAGTTGGTACTGGGTCTTGGAGGTAAGAAGTATAGGGCGAAGCAGATTTATAATTACCTTGCGAGGGGTTGCACCTCGATCGATGATATGCTCCAGCTGCCACAGGACTTTCGAGAGAAGCTCAAGGAGGAGGCTTATGTCTGTAAGACGGACATCTACCGCAAGTTTGAATCGAAGGTCGATTCCACAAGGAAGTATCTGATCGAGTTGGAGGACGGGAATCTGATCGAGACTGTTCTTATGATCTACAAGAACGGTCCGTCGGTCTGTATCTCCACTCAGGTCGGTTGCAGGATGGGATGTAAGTTTTGTGCATCCACGGTGGATGGTCTGATCCGCAACCTCACTCCGGGAGAGATCTTGGGACAGTTGATCACTGTCCAGAAAGATCTGGGAGAGAGGATCGCTAACATCGTCATCATGGGTTCGGGAGAGCCTTTTGATAATTATGATAATTTGATCAAGTTTTTGAAAGTGGTCCATGAAGAACAGGGAATGCAGCTGGGTTATCGACATATTACGGTGTCGACCTGCGGTATCGTTCCCAAGATCAAAGAGCTTCAGAAATGGAATATTCCGATCAACCTGGCTATTTCGCTCCATCAGGTCGAGCAGGAAAAAAGAGAGCAGATCATGCCCATCGCCAGAAAATATTCCGTGGAAGAGGTCGTAGCTGCAGGCAAGGAGTATGCGGATCTCACAAAGAGAAGGGTTACCTATGAATATGCCCTCATAGAGGATGTGACCGACTCGCTGGAAGAAGCACACAAGTTAGGCAAGATGCTTAAGGGAAGCCTGTCCATGGTGAACTTGATACCGATCAATCCGATCAAGGAGAACAGTTTCAAGAAGCCGAACATCTTTAGGATCAAAGCGTTTCAAACGGTATTATTAAACTATCACGTTATCACGACCGTCCGGAGGGAACTTGGAGCGGACATCAACGGAGCTTGCGGACAATTGAGGCGGGATGTGATTCGAAAAGAACAGAGGTGATTGTACTTGAAGTATGGTCTATTGACTGACAGAGGGATCGTCAGAAAGAAAAATGAAGATTATGTAGATAATTTTAAGGTATCGGAGAACGGACATCTCTTCGTGCTGGCCGACGGAATGGGAGGACACACTAAGGGAGATGTGGCCAGTGAGACCGCTGTTACTACCGTGATCGAATACTTTAAAAAACACATTGCGGTCATCGAAAAACTCTATAAGGCTGAAGATGTGGACAAGGTCAAGGAGTTTTTTAAGCGCGCGATCGCAAATGCGAACGAAAAGGTCTACCAGCTTTCGCAGAAGGAAGAGAAGGGCGGCATGGGAACTACCCTTGTGATGACCTACGTTATGCAGGATAAGGCCTTGATCGCCAATATTGGAGACAGCAGGGTCTATCTTCATAGACAGGAAGAGCTGAATCAACTTACGACCGACCATTCCTACGTTCAGGAACTTGTTAAGATGGGTGTCATTACCCGAGAAGAAGCCAAGAGTCATGAGAGAAAAAACGTCGTTACCAGAGCGATCGGGATCTCTGCCGAAATACAGGTGGACTTCTATGATCTGGATCTTCAGAAGAAGGATGTTCTGTTGATGTGTAGCGACGGTCTATCCAACATGGTGGACGAAAAAGAGATAGAAGAAGTCTTATCAGCACGCTATCTTCCGTTGTTTTCTTGCGAGAAACTGATCGCCATTGCGAAACAAAGAGGAGGATACGACAATATTTCCAGTATTTTGATATATTATTAGACAGATGGGTAGGTGGAATTACTTTGATAGGAAAAATCTTAGGAAATAGATATGAACTTCTCGAAAAAATCGGAGAAGGCGGGATGTCCGTCGTCTATAAGGCACAGTGTCATATGCTCAACCGTATTGTTGCGGTCAAGGTGTTGAAGGAGGAGTATGCGAACAACGAGGAGTTTTTGAAAAAATTCAAGAACGAGGCTCTTTCAGTCGCAAAGCTCAATCATGCCAATATCATTAACGTGTTTGACGTAGGGCAGGACGAGAGCACTTCCTACATCGTTATGGAATATGTGGAAGGCAGAAACCTCAAAGAGGTGCTAAAGACGCAGAAGAAGTTTTCGACCTCCACAATGCTCGATATAGCAAGGCAGATCGCGATGGCATTGGAAGAGGCTCATCAGAAGGGCATCGTCCATAGAGACATCAAGGCACAAAACATTATGTTGAGTTCCAAAGGAGTCGTCAAGGTAGGGGACTTCGGGATCGCTAAGGCTGTCAGCAACTCTACCATCACGGCCTCAGGAGCTATCATGGGCTCGGTACACTATTTTTCGCCGGAGCAGGCGAGGGGAGGCTATGTCGATGAAAGATCGGATCTGTACTCTCTGGGTATCATCATGTATGAGATGGCTACAGGGAGGCTTCCTTTTGACGGTGACAGCCCGGTCAATATTGCGCTCAAGCATATTCAGGATAAGCTCGAGTTCAAAGACAGCGATGAACTCTCTTCGGATTGTAAGGATATGATCATCAAGTTGACACAGAAACTACCGGACAAACGCTATATCAATGCCGGAGCCTTGATCGAGGACATCGATTATTTGAAAAACGGAAAACGAAACTTCGTTTCTACAGAGGAAGAAGACTATGCGACGAGGATGGTAAAAATCCCCGACAGACAGAAGATACAGCAGTATACCGAGGAAGAGGAGATCGAGGAGGACTATCGACCGACACACAAGAAGATCAAGGAAAAAAGTGCTTTGTCTTCAACCTTCTTTGCGGTCTTCCTCGGCATCATCGTAGTGGGAGTCGCGGGACTCTTCCTTTTGAAGTCTTCCTCTTTCTTCGCTCCAAAGCAGGAGATCGTGATCATCCCGGATGTTGTCGGAAAAACTGAGACGGAAGCTAAGGCTCTGCTCGAAGAACAGGGACTTCAGATGAATGTCAGGGGAAGCGAGAAGAATAACAAATACCTTCCCGGACAAGTTACGGACAGCGATCCGGATGTGGGGATCAAGGTGCAGAAGGGTAGTATCATCAATGTTACCCTGGCTGAAGAGCAAAAGGAAACGGTATTGATCAAGGATTTTAAAAACAGGCTTTTAAGTGAGGTCGAAAAGGAATACGCCGGAAAACTCAAGTTTAAAGCAAGTTATGTTCCGGGTAACGAGCCGACCGATACCATCATCCAGCAGCAACCCGAGGAAGGAGCGACTGTGGATGTTGGAAGTGAAGTAATAGTGATCTTGAGCAAGAATAAGAACGACATCCCGATCCCTGTGACCAACGTCTTGGGTAAGACCCTTGAGGAGGCCAAAGCTCTTCTGTCCGACTTCAAGGTCAGCGAGAGTTACAAGGAGGACAAGAATAAACCTGAAGGGGTAGTTCTTTCACAGAATCCTTCGGAGGGAGGCATGGTCAAGCCCAAGTCTACGGTAAGCATTGTCATCAACAAGTATGAAGAACCTAAGGTGTTGACCAAACGTATTGCCATCACCCTTCCCCAAGACAGGGAGATCATGCACGTCAAAGTGTTCAAGGCTTCCAACGGCGCTGTTGTCTACGACAAGCAGGTATCGTCCACAGAGGGAGACGGAGTCCTTGTGGTCAACGTGGAAGAGAAAGAAGGGGAGGTCGTCAACTATACGATCGAGATCGATGAAGAGTATTATGAGAGTGTAGAAATCAGTTTTTAGAAGGAGAGAGGAGACATGGATCTGAAAGGGATCATTATAAAATCGATTTCTTCCTTTTACACTGTAGACACTCCCGCGGGGAGATATGTCTGTAAGGCGAGAGGGATCTTTAAGAAAGATAAGACCCTCCTCCTGGTCGGGGATAAGGTGGAGATCCGTGTAACGGATGAAGGGCAGAAGGAAGGGGTCATCGAAGAACTTCTGCCCCGTACAAACCTTTTGGTAAGACCTCCGATCGCGAATGTGACCAAGGCCCTGCTGTTCTTTTCGATCAAGGATCCCGAACCGAACCGCTCCTTGATCGACCGTTTCATCGTCTTAGCTTCAGAGCAGAACCTGGAGGTAAGCCTGTGTTTTTCGAAGACGGACTTGGATGAAGGCGGAAGATTGGAGGCTCTTGCTCAGATCTACAGAGGTTTGGGCTATCCCTTCTTCGATATCAGCACCTATGAAGGTAGGAATACAGAGGAACTGAAAAATGACCTCAAAGGTCATATCACTGTGATCGCAGGCCCTTCGGGAGCGGGTAAAAGTTCCTTCATCAACACCTTGAACAAAGACTTCGGCATAAGGACGGGAGAAGTCAGCGAAAAGATCGGAAGGGGAAGGCATACGACGAGGCATACGGAACTGTTGAAGATCGACGAAAACTCATGGATCGCCGATACTCCGGGTTTCAGTTCCCTCTCCTTGGAGCACATTCCTTCGAAGGAGCTCAAGGAGTACTTTGTGGAGTTCCACGACTACGATATCGACTGCAAGTTCGGATATGACTGCATTCACGACAAGGAGCCGGACTGTCGGGTCAGGGAGGCATTGGAGCGGCGACAGATCAGGTGGGAGAGATATGAGAGTTATAAACAGTTATTAAAAGAGATTCAGGAACAGGAAAAAAGGAGATAAGACCTATGATAAAATTGGCACCTTCTATTTTGTCGGCGGATTTCAGTCGACTTGCCGAAAGTGTAAGGGAAGTGGAGGAAGCGGGATGCGAGTACCTCCACATCGATGTGATGGACGGGCACTTTGTACCCAACCTGACCTTCGGTCCCGTTGTCATCAAGAGTATTCGAAAAAAGTCCGAGATGGTATTTGACTGTCATCTTATGATAGAGAATGCAGATCTCTATTTGGAGGAGTTTGTGAAAGCGGGAGCCGATATCATCACCGTTCATCAGGAGGCCTGTACCCATCTTCATCGCACCGTGCATCGAATCAAGGAACTGGGGTGTAAGGCGGGGGTATCGCTCAATCCGGCGACCGATCTCTCCACCTTGGAATACATCCTTCCCGATATCGATATGGTTTTGATCATGAGCGTCAACCCCGGTTTCGGAGGACAGAGCTTTATCCCTCAGAGCATTGAGAAGATCAGGCGATTGAAGCGAATGATCGAAGAGAAGGGCTATGAGATCGACATCCAGGTCGATGGAGGGGTTACTGCCCAAAATATTGCCGAGATCGTAGATGCGGGGGCAAATATCTTGGTGGCAGGTTCTTCCATCTTCGGGAAAGAGGATGTCGGAGCGGCAGTAAGGGAACTTAGAGCAGCCGTTTCCCGTTAGGAGGGTGTTGTCTGTCTCTGCAAGGTATGTTCTCTACAAGCTCCCTTTCCTTACCATCATCCGGCGTATTGCGATCGCATTTTGGAGCTGTTCAGACTGTTTTCGGCAAGAGGTTCTTTTGTTTGTCGGACATATACCATTCTCTATTAAAATTGACGGGTCGGACGCCTTGAAGCATAGGTTCATCGAAGTTGTGTTTCGTCAGTTATATGCTTTGCATACTCGACATTTCAAATGGAGAATAGTATTAAAAGTGAGAGGGATGAAATAAAAGCGAAACAAAAAGCTTTGTATCGAAAGATACAGGGCTTTTTCTAATATCATCTACCTGATTGAAGCATCGAAAAAGGAGGAAGTATGGAACAACAAGTAAAGAGAAGAGCACTTCTTCTCTTAAACGGAGATCTTCCGACACAGGAGGAGGTAAGAGAGGAGAGCAGGGGCTATGACCTCCTTGTCAGTGCGGATGGAGCAAGTGATATCTTGTGGCAGGCGGGGGTGATCCCCGACTTGATCATCGGCGATTTGGACTCCATTTCCGAGGAGGTGAGGTCTTTTTTTGAAGGTGAGAAGGTTCGATTTTTGAAGTTTCCTCCGGAAAAAGACAAGACGGACGGACATTTGGCAGTTGAGACTCTAATCGAAGAGGGGATGGAAGAGATCTTCATCTACGGAGGCCTCGGAGGAAGATGGGATCAGAGCCTCGGTAACCTGGGACTGTTTTCGTCGGCATTGGAATGCGATATCGATCTTGTCTTCGTCTCTTCGGATAACACAATGACCTGTAAGAAACCGGGAAGGTATATATTTCCCTACAGGGAGGGGTGGTACTTCTCGATCCTCGCCTATGGCGACAGGGTCGAGGGGATCGACCTTAAAGGTGCGAAGTACGAACTTCGGCAAGCCGTGATCAAAAAAGGGGAGACCGTCGGCATATCCAACGAATATCGGGGCGACATCGACCTTTCGTTTGACAAGGGAGAGCTTTTGATCATAGAGAGCAGGTTTGACCGACGTGGATAGAGACATTGACAAGTTGAAATCCATTGTGATTATAGTATCCGCTATTCCGGATCATAGGGAGATACCGCATAATTCGAAAAATCAGCATAAAACCGATTTTGTACGAAGGATGAAATTCTTGAAAATATTGATATGACAAACCTTTGTGTTTTATAAAGTCGAAGAAAAATCGGAAGTTTGACTTTGTGCGGTGGTTCCCTGAATATATCCGAAAATCAAATAAGGTTCAGATGGGGATGGTCAAAAATGCAACGAATACTATGTTTTCGGAACCGGAATGCAAATTGTGAACATATAAATCGGAAATTGTAGAAGGGGAGGACTTATGACGATATTAAAGATGATCCTAATAACAGTCGGAGTGGCTTTTTCGACATTCGGCTATTTGATTTACTTTAAAAGACAGTATGATCTGATCAACGGCTTTGAAGAAGATTATAAAGCAGGCACAAAAACGGAGTCCTATGCTAAAAAAGTCGGTATGATCCAATTGATATTAGGCCTCGTGCTGTCGTTGATCGGAATTTGTATAAGAAGTGTTAAATAGATAGATTTCGGTTTTTCGAAATAAGTCACCGTATCACGAAACACGGGGATAAAGTCGAATTTTTTTTCGACGAGAAATTTTCAAACACCCGCAACCGCCTTGCTCTAAGAGTCTTCTCTTTCTGCACGATATGACAGACAGGTATACCAATAATAATAAACGAACACGGATGAACACTCCGTTATAAGATAAGGAGGCAATCATGAAGAAGATAGGGATAGGGCTTCTCGGTTTCGGCACGGTGGGAACGGGAGTAGCGCGTATCATCGAGAAGAACTCCGCCTTGATAGAGCAGAGAACAGGTCTGCGTATTCAGGTGCAAAAGGTGCTGGTAAAAGATCTGGACAGGGAGAGGGATCTTCTTTCGAAAGAATTTTTTACGACGCGGATCGAAGATGTGGTAAAAGATCCGAAGGTTGATATCGTCGTTGAGCTCATGGGAGGGGTATCTCCGGCGAAGGACTATATTTTGAGAGCATTTTCTGAGGGCAAGCATGTGGTCAGTGCAAACAAGGAACTGATCGCCTCCGACTTTGAAGAGCTGATGACGACGGCAGGGAGGTATCGCAGGGCCTTTCTCTTTGAGGCGGCTGTAGGGGGAGCGGTCCCGGTACTTCGGACGATAAGGGACTCTATGTCCTCGGATAAGATCGAGGAGATAAGGGGCATCGTCAACGGAACGACCAACTACATCCTCTCGAAGATGACGGAGGAAGGTGCCGATTTCGGGGAGGTTTTGGAGGAGGCACGGTGCTCCGGCTATCTGGAGGCGGATCCGCGGGCGGACATCGACGGGCACGATGCGGCCCGAAAGATCGCCATTCTGGCAACCGTAGCCTTCGGGAGCCTTGTCGGATCTCATCAGGTCTATACGGAAGGGATCGCGGATATCACACAGCGAGATATCGAGATCGCTGAGAAACTTGGGAAGAAGATAAAACTTATCGCCTGTGCCCGGGACCGTGAGGGAATAAGGGTGAGTGTCTATCCCTGTATGGTCGACAAGGGTTCCTTTTTTGCAAAGACGGAGGGTTCCTTCAACGCGATCTCTCTTTTTTCGGACACCTTCGGAGAAACTATTCTCTATGGGAAGGGAGCGGGCAAACTTCCTACCGCAAGTGCCGTGATGGCCGATATCATCGAGATTGGAGGCCTAAAAGGTCGCCCAGACTTTCTTCAAAACAGGTATGAGGAACTTTCTGAGAGAGAAGTCCTGTGTTTTGACAAGATCGGGACGAGGGCTCTTGTCTATTGGGAGAGATCCGATGAAAAGGCGGACATCTGCGTGATAAAAGAGGTATTGAGGGAAGAAGGGACGCAGCTGCTTGCAGATATCGAGGATGATAGGAGGAGGATCCTTCTTGTCGAAGCATGCGAAGGAGACAGGAAGAAGGCGGTCGCAAGACTTCAGAAGGAAGGGCTCGTGAAGGAAGTCCTCAAAACGATAAGGATGGAAGAAGAGAGGGGCTCTTAATATGAGGGATAGAATATTTGCAGAGGTAGACAGGATGAGTGAGGAACTTATCGCACATCGGAGGTATTTGCACCAAAATCCGGAGACGGGTTTCGAGACCTTGGAGACGGAGGCGTATATCAGGGATTTTTTGATTTCGGAAGGGATCGAAGTGCTCGACTCGACAATTGGAGTATTGGGTGTGATAAGAAGCAGGAAGGAAGACGGTTTTATCGCTTTGAGGGCGGATATCGATGCCCTTGATCTCGATGAGATGACACAGTTGGAGTACAGTTCAAAGAAGGAGGGGAGGATGCATGCCTGCGGTCACGATGGCCATACCGCCATGCTTATGGCCTGCGCCAAGGTGCTCCAAAAATATCGGGACAGTCTTAAGTACAATGTACTTCTCCTCTTTCAGCCTGCGGAAGAGGGGCCCAACCTCGGAGGTGCGAGGATCATGTTGATGGACTTGGAGGCCTTGGAACTCTTGCCCAAGATCAAGGCTATGTATGCCCTTCATCTGAACTGTGAGCTCCATACGGGAGTTTTTGGAGTGAGGTATGGAAGTTCGATGGCATCGACGGACGAGTTTTCGATCGACATCATAGGCAAGGGAGGGCACCCGGGAGAGCCCCAGTACAATGTGGATGCCATCTCGGTCGCATCGAAGTTTATTGCGGGGATCGAGAGTTTTTTGGCGAAGAACAAAGATCCTTTGGATCCTGCCGTGTTTTCGATCGGAATGATAAGGGGAGGAAGTGCACGCAACGTGGTGTCCGAGCACTGCAACCTTCAGGGAACCATCCGTTGTCAGTCGGAAGAGACGAGAGGGCGGATCTTGGATCATATGGAGAAACTCCTCCAAGGGATCTGCCTCTATTCGGGAGCGAGGTACGAACTGGATCTTCTCCACGGCCTTCCCGTTCTTCACAACGATACAGAGCTTATGTCCTTTGTGGAAGAGAGGATCGACAAACATTTCGGCAAGGAGGCAAAGCATATCTACGATAAGCCGAGGATGGGAGCGGAAGACTTTTCCTACTTTGCGCAGAAACTTCCCGTAGCCTTTATATGGGTGGGAGCGAGAAATGAGGAACTCGGCTGTATCTACAATATGCACAATCCGAAGTTCAATATAGACGAAAGAGCCCTCGCCTACGGTACAAAACTCCTTGCCATGTTGGTGATGGACAGTATGTAGTCTGATCCGATCGGAATATCTGCAGTATTAGTACCATTCTCCATTTGAAATGTCGGGTATACAGACTTATCACTGCCGAAACACAACTTGGATGATCCTATGCTTCAAAGCATTCAACATGTCAATTCTAATAGATAATAGTATAAGCCCTGTAAAGACCGGAGAAGGAATCTTGAGCCTATCAGAGGACAATGGATCAGGAAATAGTAAGGGTG
Organism: Filifactor alocis; assembly: GCA_030529565.1. Lineage (GTDB taxonomy): Bacteria > Bacillota > Clostridia > Peptostreptococcales > Filifactoraceae > Filifactor > Filifactor alocis_A. Next base: position 1,825 of record JAUMWQ010000045.1, on the reverse strand, counting down.
AAATCAGCATACAAAAAACCTTGTACCCGTTGGAGTACAAGGTTTTTGAATTGAAAAATCTTCGTGCAACACCATTTTCTGATCGAAGTGTGGTTGCGATTACATCTGAAAACACGAAAACTTGTTATATCACCCATGGGATGAGGGTATCGATATCAACAGTTCGAACGGATAATAGTGTAAAACAATGGCAAATGCCATGCAAAAGAAGATCGTCTCTTTGTCTTTAAACGTGGTAGATCAGCTTTAGGATAAAGAGAACTGCCAGTACATAGACGATGGGAGATGCTTCTTTTACTCGTCCCGTCAAAATCTTCAAAAAGGCATAAGCGATGATACCGAACACGATACCTTCAGCGATTGAATATGACAAAGGCATCATAATGATCGTCAAAAAGGCCGGAAGAGCCTCGGTCCAGTCATCAAAGTCGATACTCTTGATCGGACTCATCATAAACAAACCTACCGCGATCAAAGCCGGTGCAGTTGCCGCCGAAGGAATAGCCAGGAAGATCGGGGAAAGCAACAAGGAGACCAGGAAGAAGAGGGCCGTGACCAAGGCGGTCAATCCTGTACGTCCTCCCTCCGCAACTCCCGCAGCACTTTCTACATAGGTTGTAACGGTAGAGGTTCCAAGGATCGCACCGAAGGTCGTACCGACTGCATCGGCGAACAGAGCCTTCTTTGCTCCCGGAAGGTTTCCTTCCTCATCAACAAGTTTCGCCTTGGTGGCGACACCTACGAGGGTACCGATCGTATCGAACATATCGACGAAGAGGAAGGTGATCATAATGATCAACATATCCAAGCTGATAATATTGCTCCACTCAAACTTCATAAAAACAGGTGCCAGAGAAGGCGGTGTAGAAAGAAAAGCGGTTTTGGGTAGCTGTGTAACACCTAAGAAATAACCCAAGATCGTACTGCACAAGATTCCGATCAGGATGGCACCGCGCACCTTCTTAACCAAGAGTACACCGATGATAACAAGACCGAACAAGCAGACGATGGCGGAAGGAGAAGTTACATCGCCCAAGTCAAGAGGGATACCTTGTCCCTGAACAACGATGCCCGCACCGCTCAGTCCGATAAAGGCGATGAACAAACCGATCCCTACGGAGATCGCCTGTTTGATATTCTTGGGAATACCCCGAACGATGGCTTCTCTCACATTGGTAAAGGTCAAAACGATAAAGATGATACCTTCGAGAAAGACAGCGGTTAAGGCAAACTGCCAAGTGTGTCCCATCCCCAATACAACGGAGAAGGCAAAAAAGGCATTGAGACCCATACCCGGTGCCAGTGCAAAGGGGTAGTTGGCAAAAAAAGCCATGACCAGGGTTGCAATAAAGGCGGAGATGGCAGTTGCAGTAAAGACCGCTCCGGTGTCCATTCCCGTCTCACCTAAGATCCCCGGATTGACAGCCAGGATGTAGGCCATTGTCATAAAGGTTGTAAATCCCGCGATGATCTCCGTCTTTGCAGTAGTTTTGTGCTCCTTGAGATGAAAGGATTTTTCCAAAAAATTTTCCATAAAGACCTCCAAAATAGTATGATAGTTAAAATATCGATCCGTAATCGAAAAAACGAACAAAACCGTTACAGTACGTTTGTTTTTCGAAATAAAACAGGACTATTATAGAATAATAAATTTTTTGATTTCTGTATAGGGGTAAATCAAAAATAGTTGAAAACTATTCAGGTTTGAACGCATATTATCCCAATAAAATGGAACGAAACGCACAAAATCTACGTAAAATATTCGGAAAATATCGAGTGATATTATTCTGCGTTTGAAATGTCGGGTATACAAAATATACAATTT
>JAUMWQ010000044.1 GCA_030529565.1 Filifactor alocis | reverse complement strand
ACTTCTATCAGCCGTATGATATCAAACGTTATACGATTTTCCGTTTGAAATGTCAGGTATACAGAGAATATAATTTTTTTCGAAAACGTTTTGAGTAGTCCTGAAATTCAAACTTCACGACCGGACAATTTGAATCGATAGTGGTATGATGCCGATTTTTCTAATGATACGACTCTGTTCTTATACTATTTTTCAATAGAAGTGTGGATATATCTATTTTTTGATGACGAAAAACTATGTTGTCTCCTATGGGTCACAGATTGTTTATATCCACTATTCAAAAGAATAGTAGTATTACAAGGTCGGTTTCCATATGCTCACAAAAAAGAGCCTGCCTCTTTATCTTACGGATAAAGGAGCAAGCTCTTTTTTTGCGTTCTCTTATCGCCCGGTATCCTCATCGGAAGTTTCTTTTTCTTCCTTCTCCTGCTTGTCTTCCTTCTTCCCCAAGGTCTCCTTGGCGTGTCTGATCTTTTCTTCAATCTCCTGTTCTCTGTAGCGGTCCGCCTCTTCATACTGTTCTTCTATCGTCTTGACGTGCTCACCGTGCTCGCTTCCCTGTATAAAGAGCGCCTTCTCCTTGTCGGACATGGAATCGATCTGAAGATCGAGTTCTCCGTTAAAGGCCTGTTGGAACTCTTCCGCATTTAAGGTCTCATAGACGAGCAGGGCCTGCGCGACATTGTGGAGTTTGTCGATGTTGTCGGTCAGGAGTTTTCGAGCGGTAGCCTGCGCCTCATCGACGATCATCTTGACTTCTTTATCGATCTCGGAGGCGACTTCTTCCGAATAGTTCCTCCTGGTCGTAAAGTCCTTGCCCAGGAAGACCTCGTCCGAGCTGTCTCCATAGGCCATCGCACCGAGGTTGTCGCTCATCGCATAGGTGGTCACCATCGCTCTTGCGATCTTTGCCACCCTTTCCAAGTCGTTGCTTGCACCGGTGGAGATATCATCCAGGATCAACTCTTCCGCCACTCTTCCGCCAAGCAGTTCGACCAATTCTTCCTTCAATTCCGCCTTCGTTGTATAATAACGATCCTCGGTCGGCCTACTCATGGTAAAACCTCCCGCCATCCCTCTGGGGATGATGGTGACTTGGTGGACGGGATCGGTGTGTTTCAAAATGTTGGCCAAGACCGCATGCCCCGCCTCGTGATAGGCGGTCAACTTCTTCTCCGCCTCGGTGATCACTCTGGATTTTTTGGCGACTCCGACCACGACTTTGATGATGGCTTCTTCTATCGTTCCCATCTTTATCTTAGGCTCGTTTGCCCTCGCTGTAAGCAGAGCGGCCTCGTTCATCAGGTTTTCGATGTCGGCGGGGGTAAAGCCTGCGGTCCCGCGGGCGATCACCTTCAAATCAACATCCTCCTCCAAAGGTTTGTTCTTGGAGTGGACCTTCAAGATCGCCTCTCTGCCTTTGACGTCGGGCGTTCCTACCATGACCTGTCTGTCAAAGCGTCCCGGTCTGAGCAGAGCGGGGTCTAAGATATCCGGTCTGTTGGTCGCAGCCATCACGATGATGCCTTCGTTGATCCCGAACCCGTCCATTTCGACAAGCAGCTGGTTCAAGGTCTGCTCTCTCTCGTCGTGTCCTCCGCCGAGTCCTGCTCCCCTTCTTCTTCCTACCGCGTCGATCTCATCGATGAACACGATACAGGGAGAGGCCTTCTTCGCCTGTTCAAAGAGATCTCTCACCCTGGAGGCTCCTACCCCTACGAACATTTCCACAAAGTCCGAACCCGAGATCGAGAAGAAGGGTACTCCCGCTTCTCCCGCTACCGCCTTGCTCAGGTAGGTCTTTCCCGTTCCCGGAGGGCCTACCATCAAGATCCCCTTGGGTATCCTGGCTCCCAGAAGGAGGTACTTTTTGGGAAACTTGAGGAAGTCGACGATCTCCTTGAGTTCCTCTTTTTCTTCATCCAAGCCGGCGACATCCTGAAAACTGATGTGCACCTTGTTTTCGTCATTGTGCAGTTTTGCTCTGGACTTTCCGAAGCCCATCACCTTCGAGCCTCCGCCCTGCGACTGCTGCATCATCACAAAGAAGCCGAGGAAGAGCAGGATCATCACGATCGAAGGCAGGATCTGCCACAGGATCCCCGTTTTGGAAGGTTCTTGGATCTGTACCTGTTTCAAAGAGCCTTCGTCCATCTTGGAGTAGATCTCTTCTTTTAACGAATCCGTCCAAACAAAGGGCGGTGCATAGGTGCTGAAGCCTATCACATCTCCCGTCATGATCCCTTGGATCGTATAGTTGTCCCGAATATACATCTGTTCTATTCGGCCCTTTTTGAAACCGTCGTAAAACTCCCGGAAAGTGATCCTCTTCTCCTTCTTTTCCGGATTAAACATCGTTACTACCAAAAAAACACATACGACGGCTAAAGCAAGATAAAGTAATTTTCCGCTTAAGTCTTTTTTCAATGTCAGAATCCCCCAATCTAAATTATTGATTATGCTTTACATGTATTTGAATCACATTTCGTGTCGTCTCGTCTATCTTAAAGTCATCGCTGATACAGAAGCCCACGACCCAAATGATGCTGCCTTTCTCATCCGTGATGATGGGGACCTTATCCCTGTCTTCCACGGTTATCTTCTCGTCGATAAAGATGTTTTTGATCTTCTTGGTCCCTCCGAGGCCCATGGGTCTTATCTTGTCTCCGACCTCCCGGTTTCGAACGATGAGATCCCCTTGTATCTTGTCGAGATCAAAGGCCTTGGTGTATTTGCCCGTCGGCAGGATGAGATGTTTGTCCCTCGTCAGAGTCTTGGCTGTGATCTGCGTATCGATCTCGGAAATGAAGACCCTGCCGTTTTTTTTGAGTGGGTAGGAAAAGCTGAGTTCCTGTTCCTTCAATTCTTCGGTCGAGAAGTAGAGCACATTCCCCTTCTTATATACCCACAATCCGCCGGGAAGGTTCACCTTCGCATAGGATTTTTGATTTTCCGCCAAAGCCATGACCTCATCGAGATGCACCGCTTCGATCCCCTTGAGTGAGTGAAGAACGCTTTGGATCGCATATCTTACCTCCCTCTTCTTGATCGCGGGGGGGCGGTTGAGCAAGGCTTCGATATCGACCTTGATCGTGTTCTCGGACACGGGATGGGAACTCTCCTGAAACATTGTATTCGCAACCGATTCAATGTAGTTTCCGTCCTCTCTGAGCGTCGCCGCCATCCTCGAGATACTCTCCTTGACCTTGGGCGAAAACTCCTCCATCAGGGGCAGAAGTTCCAATCTTATCTTGTTTCGGGTATAGACCGCCTCTTCGTTCGTCTCATCGACACACCAGGAAAGCGAATGTCGCTTCAAGTAAGCGAGGATCTCCTTTTTTTCCACATCGAGCAGGGGTCTTATGATCCCGTTGGGCAGATGATAATCCATCCCCTTGAGACCGTAGAGTCCCGTGCCTCTCATAATACGCATCAGGACCGTTTCCACCTGATCGTCCATATTGTGAGCCACTGCGATCCGGTTTATACCCAATTCTTCCTTGAGCTCAAAAAAGAGCTTGTATCTGGCTTCTCTCGCGGCCTCTTCCAAGGTCATCTTCATCATCTTCGATATCTCGGGCACATCGACGGATCTCACAAAGAAAGGAATATCCGTCCGATCGCAGAGCTCGGCACAAAACAGAGCATCCCTATGCGCATCGAAACCCCTGATGCGATGGTTCAAATGTACCGCATAGAGGGTCAGCTTATAACGTTCTCTGAGCTGTGTCAGAACATGCAGAAGAAACAACGAGTCGGGTCCTCCCGATAAGGCGATCATCACCTTGTCCCCCTCGGATAAGAGACGGTTCTCTTCTATTGTTTTTTCTATCCTGTTGATTAACATCTTTCTCATTCCTTAAACTTTTTATTTTTTGGCAATGATGGTCATCTTGTTTTTTCCGTCAAACAAATTCTTCACACAGATGTCATATTCGATGGTGACTTTTGCCGAAAACGGTTCTTTGCTCACTTCACACTCGATGTTTTTCGTCAAAATCTCCATCGGCACATCTCCGTAAGGAGTATGGTACATCGTCTTGAACCTCTTTCCTTCGGTAAAGACCATATCCATATTGGAGACCCCGTAACGTCGCAACGAGACGACCCCGTCCTCTTGGAGCTTCAGCGTCGTCGTCGTCCCCTTCATCCCCGACAACTCGGATTCCTGATAGACCAGATAAAGATGGTCTCTCTTGAAGGTGTACTGACCTTCCGTAGTCAGTTGAATACTCTCCTCTTCTTTGGTATCACTGTTCCATTGCATGGTTGTGATCTGTATCAACGTATCCTGCAATCGTATTCTCCTTTCCAACCGAAGAAAAATCAATACCTCTGTATCTCTATCAAAGATATACCCCTTATCTCTCTGTTTAAAAATCGTTCTCCGACTTTTGAGAAATTGTTCGGTCTGTCCGAAACAAAATACTTGTAGCTGCCTTCTCCCGTGCCTTCTCGGAGCAGACCTCGATCCTCGAGCATCTCCTTGAGCGCACGAGCGGTCTCTATCGCCGGATTGACGAGGCGGATGGGTTTCTTGAGAACCTTGCCTATGGTCGCCTCAAGCAGGGGATAGTGGGTACAGCCCAAGACGAGCGTATCGATATCCTTCTCGTTGAACTCGCTCAGATAGGCCTGCGCCGTCAACCTTGCGACCTCCGTATTCGACCACCCCTCCTCCACAATGGGAACAAAGAGGGGGCAGGCCCTTGTAAAAATAGAGACCCCGGCATCAAGCTCACTCATCTCCTGCGTATAAGCATTGGAATTGATCGTTCCTTCCGTTCCTATCACTCCGATCTTATTGTTGAGAGTCGACTCGACGGCGGCCTTCGCCCCCGGTTTGATCACCCCTAAGATCGGAATGTTGTATCTCTCCTGCGCCTTCTTCAAACTTCTTGCGCTCGCTGTATTACAGGCGATCACGATCGCCTTGATGTCCTGTTCCAACAAAAAATTGATCGATTGGAAGGTGTACTTCGTGATCGTCTCCGAAGATCTGGGACCGTAGGGAACACGAGCCGTATCTCCGAAATACACGACGTTTTCGCCCGGAAGCAGTTTCATGATCTCCTTGATGATCGTAAGTCCGCCCACTCCCGAGTCAAAGACTCCGATCGCCTTATCCGCTTCTCTTCCCATTACAGCCTTCCTCCTCTTTCCAATGCCAGATCGATCAATCCCGATACCAGTTGCATCGGACCCATTCCGTCAAACTCCATCAGTTTCGGATAGAGACTGATGGCGGTAAAACCGGGCAGGGTATTGATCTCGTTGAAATAAATCTTTCTGTCCTTCCTGTCCATCAAAAAATCGATCCTGGACAAACCGTAGCACATCGCTGCACGAAAGGCCTTTTTTGCCATCCTTCCGATCTCTTCCTCCTCTTCCTTACTGAGGGGAGCAGGGATGTCAAACTCCGCGTCGTTCGTCAGATACTTGGTCTCGTAGTCATAGAAGGCCTCGTTGGGTCTTATCCCTCCCACGGTCGACAATTTGAGATCGTTCCTTCTTCCAAAGGCCGCGACCTCCAGCTCCAAGGCATCCACTCCCTTCTCGATAAGCACCTTGTCATCGTACTTGAAGGCCTCGGCGATCGCCTCAAAGAGTTCTTCCTCTCCTTCGACCTTGGATACCCCCACGCTCGAGCCCATATTGCAGGGCTTGACAAAGACGGGGTAGCCGATGACAGACGCTCGTGTCGCTACATCTTCGTTGCTGTTCTCATCCTCCCGATACAGACAGAAATAAGGCACTTGAGAAATGCCCTCCGCAGCCATCAGCTTCTTTGTCATATCCTTGTCCATACAGATGGCGGACGAGATCGTATTGCAGCCCACATAGGGAAGTCCCGTAAATTCAAACAGTCCCTGCAACTTGCCGTCTTCTCCGTTAGGTCCGTGCAAAACGGGGAAGGCGACGTCCAAAAACACCTTCTCTCCCCCCGTTTCAATAAAAAAGGCCTGATCTCCCTGCGAAAAACATACCCTGTCATCCTCGACATACTCTGTCCAGGTGCAGTTCGAAAGGGAGTCCTCATGTCCTTTTAAATAATGATATCGGCCTTCCTTGTCGATCCCTATCAAAAAAGGCTCAAACCTCTCCCTGTCGACGCTTCGATATACAAACTCCGCAGAACGACAGGAGACCTCGTGTTCGGCAGACTGTCCGCCGAACAAAATTCCCACTTTTATTTTATCTTTCATCGTTTCACTTCTTCCAATCCAATGATCTGTCTATACTCCGTGCCAAAAATACCTGCTTGTACCTCTTTGCGAAATAAGCCCTTGCCTCTTCCCTTCGAGATCCGTCCTCAAAGATACCGAACACCGTGGAACCGCTGCCCGTCATCATCGCCTTGGAGCAGTCGAACTTCTCCTCCATATCCCGAATGATCTCTCCGATCTGTGGCACACATTTATTGGCATAGGGATAGAGTACATTGCCCATGTACTTGGGCAGGTCGCTCCGCCTTCCCTCTCTTACGGCGGCGAGCAAGGCCTCACTGTCGGGCCTGTTCTTGAGCGAAGAGAGGTCGGTGTTCCGGTAGGCTTCCTTCGTCGATACTCCCTTGTCCGGTTTTACGATCAACAGATCAAGATCCAGGAAGGGAAGGTCCGTCAATTTTTCTCCGATGCCTTCCGCCCACATCGTACCTCCTTGCAGACAAAAAGGAACATCAGCCCCCAATTGCAGAGCAAGGCGGGCAAGAGCCTCTTCTCCGAGGGGACTTTCATTCATCCTGTTGAGAGCCTTCAAGGTCGCTGCGGCATTGACGCTCCCTCCTGCCATCCCGGCCTCCGTAGGGATGTTCTTTCGCAAAAAGATCTCGTATTCACGTGGCAGTCCCGTTTCGTTACAAAAGAGTTCCGCCGCTCTTACAATAATGTTTCTTCCGTCCGTGGGAAGATCCGTGTTCTCCGCCTTCAGCACGACAGCTTCCTGCGGAATTCTTCGAAAACACAGTTCGTCCTTCAGGTCTATGCTCTGCAACAACATCTCGAGCAGATGATATCCGTTGTCCAGCCTGCCCACGATATCCAAGGACAGGTTGATCTTCGCATAGGCCTCCACCCCGATCTCATCTATATATCCGTTCTTCTCATCCGTCATATCCGTATTCTTATCCTCTCCGAGGTCCGAACTGCTATGTAAGTCGAGTCAAACTCCGCAGTCCCTCCCTCCGATCCCCTTCTTGCGTTCCCGGGATGTCCTCTTCTTATTTGAATATCAGTACTATTATACTATAAGAAGGAAAAAAGACAAATGAATTTACAAAAAAAACGCATACCGGCATCGGTATACAAAAAAGCCCGGCAACCTGCCGAGCTTCCGCTCCCTATCTATGGGTCTCTAAGCGTATTTCATCTCGTTTCGAACCAAGGTCAACTGCACATTCGAGGTCAAAACATCCGCATAACTGTAAGAGACCCTCGTAATACGATCATCTCCGTCCGAATATGCAACCACAAACACGCTCGGGTAGGTACACTCCAAGACGCCCTCCCTGGTCACGATCTTTTTCCTTCCTTTGTTTGCTCTAACAACGATGTCTTTTCCAAGGTGTTTCTCCAGGCCACGCTTAATATCATCCAATGTATGTTTACTTGCCATAATACCACCCTTTCCCATCACTGATACCTTATCATTATATCACTTGATAGGAGGAATGTCAAATTTTAAATAATATATTGTATATCAAGTCCCCGCTGTTGTCAAGCATAAAATAGGGAAAATTGTAAAAAATCGTTTCCCTATGTTTCATATCTGATACTATTATCATTTAAACTAATAGATATGCCGACTTGTACTCCGTAAAAGATAAGACGGATCTGCATAGCTCCAAAGCAAATATAAGTATACCTCTATCGAAGAACAGTAGACATACCGTTCCACCTTCTCAAATATAAACCTAAGGACATACCGCACAATTCCGGAAATAAGCCTAAAATCAATTTTGTATGAAGAATAAAACTCTTGAAAACATTGATATGACAAACTTTTGTATTTTATAACCTCGAAGAAAAATCGAAAGTTTGCCCTTGTTCGGTGTTTCCCTAACACCCTGGAAATCTCCGAATCCCTCCAAGGTGTTACGTCTTGAACTTTACCCGCCTATCTTTCAAAAAGTCTCTCTCCTAATCCTCAAAAAAAGAATTTACACTTCCCGTTATAAAGATATAGGCAATATTCTCTTTGAACCTTTTCCCCAATGTCAACTCTCTGCTTATTTGACCGCCGTTTTTAACGGCAGGCAGGTCCTCATGCGTACCCCTGCTGTAATTATCACTTTCAATAATAAAATCCGTATCCAGCCTTCCATCATCATAGCGTGTAACGATCTGAGATCTTATCTCGGACTCTCCCTTACGCAGGGTCCTGCCCGATACATTGATGCCTACGATGCGGTTGACCGCCTCTCCTCGTCGAAAGCCGTACTTGATCAACTTGATCGCATGATCTTCCTTCTTATTTCCATTTCCTATCTGTACATTTTTTACGATGTCTTGGATCGATGTCCTCTCATCCGTGATATGGAGTTGGTGGTACTTGTTGTCATAGTTATACCTGATATTCGTATGATCCAAGATCATTCGCAGAGGGATCAGAAGGGTGTTCCTATATGCTCGTACCTTCTTGGAGATAGGCTCCGTCTTGCCGTTGACCTTGATCTTATCGGAACCGGCTTCCACTTCCATTGTCGTTCCGTAGAGTTCGATCTTCGCCTTCTTCTCTCCCTTTTTGTGGATCACCCTTCCTCCGAGCAGATCCTCGACCGTCTTTATCGATACCATCAGCCTTCCGTCTTCCACGTAGGGGCCGTAGGGATCCGTATAGATGATATGATATTTTTGGATCTTAAGGCGGATCGGCACATCCTTGCCGATATCGTACTGTTCCCTGATAAAATCGGGATAGTAGGTACCCGGAGTCGGGATCATCTCCGCAAAACTCTTAGGAGCGATCAGCAGTAGAAGTAAGAACAGACTGAGGAACTTCTTTTTATTCTTCACAATATCCTCCTCCATATAATCGAATCTGTTGTACTCGGATCAATACGATTTTCACCACTAAAGGCAGACAGGGAGTTGCCGTTTCTTTAGAAACCGTGTTGGTAAGAGTGTGAAAGAGAGTTTATATAACTACTCTCTTTCACACCGCTTTTCAACAATACGGTAGTATCCTAATCCTCAAAAAAAGGATCTATCCTTCCCGTTACAAAGATATAGGCCACATCATTTTTGAAATAATCTCCAAGTGTCAACTCTCTGCTTATTTGACCGCCGTTTTTAACGGCAGGCAGGTCCTCATGCGTACCCCTGCTGTAATTATCACTTTCAATAATAAAATCCGTATCCAGCCTTCCATCATCATAGCGTGTAACGATCTGAGATCTTATCTCGGACTCTCCCTTACGCAGGGTCCTGCCCGATACATTGATGCCTACGATGCGGTTGACCGCCTCTCCTCGTCGAAAGCCGTACTTGATCAACTTGATCGCATGATCTTCCTTCTTATTTCCATTTCCTATCTGTACATTTTTTACGATGTCTTGGATCGATGTCCTCTCATCCGTGATATGGAGTTGGTGGTACTTGTTGTCATAGTTATACCTGATATTCGTATGATCCAAGATCATTCGCAGAGGGATCAGAAGGGTGTTCCTATATGCTCGTACCTTCTTGGAGATAGGCTCCGTCTTGCCGTTGACCTTGATCTTATCGGAACCGGCTTCCACTTCCATTGTCGTTCCGTAGAGTTCGATCTTCGCCTTCTTCTCTCCCTTTTTGTGGATCACCCTTCCTCCGAGCAGATCCTCGACCGTCTTTATCGATACCATCAGCCTTCCGTCTTCCACGTAGGGGCCGTAGGGATCCGTATAGATGATATGATATTTTTGGATCTTAAGGCGGATCGGCACATCCTTGCCGATATCGTACTGTTCCCTGATAAAATCGGGATAGTAGGTACCCGGAGTCGGGATCATCTCCGCAAAACTCTTAGGAGCGATCAGCAGTAGAAGTAAGAACAGACTGAGGAACTTTTTTCTATCCTTCATAATAATCTCCGTCCTTATTTGTAGATGGATGTTTCATGGTTTTTTACATGAATGTAATTATCAGTACATATCACTGTTCCTCTTATTTTTCCTTGAAAAACCTCAGAGTAAGTGTCAGAGTCCGGCCATGAAGCATACTTCCACGAATCGTGCTTTGATACCATCGTATTTATAAACTTCTGATTTCTTGACCGGGTCTGTATATTACTCCCATTGAAATTATCTTTTGCAATCGAAGTTACCCTCTTTACAGACATTTTCTCTAGGTCTTGTGGAACAAACGGGGTTGCCGTTGAAGCAACAACCGGACTTCCTCCCGCAATGACCAGGAAGGCCTTGACCTTTCCGTTTACATTTTTAAGATAAAACTTATAGTTCTTGACCGTAGTTCCGTTATTGGGAATTATGAAAAATTTACCCTTACTGTTTTCATATTCAAATCCATCATCCCCTGATTTGAACTTGATATACCCCTTCCAATGATTAGATCCTGTCTGAAACGCAAATCCGCCTTCCACTCCCTTCTTCCAATGCTCACTATCAAATCCATAGTAGACCCACGCCTGTTCATATGATGTTCCATCGGGCTTCAAAGGTATATTTGAGACTTTCGGAAGTTTTATATCTGCGATTATCCCATCAAATCCCTCAAACTTCAGCTGTTCCCTTTTAAAGGCTCCGGTAGTTCCTCCATAAACTTGAGAAGGGCTGGCTGCCATAGGTTGAATTTCTTGTGACGATTTGACACGGAGTTCTTCCAATTCCATCTCTGAAGGTTCATCATAAGATATGGGAGTTTCTTCCGCTTTACCGATATAGCCTTCCTTTGAACTGTATATATCACCATTTAAAGTCATATGGATGTACTCTGCATCATGCAGACTTTGAATTTCTTTCATCAATTGAGTTTTTTGCGGCACTTGAACACTACTTGATTGCAGGGATGTTAAAACTTCGTCAAAACTCAAGTTTCTTTCGGGCTGTATCCCCTGCATCGCAAGCTCCTCCCTTACGACTGTCATCCTAAGTTCTTCAAAAAAACTCTCATCGTATACTTCCTCACTTATTCCGACCCTTTCCTCATTTATACCGATGGCATAAGTTGACATTCCTGTTATTAGAAATATACTTAAAACAAAAAACGCTACTTTTTTTAACATCATGTACCTCTCTTTCTCTTTTCCTGAACCTACATTCCAACTATCACACCTTAAGACTGATATCCAATGTGAGCGATGTCGAGACGACGGCGGTATTTCGAACTTCTTTTTCCCTATATGGCAGCTATGATGTCCCCAAAGTCCTCCCCGCATTGTTGTCAGGCCGTTCTCTTGCCTCCCTTCTCTCCCCCGTATTATTCAATACAGGGTTTTATGTAGAAACTCTCCTCGTATAAGAAGGTTCTACTTGCTAAATATTCTAATATTTTCGATAATTTTTGTCAATACTTTGATAATAAGTTTTGATTAAAAATTCATCAATGCAAGATAGATTACTTCCTATAATTCCTTTGGTTGTCGCAAAAGTACGGACCATACGGTGTCCACATATATTTCAGCTCCAATAAAACAGGGAGGACGAGACTTTCCCATCTCTTCCTCCCCGGTTCTCGGTCCTTTTGCGTTTATCCGCTGTCTTATACTATCATTCCTTTGAGTTGTGGATACAAACGATCTGTGGCCCATAGAAGATAAAACCGTTTTTCGCGGTCGAAAAACAGAACTATCCCTACCTCTATCGGAGAATCGTATTCTACGATCATACGTTATTGCCTGCCGATCCGTTTGAACTTGCTTATACTGTTTGGACTGTCGTGGATACTTCGAAGAAACGCTCCGATACCGCTCCTGCACGAAAAAGCTCGTTGAACACCATTATTTCACAATCTTTCTGCAGCTTATAAAACAACAGCGTCCTACATCCTTGTTCGGCAGTTGCTTCCCATTGACGGTAGTTCAATACCTGTCCATCTCTTGCAGTTCCTCACTCAAAAATCTGCACAGTCTCTCGACCGCCTCTTCGCTGTCAATCCCCTCTCCTGTAATGACCACTTCCACACCGTTTCCGATACCCGCAGACAAAACCCCTATGATGCTTTTGGCGTTGATTTTTTTGCCCGGAAATTCAACGAACAACTCCGAGCGAAAGGTCGATGCCAATCTTACAAACTCCGAAGCAGGCCTGGCATGTAAACTTGAATCACTAACAACGATCACTGTTTTTTGATACATAAGATTTCTCGCCATCCTTTACTTTCTTTCGATATCAAGATATCGCCATAGTTCCCTTAGTTTTTCCACCTTACCTGATTTTAATATATTCCCTGATTTTTTGAAGATTGGGACCGAAGTCCCTGTCCAAGTCTTCACGATACCGTTTGTAGATCTCCGCCAGAAAAATATCGTGGGCGATAAAGGCCTCCGCCATGACCATAAAACTTTCGTTCTCCGTCCATATGCCCTGTACGCCTTCATCGTTCTCGATCGAAAACAGAGATTCTTTGCCGTCCACAACAAGGGTCATCCATCTGCCGAGGCTCCTCTTTTGATTCAACAGTCCCTCCATCTCGTGATGGTATACCTTGCCGACTTCTTTTTTGACTTCTCCATAAAGGACGATGACGACTTCCTTGCCCGCATCGACCAGTTTTTCCACATCCCGGTATATCTCTTCGTAGTCCGTGTCCCAGATCTCGAGATAGGCAAACTCCCTTACCTTGCCGAGCATGGTCCGAAGCTGCTGATCCACGTTGTCTCTGCCCGTGATATGCAGAAGGTGGGATACCTTTCTTTTGGGGCTGATCTCTTCTATCCCGTCTTTGATAAAGGCTATGGATTCTCCGATGTTTTTGCGATAGTTGTCGATATAGTTGTCCATATTGAGGGCGATGTATTTGACCGGGTTGTCATCGACGACGTTCACGAGGTTTTTCTTGAGCAGTCGCTCCATGGTCTCGTAGATCTTGGACTGAGGAACTCCCGATATCTTGCCTATTTCGTATGCCGTAACCGACTGGTTTTGAAGGAGCGAAAGATAGGCCTTGGATTCATATCGGTTCAGACCCACATCCAACATTTTTTCAATTAGATCCTGATTCATAATTTCTCCTACCGCCTTCGATCGGACCCCTATCCCGAGAAGGTCGAAAGCCCTCACGGAGTACGAGTCGACCGTTTTGATGCTCATTTTTCAAACAAAGCAAGAGTTCTTTGCACTTTACAAAAAGAGAGGGCTTGCCACCCTCTCTGCACTTGATTTTTTCTTACTTCACAATTACGGTTCCGGTCTTTCCTTCGATTCCTTCAGCAGCCTTCTCAAGAGAGGTGATGAGTGCACGTCTTCCTTCTTTGGACTGAGCAAAGGACATTGCCGCTTTTACCTTCGGCAACATGGAGCCGGGTGCAAAATGTCCTTCTTCGATATATTGGTTTGCTTTGTCCAAGTTGATCTCGGACAGCCACTCTTCGTTTTCTTTTCCGAAGTTGATCGCAACTTTTTCGACTGCCGTCAAAATGATGAGGTAGTCGGCATCAACAATCTCGGCAAGTTTTGCGGAAGCGAAGTCTTTGTCGATGACCGCAGGAACTCCGATAAGTTTGTTTCCTTCTTCGTAGACGGGGATTCCTCCTCCTCCTACGGTGATAACAACCTGTCCTGCATCAATCAACGCTTTTACCGTCTCTTTTTCGGTAACGTCGATCGGCAACGGAGAAGGTACTACTCTG
>JAUMWQ010000043.1:8798-13851 GCA_030529565.1 Filifactor alocis | reverse complement strand
GTACTCTGCAAAACAGCCACAAAACAAATCCAACAAAAAAGTGTTGTACCATTAAAGTTTGGTACAACACTTTTTTGTTTTTATTGCTCAGAAATGAATAATTTATTTTGCATAGTCTACTGCTCTTGTTTCTCTTATGATACTGACTTTGATCTGCCCCGGATATTCCATCTGCTCTTCGATTTGTTTGGTAACGTTTCTCGCCAACAAGGGAAGATAATCGTCGTCGATCTTGTCCGGTTTGACCATGATGCGTATCTCCCTACCCGCTTGGATTGCGAAGGATTTCTCAACACCGTCAAAACCGTTAGAGATCTCTTCCAATTTTTCAAGCCTTTTGATATAGGCCTCCAAAGTCTCTCCCCTCGCTCCCGGTCTGGCTGCTGATATGGCATCCGCAGCAGTAACGAGAACAGCTTCCACAGTTTGAGGCTCATAGTCTCCATGGTGTGTGGACATCGCATGGATAACTTCTTTAGACTCTTTGTATCTTCGAAGAAGATCCATCCCGATTTCGACATGAGTTCCTTCGATCTCATGATCCACGGCCTTTCCGATATCATGAAGAAGACCTGCCCGTTTTGCCAAGGCGGTATCTGCGCCGATCTCGGTTGCCATAATTCCTGCAAGGTGTGCGATCTCGATCGAATGTTTCAATACGTTTTGCCCGTAACTTGTTCGAAAACGAAGACGTCCCAACAACTTTACAAGCTCAGGATGAACGCCGAAGATCCCTGTTTCAAAGAGAGCCTTCTCCCCTTCTTCCTTGATGAGGATATCGATCTCTTCCTTAGCTTTCTTTACCATTTCTTCAATTCGCGCCGGATGAATCCTTCCGTCGGAAATCAGTTTTTCCAAAGCAATTCTTGCGGTTTCCCTCCTAATAGGATCAAACGCTGACAATACAACCGCTTCCGGAGTATCGTCTATGATGAAATCCACACCCGTTAAGCTCTCAAGGGTTCGAATATTTCGTCCTTCACGCCCTATGATGCGTCCCTTCATCTCGTCATTGGGTAAACTCACGACACTCACTGTAGTTTCAGCCACATGATCGGCAGCACATTTTTGGATTGCATAGGCGACGATCTCTCTGGCCTTTTTCTCGGCCTCGTCCTTTGCTCTCGCCTCCATGTCTTTGATCATGATGGCCATCTCTCTTTGCACCTCTTTTTCCGCTCCGGAAAGGATCTGCTCTTTGGCCTCCTCCACCGTCAGATTTGAAATGCTCTCGAGTTTTGTAAGCTGCTCTGTTCGAATTACTTCAACTTCTTTTTCTCTTTCTTGCACCATTTTCAGCTTTTCAGAATATCTGTTTTCTTTTTCTTCCAGCTGTCCCATCTTTCTATCCAATGAAGCTTCCTTGTGAACCATTCTATCCTCAAACTTTTGAAGTTCATTTCTTCGCTGTTTGTACTCACGTTCCGCTTCAGATTTTATCTTATGAGACTCTTCCTTTGCTTCTAACAGTTTTTCTTTTTTTACAGCCTCTGCTTCTTTAATTTTTGCATTTGCATCTCTTTTTACTTTTTCAGCTTCTTCATTTGCTTTTAATAAAATACCATCAGCGACTATCTCCGCTTGTTTTAGTTTACCTTCAGCTATTTTTTTTCTAATGATATAACCGATCAGAACTCCAAGAAATGCAGAAAAGGCTGCTATAATGAAGTTTAAGATTGTACCCACCTCCTTTTCTGTGATTTTCCAATATTCATTTCTAATTGATTGTTATATCTTCAAAAACCTTCTTGAGATATAGTAATATTCTACTTGTTATTGATTTTCGTGTCAATGTTATTTCTCAATAAATCCTTATTCTTTCATCTGTCTTTTCTGACTTATACACAAAAACCCTCACTTTCAAGAGATCGATTTACAAAAAAACCGTATTTTTGTAACAAAAGGCGCGATATTTTCTATTTTAAAAACAAATTCTCCATTAAGTCTTTATCATTTTTTAAAAGCATAGTATAATAATAGTAGAAAATCTGGAATGTGCGTCTATTCTCTGTAAATTCAACCGACATAATGAATTAGGGAGTCTGATTGTATACTTGTCAAATGACCTGCCTCCTTTGAGTGGACTTCAGAGGCAAGTAACGAGACACCCACCTGAGCTTAGCTCGGGCTTGAATTTATGAGATTCCAACGGCATTTCGGATTTTTTGTTTTGTTCTTGTATTCTTCTCTGTCTCCAAATTTTGCCGACATAGCATCTACTTAATCCAACATCCCTTATTTGTAGAACCTGCACAGATGACATTCTCGTACTACTCCTTGTTCTAAGTACTCAAGACAACCACTACCAATTCTATCACCTAATACTATTATTCTTTTGAGTTATGGCTATAAACGATCTCTGAGCAATAGAAGATAGAACAATGTTTCGTAGTCAAAAAATAGATATATCCATACTTCTATTGGAAAATAGTATAAGACCCGTTGATGCTATGGATTATCGTAGTTACAAAATCAATGTTACATCAGTTCTATCGAATAACTGTGTTCTCTATTGTATTTCCATCCAAAATTCAAGAAATAAAAACCGACCTCAGCCTTTCAGCCGAAGTCGATCTTTATGGTTACATCTGTTATCTCACCGTAATTCTTACGATGTTTGAATTTTCATCAGAATTGTATTCTTCTTCAAAGTCATAAAATACGAATTCGTATTTTCCTACATAGCTGACCCCGTTTTCTTCATACAGGCTTTGAGGAATTTTTTCTCCTCCGGATATGATATAGATCTCATCAAGCGCCTTATCATAACCATACTCAATCCCTGCCATCTTCATCAGCGGTGCAAACTGATACTGTGTTGTAACCTGACCTTCTTCCAAGATGTTGATCGGCATGGATTTTCCTGTTTTTTCGCTCGTTACACTTCCTGCTTTTTTGTCAATGATGAGAACATCCTTTACCGGGGGCTCATAGAGTTTCATATAGTCCTCAAAGTCGATCACATTGTTCTTTCGAGGGAAGGGGATCGGTCTTGGGTCTACTTTTTTCGTATCCGTTTTGACCTTCATCGTTGCAGATCCAAATCCCTTAAAGAGCAAGTTCAATACGACATCTCCCTTGTAAGTCTTATCGGTGAACGTTTCTTTTGTGCTGTACTTACTTCCCGCAAAGGCTTCCTTGATCTCGGGGATCACCTGTACGATCTCTTGTTTGAGTTCATTGTTGTAGCTTTCTTGAATCATCTTGATGCTCGCATCGTTTACCTGCAAAACCTCTTTCAACTCAGCAAGAGTCAATATTTTATCGAGGTTCTTGATGACGTTATCAAGAGAGAGGAGCGTCTGATCGATGAAATGATCCGAGGTCATATCTACGCTAAAGGTCCTTCCTTCCTTCTTCATTCCCGTTTTAAACCCGATGAGATCACCTACCTGTTCCATTTTGGAATAAAACTCTTTCTTCTTGGAAGGATCGGAATACTTTTGAATATAAGCTTTCAAAGTTTCGTTACTCTTCATAACAGGAAAATCTGAAGAGCTGTCAAAAGACATCTGCTTTGTGCCATCGAGGAGCAGATACTCCTGTTTTGCCTGTTTTACCGCTTCAGGGATCTCTTCTCCTGTAGCTTTAAAAATGCCTTCAATATAGTTCCTGCTGATATAGAGGTTTGCTCCGTCCATATAGATCTTCACATTCGGAATATTTACCAATCCACCCTTCTCTTTTAAAGAAAAGGTTACCACTCCCTGTTGCAAAGCTCCCTTCGGGTTCAGGTTGTAGGCATCTCCCTTAAAGACAAATTCCATCTTGTCCTTAGAACCCTCGCCCATGGCAAAACTCAAAGTTTCCACGGAAAGGTCCATATCCACCTTGGACTCCGACGCCTCCCATTGAGAAACCTTTTCGATCTCCTGGAGATAGGATTTTTCTTCAGGTGTACAGCCTGAAATTCCCAAGACCATTGTCATTGACAACAGCAGGGCAGCTAATTTCTTTTTCATCTTACGATCATCCCTTCTGTAAATTGTTTAGTTGTGTTTATATTTCAAAGCAAGATGTACCACCAGTATAGCACATTTTGCAGAAATAACAATATGCTCATGCTTCCTGTAGCCTAACGTCCGAAAATTTTTTTGATCGCTTCCGCAACAGTTTGGACCCCTATCAGTTCAAGGTTCGACTTGTCAAACCCCTTCACCTGATTAAAGGGAAGAACGACCCTTTTGAAGCCCAGCTTTTCAGCCTCGGCTATCCTCTTATTTGCATTCTGTACACTCCGGATCTCGCCCGTAAGACCGACTTCTCCGAAGATGACCGTGTCTTCTCCTACGGGTATATTTCGATAGGAAGAAGCAACTGCGATCAGGATGGCAAGATCTATGGACGGTTCGTTGTTTCGAAAACCGCCCGTCAAATTGACATAGATGTCATGATTTTGGATCTGAAAACCCGCCCTCTTCTCAAGTACCGCCAGTAACATATTCATTCTGTTGTAATCGACACCGGTCGCCGTTCTTCTCGGCACGGGGAAAAAACTTTGCGAGGTTAAGGCCTGCACCTCGTTCATGATAGGTCTGCTCCCCTCCATCGTGGCAACGATCACGGAACCTGCCGTATCGACGGGTTTTTCGCTCAACATAAGGGCAGAAGGATTCACGATCTCCTTGAGCCCCTCTCCCGTCATCTCGAAAACCCCCAACTCATTGGTGGAACCGAAACGATTTTTGACCGCTCTGATCATTCGATAGGAATGATACCTCTCTCCTTCAAAATAAATAACCGTATCAACAAGGTGTTCCAATACCTTCGGCCCTGCCAGATTCCCTTCCTTTGTAACATGACCGACGACAAAAATGCTGATCCCCCGCCCCTTTGCAAGTTCCATCAACTTCGACGTCACTTCCTTGACCTGTGATACCGAACCTTGGATGGAATTGAGGTCTTTGACGGATATCGTCTGGATCGAATCCACTATGACGAAATCGCTCCCGTGGTTATCAATCTCCGATTCCAATTGTTCAAACTCATTGGTGTTGCAGATCATCATATCGAACGGTGAGGAAAACAAGCGATTGGATCGAAGTTTGATCTG
>JAUMWQ010000043.1:0-8788 GCA_030529565.1 Filifactor alocis | reverse complement strand
CCGACTCTTCCCCTGAAACATATAGAACCTTCTTTATTTTGCTGATATTGTAAGCTACCTGTAAGAGAAGGGTGGACTTACCGATCCCGGGTTCTCCTCCGACCAAAACCAACGAACCCTTTACAACACCTCCGCCAAGTACCCTGTCCAGTTCTCCTATTCCCGTCGAAAACCTCACTTCATCCCGGTGATCGATCGCAGAGATTGATACTGCCTTGGAAGACAAAGATCTCTCTTTCTTTTCCTTTGACTTAGCAGTTTTTGCAGATACAACTTCTTCTTCAAAAGAACCGTAAGCGTTGCACTCAGGGCAGATCCCATACCACGATGAGGATTCCAAACCGCAAGACTGACAGACGTATATTTGTTTTAGCTTCGCCATCTACTTCCTCCAATACCCTCTCCATCTTTACACTTTAGGAAGGGCTTTCCTTTTTCATTTTATCATAATCAATTTCGCAATATAAATATATTACGTAAATTTATAACAATACCACACTTTTAATACAAAACCGACCTACGAAGTCTTTATACTTCCTTTGTCCTTCTAAAAAAATATTTCTTGAAAACGTCCTATTAAATGTATACCTTGGTTTTATCGTCGTTTTGTAAAGTCCGAATATCTTGTGAAATAAATACTTCCAAAAACTCCATTTTTCATATAAAAAAGTTTTATGCTTGTCTTGCAAATTGTTTGGCATCTACCCAAATTATCTCCTCATATTAGGGCTATACTGCATAATTCGAAAAACCAGTCCAAAATTATTTTTGTACGAAGGATAAAATTCTTGAAAATATTGATATGACAAACTTTTGTATTTTAATCGAAGAAAAATCAGGAGTTTGCCTTTGTGCGACATTTCCTTAATTCTCTTCTCCATTGAAGATACCTGACATACAGAATACATCATTATCAAAAAGTATTTTAGAGCATGAATGATTAAACGTGTTCAACATGTAAAGTTCAATGGATAATGAAACGACATGTCTATTGATCTATCATTATCCGTTTAATCCACAAGACGGACAACTCCTTACCGGATGTAAGAGGCATCCGGAATAATTGTAGTAGATAACAGTACAACAAACATCCTTATAGGAAGCTGACAATTTGAATAGAAAGTATTAGGGCATACCTCCTAATACTGAAAAACACTGCAAAACATATTTTATGAAAAAAACAAAACCCTTCAACCTCTTTATTTAATAAAGTTTCTTCCTTTTACGAAACAACATGAAAATCAAGGTGTCGTTTTGTACGGCATCCTCCTTGATATCCGTCTACCATAGTCAACAGAGCGTATGACTTCATGTTTGTCATACAAAAAATACCGCCAAGTCTTCTTTGACGGTATTTTTAAAGCGGAAAACTCAAGAACGTCTTCCTGTATATAGTTTCTTTCCCGGAAAACCTCGTCTTCCATCACGGAATGCTATCCAAACGCAGATCCAAATTCAGATTCAAACCATCTTTCACATCCTGTGAACGGTTCTCCTAGCTAACTACGCTGTAATTGCGAAGACTTCTTCCGGCCGGAGTCTTCACGAAGAAATTGAAGCAACTATAGAGCTGCTCAAAGTTCATATAGGGTCTTTGGTATAGATAAACCAAATTAGATAGGATAAACTCTGTTAACTTGCTTGCCGCAATCGCTGTATGTATCCCACCTTTTTCTTCCTCGCTCTCTATCATCGCTTCGACCGTGGAAAAAATACTTTGATTTCCTATACTTTCTCTAAGCAGATCATCTTTACTTTTCACAGTATGTATCTGATAGGCCTCACATACGTTAAAAAACTTGGAAAGCTCTTGAAACGTCTGCTCCATCTTCTGTTCAAAATCAATATCTTGCGCCGATATCATCTTTATTCTAATACAAAAATTCTTTAACTCCTCCTCATAGAGCGCAAGAAACAGCTCAGCCTTGCTCGGAAAATAGTTATAGAACGTCCCTACTCCGATATCACAGGAATGTGCAATGCTTCTGATATTAAGTGATTTTTTTCCCTGCGTTCTCAATATCCTGCTTGCTTCTTCCAAAATATGTTCTCTTACATTGTTGATAATCTTTGGCATAACACAACTCCTCTCACCTTATCCTCCCTTGTCTTTCCCTTGAGGGGACCGGAACTTAATTGCAAAAAAACCGGAACCTAAGCAATTAAGTTCCGGAAAGTACAAAGAGTTTTAAGGAAAAATTAAAAGTATATTGTAAAGCAAGCTGAGGGCTTAGGGGAACCCCCGGCTCGACTTTTACACACAATCATCCCAAGGCGCCTCAAAAGAAAGCCTTTTGCCCATAGAGAAACAAAAAACATCTGTCTCTTGGAGTCAGATGTCTAAAAGGCAAACGAAGCGCTTGATAAACCTCCTTCTCATATCCAAGTGAGAACTTAACTGGAGCAAGTCTATGGCAGGTCTCCTGGCTAACATCACCGCACCTTGTTACCTTCCCTTTTTTTCACAGTGGCTACTTACAACAAAGCACTCCGTCTTACAGTGGCTGGACCGCGTCGGAATCTTACCGAACTTCCCTTTTAAGTGTCCGTATCTGAATAAGACAGAACACACCATACACTTATTATTCAATTGTCCATTTATAAGATACCACAAAAGCCAAAGATCTTCAAGTGGATTTTGATAATTTTTTATCTAAATGTCCCAAACCCTATCTGTCTAATGGCTTCATACACTCCGATCGCCACTGAATTTGAAAGATTCAGGCACCTCATCCTCTCTTCATTCAGCATCGGTATGCGAACCATACTCTCTTTATGAGATTCCAGAATATTCTCAGCTATCCCCTTGGTCTCCTTGCCGAAGATCAAAAAACATCCATCTTTATAAGTTACTTCATCGTGATTTTTGCTCGCCTTCGTCGAGTAAAAAAAGAACTGTCCTCCCTTGTGTTTCTTCTCAAACTCGGCATAGTTGTCGTAGTAGAAGATCTCGACCAGATCCAAATAGTCCAGACCTGCTCGTCTCAGTTTCTTTTCTTCCATAGAAAAACCCAAAGGCCTGATCAAATGAAGGTTGGCCCCTGTACACGCACAGGTTCTTATGATATTTCCGGTATTCCCCGGTATCTCAGGTTCTATCAAAACGATATTCACTGGCATCTATCTGCTTACTCTCCCTTCCAAAATATGACGCATCGCTTTGGAAAATCCGTCTTTTGTGTTGGTATCCGTCACATAATCCGCCATCTTCTTGAGTTCATCGCCCGCATTTCCCATAGCAACACCGATCCCTGCATACTCAAGCATAGATGCATCATTGAGATGATCTCCAAAAGCGATGATACGCTCCGGATCGATCCCGTAGCGTTCACTGATCAACCTCAGGCCCCTGCCTTTGGATACACCCTTTTTCATAATTTCCATATTTGTGTCCGAAGACTGCACCACCTCCAGATCTTCCATCTCTGAAAGCACGCTCTTCCACTCGTTAAGAAGCTCCATCCTCTTTTCCAGAACCACTAGCTTCAGGATCCTTCCTCCTTTTTCGACCACCTCTTTAAATTCATCGGTGATCTCAACTCGGATCCTATCCTCGGGCTCCAAACTCTTATTCAGTCTCAAATAGTGTTCTACGAGACCCGTAGGTTTCCTTGAGTAGATGGTTTCGGCATCGTAGATACAATAAAAAGCCTCCTTCTCGTCCAAGTAATCCATCATAGTAAGTAAGGCTTCCTTGGGAAGACGCTCTTCCAACAGCACTTCTCCCGTATCAGTATGACGTACGTAGGCTCCGTTGCACGAGATCACATAGTCCTTCGTTCCCAAACTCTTTGCAAAGAGTGAGGCCGAACGATAGATCCTCCCCGTTGCAACGATAAACCTCATTCCTTTTTTTATCAGCTCTCGAACACTACGGTAGGTCTCGTCGCTATAACCGGCAACGTTCTCTAACAGCGTTCCGTCCAAATCGCTTGCGATCAATTCAAACACGTTCTCTACCTCTCTTCTCTATCCGTTCAAATACTCCAATACGCAAAACCCGTCCCTGCAACTCACCTTGCTGACCCTCGCATTATCTACTTTGAAGTTCCAATGAAGTCCATCATCTCCCGACAAAAGGAAGGAAAGAATGATGCGGATCACCCCCGCATGAGAAACAAGGGCGATCTTATCGTAGCCCCTCTTCTCCGAAACCGAAAAGACCTCTTTGATCCCCGACCTCACCCTCTGAGAAAAACCTGCCGAGGACTCTCCTTGCGGAAAGACGTAGGCACCTGCCTGACTCATCATCTTCTCCGCCTCTTCCGGATACTGCTCTTCGATCTGTTCATAGGTCAACCCCTCAAATAAGCCGAAGTCCATCTCTTCCATCGAATTGAGCACCTCGATATCTTCATTAAGAAATTTTGCAGTATCGATCGCCCTCTTCCTCGGCGAAGAAAACACTCTGTCCAAGGACACCGTTTCAAACTTGAGTCGAAGTTTCTCTAAAGATTCCCTGCTTTCAGGAGTCAAAGGACTCTCCATGCGTCCCAAAAAAAGACCTCTTCGATTAGCCTCCGTTTCTGCATGCCTAATTAAATATAAGTCCATACTATCGCTCCGCCCACATAATAAAATAATAGGTACATCAATTCACTGAGTTCACACACTGCTCCCAAGGTATCTCCCGTGATCCCTCCCACCTTTGAACTCACAAAAGCGTTGAAGAGCTTAACAAAGAAAAGGGTAGCGACAAAGCAAAACAGATGGAGAACAAGAATTTCCGCGTCGGCAAAAAGAAGACAGGAGATCGAACTCACAAGAAGGGAGCCTACCAGCACTTTATAGAAAATCTTCTTTGACACCTTGCCAATAAAAGGGCCTCCCATACCATCTTCTCTAGCATATCTTCCTTTGTAACACGAATACACAAGAGCCAGACGCCCCAATACCGGTACGGTCAAAAGCAGGAAGGGCAGCTCCACCGCATACTGAATATAGTAGTACCAAAAGGCAATCTTCAGCAACAGTAAAAAGAAAATAGCAAGGATCCCGTTCGTTCCAACATGAGGATCTCTCATGATCTCGAGCATCCTCTCCTTAGTTCGATAGCTGAACAGAGCATCGAAGGTGTCCCCCAGGCCATCTATATGCAGGGCTCCGGTCAATACCGCCGATGTCATAACGACCAGGATCGAAGAGATGACAGGATCAAAAAGAAGACCTGCCAGCCACGCTACCAGGGCATAAATAACTCCCAAGACCAAACCGACAAGATGAAAATGCTTCATAATGACTGAGAAGTCCTCGATCTCCATATCGGGATGGAAGGGAACGGGGAGCTTTGTCATAAATCCCAAGGCAACAAAAAACTCTCTATTCACAAACCTCACCGTCCTTCTTGATATTCATCGCAATACCGCTTACCAAAAAATATACCTCATCCGCCCTCGAACCTATCCTCTGATTCATACGTCCGATAATATCCCTATATAGTCGCGACAATCTGTTTTGAGGTACAATACCCATTCCGAGCTCGTTGGTCACAACCACCAAAGTTGAATCCGAGCCCCGAACGATCGACAAGATCGAATCTACCTCTCTTCCTATGTCTTCTTCACGGCGATTCACCGCTTCCATCTCCGCCGTTTCATAATCTATATAAGGCTGCGCAAACATAAGATTTGATACCAACATAGTAAGACAATCCAAGAGGATTGTCTTATCTTTACTAACTATACTCGGGAGAACTGGAGAAATTTCTCTCCAACACTCATAAGTCGTCCAATCGGAAGGCCTCTGAGCCCTATGCTTTCTCACTCTGTCTTGCATTTCTGAATCTCTTATTTCCGCTGTCGCAATATAAGCGACACTTCCTACATTTTTTCTGCAGAGCTCTTCCGCATACAGACTTTTACCGGATCTTGCTCCTCCGGTCACCAATACGATCCTTCCCATAGTACCTCCTTATCTCCTATCCTGTGATGTCATGGGTCTCAGGTGGAACTTGATTTGCATTGGGTTGGACCCCCGGAGCGGGTTGACCGGATTGACCGGTTGCATCATTCGGCTTCACCTCAGGTGCTCCCGTTCCTATACGTACGATCTCCGCCTTAGCAGGATATCGATCACGATTTATGATCTTTGTTTCTCCATTTATCGTCATATAAGTCACAGAGCGGATCTCGTCCCTTCCGGGTTCTTCCACCACTTGTTTTCCTTGAGGAAGTGTGGGATCCTTTTTATAGATAATTTTCTTAGGCACCCTGCTCACTGTCTCAGACTTGAGATGGACCGCCTTATGAGAATTTACATCTCCATATACCTGAAAGACAACATGGTTTCCCGAAACATGACCTTGAAGAACGATGGGATAATCATAAGGGTTCTTAAATCTCAAGTCAAACTCTCCGGAGACGACTGCGGCATCTCTTCCGATATCCACATACCCAGTAGGTATTGAGTGAGGCCTTCTTCTTGTAATATCAAGACCCGCATACAAAGCTGCGTTATAAAGGGTTGTCGATACCTGACAAACTCCACCTGCCACGCCCTTTTCGTACTTTCCGTTGATAATAACGGAAGCTTCCTTGTACCCGTCAGCCAATCCTCTGTCTCCCGTGATTTTATTGAAAGAAAACTCCTCTCCCGGCAGTAAGACGGTAGAATCTATAGACTTTGTTGCAACACGGATGTTTTCAACCCTTCCAGATATCGAAGCGTTGAACCTCGTACTGAATTGACCGATTTTTCCGTTGATCCTCTTTAGGTTCTCTTCAGTGATTTTAGGTACAATTTTTTTGACTGGCAATGTTACTACAACCTCTTCATTGGGTTTCAACGCTTGAGTGATCAGCGCTTCTACCTCATCAAGTTGTACCTTTCTTCCGACGACCTCTTTTTGGATAGCATAGTTGTTCTTGATCGATATCGTAGCATTCCTAGGCTCCAGGTAATTCTGAGAATTGATCTCCTTTACCTTCTCCGTAAGTGCTGCAAGATTTTCCTGACGACTCAAAGGAATATCGACCCCATCTCCAAGAAACTTTAATTGGATAAGCTTTTGCATGTCTTTAAAGAAATTCCCTGTTCTTGCAACCGCATAAGCGCTCTCAACCGCACTATCATAGTCCATCACATATCCAAATTCCTTGAGCTCATACTTGTACTCCTTATCTTCATAGAGAAAGGTAATCGTTTTATACTGCTCTCTTTCAAGCAAAAGATTCTTCGCCTGTTGCTTATTGAGACCTTCCAGAGGAATCTGATTTACCGACACATTGTCATATACGATATCCTTCTTCATGTAATTGTAGAAGTAGCCTGTCGTCCCCAACACGATCAAAGCTAAAACAATCAATACAGCTGCTAACTTTTTCATTTACTATCCTTCCTTCGTACTTTTTTGTTCTTTGACTTTTGACTTTCTTTATAATAACTACACTCCTGCAGTACAACACACTCATTACACAAAGGCCTTTGTGCCTTACAACAACGCCTTCCATGAAAAATCATCAAATGATGCGCCTTAGAATATAAATACTTCGGTAACTTTGAAGTTACATCTTTCTCAACAATGTTGGGATCTTCGGACTTCGTGAGCCCCAGCCTCCTGCTTACCCTCCCCACATGGGTATCCACCGCAAAGGCAGGCACTCCAAAAGCGTTACTCAACACTACATTTGCAGTTTTTCTACCGACACCGGGCAAGGCGACAAGTTCCTCTCTACTTTTTGGTACCTGACCCTCGTATTTTTGCAACAGAATGTGGGAGGTTTGAAGAATATGTTTCGCCTTGGTATTGAAGAAGCCGATGGTACGAATCAACTCAATCAGCTCTTCTACGGACAAGGTTACCATCTTCTCCGGCGTATTGTACTCCTTAAACAGATCTTCAGTCACAATATTGACCCTCTTATCCGTGGATTGAGCACTTAACATCGTCGCGATCAAAAGTTCGTATGCAGAACCGAAGTTTAATTCACACCTTGCGTCCGGATACACCGTCTCAAGTGAACGAACAATTCTTACCGCCTTTGTCATGAAATAACCTCCCGCTGTATTCGAGTTATCTCAAGCCTACCATCCTCATCTATGAAGTCGATCACCGCCTGCAACATGGATTCTACATGTTTCCTCTCGTTGGAAACCGTAGCTATCCCGATCTCCGACTTCGTGTGATGATCGTTGTACGCCGACTCACAAACCGTCACATTGAATCTATTTTTTAATCGTAACAAAAGGCTTTTAAGAACACTTCTCTTTTCCTTTAAAGAACGTACTTCAAAGAGCCTTAATTCCACTTCCAAAACTCCTATAAACATTTTATTTCTTACCTTCGATAATGTCAATATTTCTTTCAAGTACCTGTTTGCCTCTCCAGGCAAAGGTTCGTCTCCCGTAAGCCTTTCTAAAAGAACGATTGGAATAGATCTTTAAGTCCTGCGATCTCAAAACCCCGATCAGATCAGTTTTAAAATCATCGATGTCCGTATCAACAAGCCCCTCATTGTAAGGACAGACCTTTTGACACTCATCGCAGCCATAGACCATACCTGCTCCTTCGATCTTTACTTCATCGTCCGAGCTTAAGCTTTTTTTCTGCGTTAACCATGAAATACACGTGTGATAAACCCTGTCTTGCTGTCCCAAAACGCTTCCCGGACAGTTTTTTTTACACCTTCCGCAAGATATACAGTGTCGTCTAAAAGCCTTTTTCGTCTCAAACCTCGCCGTTGTAAGAACCAAACCGAGAAAACCGTAGCTTCCGTAGGTCTCATGAATAGCCATCCCATTGTCTCCTTCAAGACAAAGACCGGAATGGATTGCAAAAAAACGTTCACAT
>JAUMWQ010000042.1:2527-13904 GCA_030529565.1 Filifactor alocis | reverse complement strand
ATATGAACCCCCTTCTCTTTTTTCTACGTTGTACCCCTGTTCCTATTACCTAGTTTCCGCCCTCAAAAAAATGAAAAATCAAGTCCTAAATTCGGCATCAATACAAAAGCATTGCCTTTAGATTATGAAACCTATCATCTCCGAGGATGTCTTACATACTCTTGATTTCGCACCTGCATATCCGTGAAATCGGTAAGGATACGAAGCAGATCCCAAATCCCGCTGACCGTTCTTAATACAAGTCGACAGTATCCACCATAACACCGTTTCCTGATCAAAACACCATCTCCGCAGAGGATCAAAATTCTCATCTGCTTTACAGAAGTGTTTGTAGAATAAGTGATTGGAAATGAAACTAATATAAACACTATCATCACTATAATATATAAATTCTTTGTCTTCAATATTGAAATGAGATTTTATTTCGTGTAATATAAGTTCATTGCTTTTTCAATGTGATCTCACTAAACCTGCTCACAGAAAAGAAAGGATTTTTATGGAAATGACACAAAAACAACCTCTTTCGGTTACGGATATGGAACGAGCTCTGATCAAAAAATTCCGACGTTATCTATGGTCTCCCTTTATTAAAGCAGTGATCGACTTTCGCATGATCGAAAAAAACGATCGGGTCGCCGTCGCCATATCGGGAGGAAAGGACAGCCTCGTTCTTGCCAAACTGATACAGGAATTGCAACGTCACAGCGACGTATATTTTGAACCTGTATATATATCGATGGATCCCGGCTTCGATGAACAAAATAAAACCTCCCTTCTCCAGAACTGCCGTGATATGGATATTCCTGTCCACTTCTTCGATTCGGACATCTTTGAAGTAGCCGAAAAGGTAGCTTCGGACAATCCCTGCTATATGTGTGCAAGGATGCGCAGAGGTGCCCTGTATGCCAAGGCTGAGAAGCTCGGTTGCAACAAACTGGCGCTGGGACACCACTTCAATGATGTCAATGAAACAACGATGATGAACCTGCTGTATACCGGCTGCTTTAAGACGATGCTTCCCAAGCTTCGATCCAAAAACTTTGAAAATATGGAGATCATCCGTCCTCTCTACTATGTGTACGAGGAGCATATCAAAAAATACATGGACCATATCGGCATCTCTCCTATGAATTGCGGCTGTACCGTAACGAAAAATGACCTTCCCAGCAAAAGAAAGGAAGTCAAGAAGCTGATCGACAGCCTGAAAAAAGAGAATCCCAATGTTGAAAAATGTATTTTTAAGTCAATAAAAAATATAAATCTCGACTGTTGTATCGGTTGGCAACAAAAGGATCAAAAACATTTCTACTTGGACGAAGACTATTGATCCACAAATGGATATTCGATCGAAAGAATGATAATGTCAATTGTATAAAGGCAATACCATATAATTCGAAACATCAGCATAAAATCAATTTTGTACGAAGGGTGACATTCTTGAAAATATTGATATGACAAACCTCTGTGTTTTATAGAATCGGAGAAAAATCGGAAGTTTGCCTTTGTGCGGTGTTTTCTAAAGTCTAAAGAAGAATATGAAGCACAGAATCTCGACTATATCAACGGCCCACAAAAAAAGGCAGACCATATAACGATGGAATAAATATCATGTGATCAGATAGTTTATACTATTATTCATTTGAAGCATTGAGATATCAATGCTCTTATCATACAGATCATATAATACTATTTTTCAATAGAAGTATGGATATATCTATTTTTCGATGACGAAAAACTATCTTGTCTTCTATGGGTCACAGATTGGTTATATCCACCATTCAAAAGAATAAGTAGTATAACACAAATTTTTGTCCTCGTGAGTGTGTATGTATCGGAGAATAGGATCACATAGGCGTTTTTACAAAAAAAGAACTATAAGAAGATGAGGTCACCACCTACCTTCTCATAGTTCTTTTAAGCTCCTAAGGAAACGGCGAGCAATAAGATATCATCCGTCATCACATCATCGGCGTCCATCGAAAACTCGGTTACATCCTGATAAAGCCCGTGTACGAGTTGCTCGGTATCCGCATTTCCCTTCTTCTCACAAAACTCTATCATCCTGTCTATTCCGAACTCTTCCCCACTTGCATTCGTAGCTTCGATAATCCCGTCCGTATATAACAAGATGGTGTCAAAGCCGCTGACATCTATCTTTCTTTGTGCATACTTCAAAGTTTCGTCAATACCCAGAGGAATCCCCTTATCTCCGCTGATGATACTGTACCAAAACTCCTCGTTTTTGTAACTCAGCATAACGGGTTCGGTATGTCCTGCATTGGATATCCTTATCGTCTTATCTCCAAAATCAACAAACATGGCCTGAGCCGTTATAAACAGATTGGACTTGTCAAGTTCCTTCATCAAGATCATATTCATCTTGGTCAGAAGTTCGTCCGGATATATGATGTTTAAGTCCACACAGGTCTTGAGTACTCCCTTCATCATCGATACGAAATAATTCGAAGACATCCCATGTCCCATAACGTCTGCAACAAAAATAAGGGCTTTTTGATCATCGATCTGAATAATTTCGCAGTAGTCTCCCCCAAGCCTTTTGGACAAGTAAGGCATATACCCCGAGGCCTCTCCGTACTTATAAAAATAACTGATCTTGCCTCCCTGAAAGAAAGGTACGTTGTTCTCACTCATGATCTTTTGCTGCATATCGAAGGCAAGAGCCATCTCCCTCTCTCTCATCCTCGACTCCATAACGATCTTCTTCATCTCCGCCTTTTCTATCGAAAGAGCCAAAAACAGAGCGACCTGTCTCAAAAAATAAATATCATCCTGATCCAGGATCAACCCCTCTTTTAATATCAAATAAATAAACCCCAGGACTTTGTCCTGCGAAACCAAAGGGAAAATAGCCTTGGTCTTTGCCGAACTGCCTTCTATGGAACAGTCGTAATGTTTGTGATGGAGCGCATTCCAAATAAAGTCGGAATAGCCTTCCGATGGAATCCGATACACTCTTTGAGAATTGATCTTGAGAGAATCTTTTTGATAGCTTTCGGCGATATCGGAGATATTATTGGTATAGACCAATAATATCTCACTTTGATCGTCGTTTGGAAACACATTTAAAGAAAGCACTTCACAATCAAGCACCTCGTTGACAGAATTCATCAACTCGTCTTTGATATCAAAAAAGATCTCTTTCTCCATGAGAACATTTGTCATCTCATATATTCTGCTTATGTGATTGCGAATTTTACTCAGTGTCATACTTGTACGAACCTCTTCTATCATTCTAACTCAAGCCATAAAACTTTCTGGCGTTGAGGTTTGTAGTTTCAACCACCTCTTCAAGTGACAAACCCTTCAATTCTGCGATCTTCTGTGCAACATAGTAGACCTTGGACGGGTCGTTGCGCTTTCCTCTGTAGGGCTCAGGAGTCAAGTAAGGGCAGTCGGTTTCAATCAGCAGATATTCCAAGGGGATATGCCTTGCCACATCTAAGAGAGAACGTGCATTTTTAAAGGTAAGAGCACCTCCCAAAGCAAGATAGGCCTCATCTTTTACATATTTCTTCGCCATTTCTAAACTCTGGGAAAAACAGTGGATCAA
Organism: Filifactor alocis; assembly: GCA_030529565.1. GTDB lineage: Bacteria > Bacillota > Clostridia > Peptostreptococcales > Filifactoraceae > Filifactor > Filifactor alocis_A. The sequence goes on along the minus strand of JAUMWQ010000042.1, from coordinate 10,333 downwards.
AACCCTGGATCCATTGTTATGTTCCTTGATCATATCATAGGTGTCTTGGACCGCATCCCTCGAGTGGATCACGATCGGAAGATCACACTCGTTCGCAAGTTTTATCTGCTCTATGAACCATCTTTTCTGGAGTTCCCTGGGAGAATTGTCATAGTAGTAATCCAGACCGATCTCTCCGATCGCAAGGACCTTGGGATGTTTCGAAAGTTCTCTGAGCGTATCGATATCCCTATCCTTCATCGTCTTCACATCATGAGGATGTACCCCTACCGTCGCATACAAAAACTCGTACTTCTCCGCCAAGTCAATAGAAGCCTTGGAGGATTTGATATCGGCGCCGATGTTCACGGCAAGCTCGATGCCCTGCTCAGGCAAAGAGGTGATCAGTTCATCCCTATCCTCGTCATAACGTCTGTCATCCAAGTGAACATGGCTGTCAAACAATCTCATCTATCTCACCTCACAGCCATCAGGAACACCGTCTACCGATACTGTAACCAATTTGTCATCATCCGGGGTCGAGGCACACAATACCATACCTTCCGATAAAACACCTCTCAGTTTCACCGGCTTTAAATTGACTACAACCACAACGTTTTTGCCTACCATCTCTTCCGGCTTGTAGAAGTTGGCGATCCCGCTGACGATTTGTCTCGTTTGATTTCCAATCTTGATCTGCGACACTAACAGCTTATCTGCCTTGGGATGTTTTTCACAGGAAAGGATCCTTCCCACTCGAAGGTCTAGATTTGCAAAGTCGTCTATGCCGATCTCCTGTTTTTGTTCCCATTTGATTTCTTCCGTCTTTTCATCCTTGGCTGCGAACATCTTCTCAAGCTCTTCCATCTCTGTTTCTATATCCAAACGTTCAAAGAGGTTTTCTCCCCTCTTCACCTTGTTTCCTGCAGGATAACCGCCGAAGGCGACAACGCTGTCCAAGGTTGCATCCTCTGTAGGAATATTGATCTGCTCAAGGATCTTGTGTGCGGTAACAGACAACATGGGCTTCAGGAAGACAGCTACGACTCTCAAAACCTCCATCAAATGATAGAGAACCGTATCGAGTTGTTCTTTTGAAGTTTCTTCTTTAGCAAGTTTCCAAGGCATTGTCTCATCAATGTATTTGTTTGCTCTGCGGATCAACTTCCACAGTTCTTCGAAAGCTTCATTGAACTGCATACGATTCATAGCATCGTCAAACCTTGCGGAAAGGTTATTGACCAATTCCTGAAGATCTTTATCAAAGTCGGTAGAGACCTTCGCTACGGGAACGATCCCATCGTTGTACTTCTCGACCATCGAAACTGTTCGGGAAAGCAGGTTGCCCAAATCGTTTACCAGATCCGAGTTGATCCTTGTCAAAAATCCGCGATTCGTATAGTTACCGTCCTGTCCGAAAACAAATTCACGAAGCAAGAAATACTTCAAAGCATCAATGCCGTATCTCTCTATCAAAGGTTCCGGATATACGACATTGCCCTTTGACTTGCTCATCTTATCTGAAGAAAACAAGATCCAACCGTGTCCGTACACCTTGTCGGGCAAAGGAAGATCCAAAGCCATCAAGAGAGCCGGCCAAATGATCGTGTGAAAACGCACGATCTCCTTGCCTACGATGTGCATATTTGCAGGCCAGTACTTTTCCATCTCGGGAGTCTCATCCGGATAACCCAGGGCTGTGATATAATTGCACAAGGCGTCGATCCATACATAGATGACGTGTTTTTCGTCAAAAGGAACCTTCACTCCCCAGTCGAAAGAAGTTCTGGAGACGGATAAATCTTCCAGACCCTTCTTTAAAAAGTTATTGAGCATTTCGTTTTTTCTGCTCTCCGGAAAACAGAAGTCCGGATGTTCTTCGTAGTATTGGATCAAACGGTCCTGGTACTTGGACAATCTAAAGAAGTAAGACTGTTCTTTTTTGTCTTCCACATCCCTGTGACAATCAGGGCATTTTCCCTCTGCCAGTTGAGAATCCGTCCAAAAAGCCTCACACTCTACACAGTAGTGTCCTTCATACTCTCCCAGATAGATATCTCCCTGGTCGTACAGTTTTTGAAAGATTTTTTGAACCCTCTTTTCATGACGCTCTTCGGTCGTACGGATAAAATCATCGTAGGAGATCTCCATTGTCGCCCATAGCTTTTTAATATCCTCAATCATTCCATCCAAATATTTGATGGGCTCCAAACCCACTTCTTTCGCTTTTTTCTGTATTTTTTCACCATGCTCGTCCGTGCCTGTCAAAAATCGCACATCATAACCTGCAAAGCGTTTGTATCTTGAGATCGCATCCGCCGCCACCGTCGTATAGGTATGTCCGATGTGCAATTTTCCACTCGGATAATAAATCGGTGTCGTTATATAAAATCGTTTTTCATTCAATAAAAAAACCCCCTCTGATCATAGTATTTATTAGTACTTTTACCCTATTAAAATGACACCCGCAGAAAAACGGATTTCTCAAACGATTTGATCCGTTTAGAGAATAACGGCAATACCGCACAAATATGAAACTTTGATTTTTCTACGAGTTTGCAAGAGACGAAATCTTGTCAAAGTAATACTTTCGAGAAAATCACTATCCATATACAATAAATTTTATGATGATTTTTTGAATTGTGCGGTGTCTCCTAAGTATATATGATGACAGTTTAAACGGGAATAGTATAAGTATTAACCTTTATCATACAATACAGTTGATATCGTGTCAATTGTCAAGTACGATATTGGCCCTGTCGGCTAAGGCTTTGTCTCTGCTGTGCAAAAATCTCATTCATCAGTATCGCTCCTGCGATCCCTACATTCAAAGATTCCATCTCGTTCTCGATAGGGATGATGATCTTGTAGTCACAGGATTTTAAGAGTTCTTCGCTTATTCCGTTAGCTTCGTTTCCTAAAATCAACGCACTCTTTTTTTCAAATCTTACCTCTCTATACTCCACCGCCTGCTCATCCAAAGATGCAGCATAAAGAGTATATCCGCTTTCTCTTAGTAAAATCACCTCTGGAGGCTGCACATTTTGAATAATATTCATCGATATATTTGCTCCCATTGATGAACGCGTTACCTTGGGAGAGTAGATATCGACGCTCCCCTTTGTCAAGATCACCGCATCCATCTTATAAGCGAGAGCCGTCCTAAGTAAGGTGCCCAAATTACCGGGGTCCTGTACCCTATCGATCACCAGAAGTCTTTGCCCTTTCTGTAGAGCCTCGTTGAAGTTTTGTTCCTTGATGTGACATATCGCAACGATCCCTTGAGAATGAACCGTATCGGTAAGATTTTGAAACAATTGTTTATCCAAAAGTAGAGTTTTTTCTGCAAGAGCTTTTTCTTCCAAAATAGAGGAATGTTTTTGTATACACTCATCTTCAACAAAGAGATATTCGATTTCAACCTCATTGTCCAAAGCCTGCAGGATCGTCCTCAAGCCTTCTATCAGAAAAAGTTGCATTTTTTTTCTGTGCTTTTGTTGAAACAGAGAAATCGCAGTCTTGTATTTCAAGTTTTCTTTGGATCGTATCTTCTCATAGTCCTTCATCATTCGATTTCCTCAAACTTCTGTATCATATCCCTCGTTCCTATTACGATCAAAACCTCTCCCTCTTTCAGAACCCTCTTCGCATCCGGATTAAAGCGGATGCCCTCTTCGTCCTTGATCCCTACGATGTTCAGATCGTAAGTTTGTCTAAGAGGGATATCTTTGATCTTCTTGTCAAAGTAGGAAGAGGGGAGTTTGATCTCCGCAATGGCGTAGTCCGAATCAATATCGAAATAATCGACGACATTCTTAGATACAAGGCTGTTTGCAACTTTGATCCCCATATCTTTCTCCGGAAACACCACCTTATCCGCACCAATCTTGTACAACACCTTCGCCTGCAAATTATCCTTCGCCTTACAAACAACGTAGTTGACGCCCATTTCCTTGACTAGGATAGTCGCCAATATCGACGACTGTACATCGGAGGCAATACTGATAACGGCAACGTCAAAATTCTGTACTCCCAACTCACTGAGCGCCGTTGCATCCGTTGCATCGGCTTGAACGGAATAGGTGACCTTATCGGAAAGATCCTGCACCGTTTCTTCATCATTATCGATGGCCATTACATCATATCCTAATTCAAATAACCTCGTGGCCACAGAATAGCCGAAACGCCCGCAACCTACTACAATAAAACTCTTCTTCATAATTTCACCCTTTTCATTCTAAATGATGATTTTTTCCTCCGGATACTTATATCGCTTTGTCTTTGTTTCCGAAAATGCGAGAAGGATCGTCAGGATCCCGACCCGACCTATAAACATAATGCAAATGATCACAACCTTGGAGACGAGACTCAAGTTCGTTGTTAAATTCAAAGTCAACCCTACAGTAGCAATAGCAGAGATCACTTCAAAACAAACGCTCATAAAAGGAGAGCCCTTCTCCGCTGTCGACAGGACCATCAGACCGAAGAAAGCTATGCAACTTACTATCACAGAGATCGCTATTGCTTTGTTTACCGACTTAAATGAAATTCTTTTTCGAAAGACCTCGATCTCTCTTTTGTTTTGAACTACGGATCTGGATATTAAAAACAAAATAGCCACTGTAGTTACCTTTACACCTCCCGCAGTTGAAGCGGGAGAACCTCCGATAAACATCAAGAAGATGGACAAGAGCTTGGAACTGTTACTCATAGCCTCAAGGTTCATCGTGTTGAAGCCTGCTGTTCTGCAAGTAACAGACTGAAAGGCGGAAGCAAGTAGCTTTGTAAAGGTGTCATATCCTCCAATGGTAAAAGTATTTTCCGACTCAAAGACAAAAAACAGAAACCATCCTCCAAAGAGTAAGATCGCATTGGTCACCAAAATGATCTTGGTGTTTAAACTCAATCTATCAAATCTTCTGTTTTTGATAACATCGAAGGGCACAGTAAATCCGATCCCCCCTAAAAGGATCAGAGTCATAAGAGCGAGGTTGATAATAGGGTGAGAGATATAAGCTGTGAAAGAACTGAAGTTTCCATTCAAATCAAAGCCTGCATTGCAGTAAGCCGAGACTGAATGAAAGACGGAAAAGAACAAGCCCTTCACGAACCCATACTGCGGGATAAAAACAAAAGACAGGACCAAAGCTCCGACAGCTTCAATTCCAAAGGTCAACAACGCGATCGATTTCGTAAACTTAAGAATGCCCTGCAACTTATTCTGTCCCAGGGACTCCTTCATCAATATCCTTGTCTTCAAATCAATCCGACTCCCCGACAAGATCAATGCTAATGTAGTCAAAGTCAGAAAGCCCAAGCCTCCTATCTGGATAAGAAGGAGCAGAACAAGTTTTCCGAAAGTGCTCCAATGAACTCCGGTATCGAGCACAGACAAACCTGTCACACATACTGCCGAAGTTGCAGTAAAAAGAGCATCTGAAAACCCGGTATACTTCCCTTGAGCAGAGGATATAGGTAAGCTCAAGATCAAGGTGCCCAACAAGATAATTAAAACGAAACTGAACATAATCCATCGTGTCGGAGATATGCGCTGCATTTTCCGCATCAGCGTCAGTAACCTCTTTTGATCAAAGAGCATTCCTCCTTGTTTATTTGTCATAAGAATCTCTTTCTCTATTTGAATCTCCCCCCTTAAATAATCCTCCGACACTCACATCCATCTTATTGATCCGATCCTCAAACCTGAGCTTCGACTGCCTCGAAAGATACATCCCTATATAAAAGAGGGTAGAGGGCAGGAAGATCATCGCAAAATACCTCAGATAATAAGTTTGAGGATGCATCATAACAGGCGCCAGGAGGATATTGAGGTTCAGATAGTGCAAGGCATCCCAAAAGCGTATCTTATCTTCCGTTATCCAATTCGGAAAACCTCCGGAACCCAGATATGCATATGTGAAAAGTGCAAGATTTATAAAAAAAGGAGGACTTACGGATATTATCCTCTCCCATCGCTCCTCCATCCACTTCAAAGTAAATCCCAAAGATATAAAGAGAAGCCAAAATAAGTACACCGTCTCAGGAAGCACTTTGACAATAAAAAACCCGGATACCATTCCCCTAGTAAGAAAAGAAACGATATAAAAATAAATACAGCTTGTTAAAATGTTTTTTACCAAATCTTTTTTCATAGAAATATCCATTCCCGGTCAAGCGACCCTCCCCTTTTATTTTTCTGACAGGTTAACGTAAAAGTACCCTTCGAAAACAAAAATCTCAGTTTCATCTTCCTCAAAAACGCACCTGCAAAATCAGGAAATCCGCAAACCGTTTTCTTGAACTATCGTACGGTTCTGAAATCTGATTGAAGAAAAACATACTCTCCAAAAAGGACAAAAATCATTTCGGACTTTCAAATAGTAGCAAGCATTCATATAGAAAACAAACGAATAATAGGATGAGGAAGAGATTTGCACCGTGCTATGTACGCAGGAAGGTTAAATTCCCTCTCCTGCTCTGAGAAACCTCCTCCTTGAACAACAAAAATATTAACGTCTTAAATACTGTTGTTTTATGCGAACTTTCTGTCTCCTATCACAAAAAATAAGTCAGCAGACACCATTTTGTCCCCGCATATCATTTCTCTGTACAAGAAAAGGTTTTAAACAGCTTTCTTTCAAGTTTCGCCTGTAAAAAAATCCGTTGCAGTCGAATCTCTACAACGATATTTTTTCAAGTTTATGAACCCTTCTCATCTTAACAGTCACAGCACCCTAAAAAAGCAATCCTCTCTTTCTCTCAGATCCTTGCGTTTGCAAAAACTTCAAGGAGATCGTCGATCTCGTACCAGTTCTTAACCCTGGTAATATTTTGATGCTTCACATCCACATTATAAGGATTATCCATAAGAATAACCTTAATTCCCGTCTCCGCGATTCTTAGAGATTCCTGCGGGTGATCTTCAATAAAAACATCGCAACCTATCGACTTTGAAAACTCCAGTTTCGCAGGACTTCCCAGAGAGTGAAGACTAATGTCTTCTAAGTCATGCTTCTTCAACCACTCCAAGGTAACAAACTCATTCTCTTTCAAACGTGCTGTTACGATATACACCTTGTGTTTCTTGTTCCACTTCAAAATCGTAGCAGAAGCATGCGGTTGAATCAAAGCGGAAGAATGCATCTTATTTCCCACCTGATTATAAAACCTGCTCATTTCAACTTCCGATATTCCATAGACTTTTTTGAGATCGTAGTCTTTGACTTCTTCAAACACAATGTCTTTTTTGAAGAAATCATTGAAAAAGGGAATATAATAGTCGCAAGTTGTCATTGTTCCATCTATATCGATACAAATATTCAAACAATACTTCCTCCTCTCCATTAAGAAACCTTATTTTTTTAAGGGAGCATTTGTACTTTCTATATTTTTAATCTCATTATCTGCAAAGGCAAACACGTTTTTATTGACCACATAGGTATTATCGGTAGTAACTGTGATCTTCGCATTTAATCCTGTTCCCGAGATTTCCATCTGCGGATATAGACCTCCATCCAAGTCTTCAGGAAACTTCTCCAAGTATGTTTTCCCGTCAGAAGTTACAAGAATAAATAGTCTTGCATAAGCTGTCTCTGTATAAGAGTTTCTGCTTCCGATCAAGGAAACTTCATCAGGTTTTCCGTCTCCCGTAACATCGACAGTGTTGACTTCCTGAATCGTCGTAGGACGATACCCCATATCATAATCATTCGGATTGGGATAGTAGGCCAATCTGACCTCCAGCTGATTCACTCCCTCATCCGTTTGGGTGAGCCAATACTTCATAGAATCCTTTATCCAAATAATGTCTTTGTACTCTTGCCCCTC
>JAUMWQ010000042.1:0-2517 GCA_030529565.1 Filifactor alocis | reverse complement strand
TTCCCTTGGTGATGAGAGTTTGAAGCTCATCAAATTCGATGTTGTGGAAATTGATTACAGCTTTATAAATTCGCTGTTCTCTAGCATAGTAGATTTTCGATTTTGTCGGAAGTCCAAACCATTCGTACTCATATCTGAGGTACTTGGTCTCTTCGTCCACCCCTTCTCCCTCTCCCATAGGTTCACCCAATTGCGCAATCAAATCAGGCTTACGCATCGAGCACATCTCAAAAGGATGAAGAGGACCATACTGGTAGACAAGCCCCTCCTTAGTATTATTACCCGTTTCAATATTTTGTTCACTCAGGGCCGGGGCCTTAGAAAGTTTATGGATGTAATAACCGCCTACTGCCATCATCAACAAAACGGGAACCACAAACAAAAGAGTCCGAAACAAAAGCGTGGGTCTTCCCGGAGGTGCATTATGCCTCGGACGAGGAGTTTTGGGTTGTTGTACGGGATTTTCTTTCCGTTGCGGTTTTTCAGAGGCTCTTTTTGCCCTTTTTTCTTGTACCGGAACCTCTTTTTTCTCCAAAGCAGTATTGTTCAAAGATGGAAGCTCTTCATAGACCGGCGGAACTAAAACTGTTTTTTCCTCCCTAACCTTCACTTCCTTCTCCGTTGCCTTTTCCACTTCTTTATCATCTCTGCGGTAATCGCCTTCGACCTCTTTTACCTTCTCCTCATACTTCTTCAGTTCTTCCTTAATTTCCTTACTGATACTGCTGTTGTCCAAAAAAGTATCCCCTATAAAAAAAGACTCCTTTTGCTCAACACTTTCGACATCATTCAACCTCTCCACCGACTTCACTTCAGAAGTTGTTTCCGATAAGTCCGAAGATACTTCGCGAACTTCCTCTGTGTACTTCACTTCATTTTTCTTTACATTTCTTTTATTTAATTTGCTTTGTCTGGCCACGTTTTTCTCCTATTCTCCCATCATTATAATTCTGATACAGTTCTATTTTGTCATCTCCTATGCAACAAGTAGCATCACGGTGTCATATAAAAACGATATTTGTTTCTCAAAAACAGACGATCCCTTCAAAGAATAAAACATCACCCCAAAGGCATGGGCAAATAAGTCGATATGACGTCTTAAACAAGATGATCATCCTTAAAAAAACAAATATTTTTCCACAATTCTTCAACTTCCGTCAAAAAATTAAAAATAAATCGTCTTTATTACGTCGTACACCTTTATTACATCGTAAAATTATGATACCATAACTTAGGTTATTCTACTCTATTGTATAATTAGCTGTCACAATTTACAAGAAAAATAAATAGTTTTCGCATTATCAATTGACAATATCCTTGAATGAAATTAAAATAACATTATACCGGGATTATAGCATAAACATTAGATGTAGTTGTAAAAGGAAGTAGGGATTTTATGCCAAAAATTGTAAACACGGATGAGAAGAAAAGAGAGATCGCAAAAGTTGCTCTCGAAAATTTTTTGCAACGAGGATATCAAAAAACGACGATCCAATCGATCGCCATATCCTCAAAAATGGGTAGAAGTACTATTTATCAATACTTTGATAACAAAGAAGCGATTTTTTTTGAGGTGATTCGTTGTTTCTTTTTAGACATCGAAGAACGCTTGGATGATATCAAAGAAAACAAAGATCTTTCAAAGGAAGAAAAGCTACGCGAGTTGCTTTCCTTTGTCTTCGAATTGCCTCGAAATAAGCACTCCAATCTCCTTGAATTGGCACGAGTCATCTCTTCTCTCGAAAACAAAGGATTTCGCATCATATCGGTGATCAATTCCTTTGAAGATAAGTTGATCGTGGAGTTGAAGTCTCTATTCTCAAATGAAGACAATGTCATCTTCTTTATTTTGTCAATGTGGAAAACCTTTGCCATCGGTCGATATGAAAATTCGATTTCTGACGACTTTATAAGATCGAAGATTTATGAACTCTCCCTTATGGTTTTAAATTAAAAACACCCGATATCAAATATGACTCAAACTAAAACTTAAGGAAATGCCGCATGATTTACACGAAATACACAGAGTCTTTCGTACAAAAAATAAGGTTTTTAAACCTATTCCGTTTGCAGTCGTTCCATGCTCTGCAAAACTACGAAAGACAAAAGGTATCTCTTTGTGCGATTGTTTGTCTCGGTTAAAATTCCGGATTTGTGGGATGTATAATTACGAATCGTGGTTTAGAGTAAATAAAACTAAAAACGGAACTAATACTATATTCTCCCCTCGAGTTTTGCGCCGCTCGCTTTTTCGATCAATCACAAGCCACACTCGCTTTCGGGAAAAGGAGGTAATCCTGCTCCGTTTTTTATTTCATACTCAGTATCGGGTTAGACAAAATCATTTATACAGATTAATCCCATAACCAAAGGAGAACTCTCAGTGGCAATCCAAACAGATTTTAGTATGAATTGAAAAGTAATCAAAAAAATCCCCCTGTATCATTTCATATAAATAAAACGTGGTATAGGGGGGTTTCTATTTGTAAAGTTGTCCAATGGAGCTTTGACCAATAC
>JAUMWQ010000041.1 GCA_030529565.1 Filifactor alocis | reverse complement strand
CTCCATTTCAATTTCAGGAATGTCCGATGTACAAATCGTTATCTATGAAAGTTTAGTGTGGCGACACATTGATATTTAGGGCTATACCGAATAATTCGGAAAATTAGCCCAAAATTAATTTTGTACGAAGGATGGAATTTTTGAAAACATTACTATGACAAACTTTTGTATTTTATACAATGGAAGAAAAATCAGAAGTTTGCCTTTGTGCGACATTTTCTTAGCTTTATTGTTTATCTTCGCTATAAATCCAACGAGCTCATATCAAAACCAAAATTATTATGAATTTCAATGTGCCATTACACTGGTGGGTATTGATAAGAGTGCTCCATAAAGACTTTCATCGACATCGTATAACTCTGTAATATCTGCCTCGTCCGTTTTCGGAAAGTGTGTCGAGAAGAGATCGAGTCAAATACATTGTAATAGACTTATTATATTTATAATATCATTATTAGAGGGAATGTCAACCAAAAAGGACAGGTTTGCAAAAAAAAACTTGCTTTCGCAAGTTGGCCACACAATGTGGAGTCCCGGAGGACGATTAGAATAAATTTTTATTTGAACTCATGATGTAATCTCATAGGTGATCAATTGAGATTAGATTTATTTTATAGGAAATTATAAATTTTGTCAAGACCAAATTTAAAAATGGTGGACAGAGGGGAAATTATACTTTCGACATCTGTTAGAAATTGGATTTGTAATGTTCTTTCGGATGCAGGGTAAACCATTGATATTATTGTCTCCTTGCAAAGGGTTCCCATCATGATAATTGTCATCGGAGATGTGATCTATACTACATGGAAATACAGGGATGTTTTTTGTATATTGACCCTGTGTGAAAGATATAGTTTCTTCCTTTCTCATAACCGAAAAACACCGATGTTGCTTTTGAAGGCAAGACCGGTGTTTTTCGTGTTCTTTGAGGAAAAAAAGAAGTTGTGTTTGCTTTCTTTTGCGTGTTAGCAATTAAAAATATGAAACATCGAGTAAAACTTATCTTCGCCGTGCAGGGACTTTCTGCACAACGAAGATGTTTTTTATTTGAAGGAGGAAGGTTTCCCGAATTTCAACGGGAATTGAAGTTGCGGGAAACATTCTTTGAAAATAAGCATTGGAAACTGTTTTCTGTTTGAACTGTTTATATCGATGATATTTGTTTCGTGTTTGCAGGACGGACACTTCCGTGTTCGATCAGATCCCGGCACGAAACGATCGCTATCCTCTATATTGAGGCAAGATGATCGCTACCGAGTTCGAACAAAAGGTATGAAAAAAAGAGTGTCTTCCTGAGCTTAGAGCTGTAAGTAGCGAGTCATTTTATTTAGGATAAAAGACAATTATTTATCTGTCTTGATCCATCTATCTATATCTTACCATATTACAGAAAACAGGTAAGTTATTTTTCAGAATTTCCACAAAAATGTAAGACAAGGGATATAAAGTATATAATTATGAAATAAAACATTAATATTAGGTGAAATTGAAGGAGAAGGGAGGTTTTTTTGAGGGAAGGCCCTTGTATACTATTATGAGCATGTCACACAAAATGACATCTTGGTTTTGATTCTGTTTTGAAAAAGCACAGAAGCTTTGTGAATTATACTATTCTTCCTTTGATTGATGGATATAAATGATCTATGACCCCTAGAAGATAAAACGAATTTTCTTAGTCGCAGAACAAATATATCCATACTTCTATTGGAGAAGAGTATTAAACGCTTTGAAGAGTTGCACTTTTTGTATGGAATCGGTTTTGCATACAAAAAAGGATGAAGCGAGGGCTCCATCCTTTCAAAAAGATGTTATTTAGATCTGTTTTAACTTTAAGAATTCTTCCTTCAATACAGGGATGACTTTGAAGAGGTCTCCTACGATGCCGTAGTGTGCCACCTTGAAGATGGGTGCGTTCGGATCGTTGTTTACCGCTATGATAAGGTCGGAGTCCTGCATTCCGGCAGTATGCTGAAGTTGGCCGGAGATTCCGAAGGCAAAGTAGATCTTCGGAGAGACCTTCTTTCCTGTGGAGCCTACTTGGTAGTCGTAGTGCATCCAACCTGCATCGACTAAGGGTTTGGTGCAGGCTACTGCGCCGTTTACAGCTGCTGCAAACTCTTCGATGATCGAGAACTTGTCCTTGCTTCCTACACCCTTGCCACCGGCAACGATGATATCGGCTGTTTCCATATCAGGGCCTATTTTTGCTTTTTGAGCTTCCTGAATGATCTCAAGGACCTTGGTACGGATGTCTTCTTCCGCCATCTCGATCTTCTCATCGATAACAACCCCGGTCCTGGAAGAGTCGGGAGTGTTTCCGCGGAAGGTTTTGTTTCCTACGGTTCCAATCTTGGGGAAGGTACTTGTAATAATGGTGGAGAACAGCTTGCCATCAAAGGTAGCTCTCTCCCAGAGAAGTTCGCTCTTATCTTCGTTGAAGTACACATCGGTACAACCTGCAACAAGGCCCAGTCTTCTTCTTGCACTGATCCTTCCACCCAGGTCTTTTCCGTTGGAGGTAGCTCCGATCATAATTCCGAAGGGATGGTATTTGTCGATCAGGCTATTGAGTACAAAGGTGAAGGAGTCACTTCTGTAGTGCTCATATTCTTTGGCATCGACGCTGATTACTTCATCCGCTCCGTATTCGATCAGGGTCTTGGTGATATCGGCATTTTGGTATCCGATCAAAACCGCTACGAGTTTTTCGCCTTTCTCATCTGCGAGGATTCGTCCTTTTCCCAAAAGTTCCAAGGATACGTTAAGAGGTTTTCCTTCGTGTTTTTCTACAATTACCCATATATTTTTATGCTCCATAACAGTCTCCTTTATCCAATCAATTTTTCAGAAATCAATATATTCATCAGTTTCTTTACCGACGCCTCTTCAGACTCTTCTTCAATGATAACGCCTTTGTCAAGCAAGGGAGGTGCAAATACGCTCGATACCACCGTGGGCGAACCTGCTTTTCCGATCTTTTCCGGATCCGCTTTGATAACTTCCGCGGTCAGCATCAATTCTTCCGCTTTGAGTTCCGACATATTGATGCCTACAGCGGGTTTTCTCGGCTCGGAGGAGTTTCTGGTTACGGATATAACGACGGGATAGCTGCTTTCCACTTTTTCGATCACGTTGTTGGTTTCACGATAACCGATGATCTTTTCGTTGCTTGCTTCGATCTGTTTTACATAGCTGATGAGAGAGTAGCCCATCATTTCTGCGATCTCGGGACCTACCTGACCGGTATCTCCGTCGGTCGCATAACTTCCTGTGAAGATCACATCGAAGTCTCCGAGAAATTTGATAGCGGAAGAGAGGGTGTAAGAAGTTGCCAATGTGTCTGAGCCTGCAAATGCTCTGTCGCTTACAAGATAAGCCTTATCCGCACCGAGGGCGAGGCATTTTTTCAAGCTCTTTTCCGCATCGGGCGCACCCATGGTGATGACGGTGATGTGGGCGCCGAATTGATCTTTGAGTTTCAAAGCCTCTTCCATAGCGTGCTTGTCTGCGTGATTGATGATGCTCGGAACACCTTCTCGAATGATATTGTTTGTTTCTCTGTCGATCTTGACGTGAGAAACCGATGGAACCTGTTTGATACATACTAAAATATCCATAAAATCCTCCTTGGTGGTGTGAATTTAAATTTTTTTCAAAAACTACTTTTATTATATCCATATTTATAGGTTTTATTCAAGAATAATCGAAATCAATCAAGAAAAATTTTCATAAGAAAAAGTCGTTGTTTCAACAAACGGGCGGTACGTTTTACACGCTGAAGGTCATAATTCATTGCATTCACCTTTCGAGTCTAGGTGATCTTCTGCTGCCTGCTTTTTCAACCGATCGCAAACTACGCTTGTTTTGTGGAGCAGAGTTGTCATTCTTTGTTTTTTACTTTCGTATCCAAGCATTGTGTCAGGAAAGTGGCGCACAAAGACACAAACTTGATTTTATGCTGTTTTTTGAATTATGCGACATGCCCTAAGGCAAAAAACATACATTTACCGGAAACGTTTTGAGTGATCCTAAAATGCAAACTGTACGACCGGACAATTTTAATAGTGGATAATGGCATCAAAAATCTGATACAGATACTTGGCGATTTATAATGGTGATTAGATCTAAGAGGTTTCAAGGGCGTGTTTCGTTGTCATACGTCCTTGGGCAGCTGAAGTCAAAGTGGTGAGGAGGATTTTTTTAAAACGGATCACTTAACCAAAAAAAACTGTCCGATAGGGAGGATTTTGTCTAGATGGAGTTGTAAAAAAATTAACAATGAAGTAATATATTCATATGATAACAGTTATCATTATAGAGAAGGGGGGCTTCGATGAATGAGAGGGAAGTAGCAAAGATCATGGCGATCAAGGGGATGGAGAGTTTTGGAAGGGAACAGGGTTATCTCGTCTTCGATGGAGGAAATGAAGGGACAAGGATCTATGTGGGAGAACTGTTTGAGGGGGTGAGTTTGCTTGTTACCGATTATTTTGATATTGAGGTTTACCGCGGGAAGAACGATGTTTATCTGCAGAACTTGAATCTATCCTATTGTTTGGAGGGCAGAATGGAGTGGTTGTGCGGGAACAACAGATACACCTATCTTACAAAGAACTCCTTTATGTTGGACACTTCTCCCTTGAATGTGAAGGAGTTTCGTTTTCCGACAGGAAAGCTGCGGTGTTTGACTTTTAGTATAAATGTTTTAGAACTTCCTGTTCAGACAAGAGAACTATTTTTCAAGTTCGGCATCGATATCGACGAAATCTATCAGAGGTATCGCGAAAAAGAGCCTTATGTGATCAGGGATGATGATGAGGTAAATCGTATGTTCGATCCGTTTCGGTTTGAACTCTCTTTTGACCGTGACTTGTATAAGCTGAGGCTTTTGGAAGTGTTGCTCTTTATACAGAGGTCGGCAGATAAGACTCTAAAGCAGATGAGTTATTATCGCAAGGCCCAAACGGATAAGATAAAGGGGGTTCGAGACTGTATAGTGAGAGATCTCTCCAAACACTATACCATCGAGGAACTCTCACAGAGGTTCAGTCTCGCATCGACTTCGTTGAAGAAGATGTTCAAGGAGATCTACGGAACTTCGATCAACAAGTACCTTGTAGAGTATAAGATGGAGGAGGCTCAAAGACTCTTGATGTTTTCTGATCTTTCGGTGACAGAGATAGCCGGACATCTGGGTTATGCGAATGCAAGCAAGTTTTCTAAGACTTTTTGTAATTTGAAGGGAATGACTCCGAGCAAGTTTAGGATATTGCATAAGGAAGGATTGAACAAAGATCGGACGGCAAAACGAACATAGCTTGAGGAGATGATCTGCGAAGCTCGCGCTGAATCCCGTTGCATTGATCGTGCGCCTACTTTGAAGGCTCTATAGTTGATCGTGCATCTACTATACTCCGTTTTTTCGACTCTACAACTGTATAGAATTATGAAGTGTTTCTTGAAGGTGAAAAACAGATCCGTACACTCCATCGTTCGGCTGTATGATGGGACTATGGCATATCGTGAAACGGATACTGTATGTTAGAAAAAAAGAAGGAGGTCATATGAATACTTACAAAAAATTATTGAAATATACTCCGGAGAGGATGGGATATGCCTATTTGTCTATGATATTTTCCGTGGGTTCTACTATATTGACGGTTCTGCCTTACTGGTATCTTTGGAAGTTTTTGAACGAGCTTATCGTGGAGCAGAGTTTTGAGGGAAGTTACTACTATGCACGACTCATCGTAGGGCTGATGTTGCTCAATGCCCTGGTCTACTTTGTGTCTTTGTGGTGCTCTCACCTTCTCGCTTTTCGTCTGGAGACAAATCTACGCAAGAAGGGGATCGACCGCTTGATGAAGGCCTCTTTTTCGTTCTTCGATGTCAATCCTTCGGGCAAGGTCAGAAAGATTATAGATGACAATGCGGCTGAGACTCATATGGTAGTGGCTCATTTGATTCCGGATACGATCGCCGCCGTGCTTACTCCACTTTTGGCGATTCTACTGATCTTTTTTGTCGATGCGGCCTTAGGAGGACTGTTCGTTCTTGTCACCCTTGCGGGGTTGTTCCATATCAAGGGGATGATAGGTAACAAGGAGTTTATGGGCAAGTATATGGAGTCTTTGGAAAAAATGAATGCCGAGGCGGTCGAATATGTGAGAGGGATGCAGGTGCTTAAGATTTTTCGAACGACGGTTTATTCGTTCAAGAGTTTCTATGAGGCGATCGTCGGTTATTCCAACTATGCCCTTGGCTATGCCTTGAGCTGCAGAAGTCCCTATGTGATGTTTCAGGCACTGTTCAACACCTTTATCCTCTTCATCCTTCCGTTTTCTTTTCTTTTGGCCCGGGGTGGAGAAGAACCGGAGGTCGTCTTGACCAAGATTATCTTCTACGCCTGCTTTGCGGGGATCATGTTTACCTGCTTGATGAGGGTGATGTATGTGGGAATGTACCACTTCCAGGCAAATCAGGTTGTAGACAAGCTGGAAAACCTCTTCGAGGAGATGGGCAGGGAGAACATCGACCATGGGGAAGTTTGTGAGTTTGAAGGTTTCGATATTGAATTTCGCAACGTTTTCTTTAAGTATGGCGAGGAGGATGTACTTAAGGATCTCAGTTTTAAGCTGGAACAAAACAAGACCTACGCCCTGGTAGGTTCTTCGGGTTCAGGTAAGTCGACGATAGCTAAACTGATCTCGGGTTTCTACAAGATCCACGAAGGAAGGATCCTGATAGGAGGAAGAGATATTCAGGACTATAGTGAAAGCGCTTTGATGAGTCGTATCGCCTTTGTCTTCCAAAATGCAAAACTGTTTAAAAAGACGATCTATGAGAACGTCAGCATGGGGAAGGAGGACGCGACGTATGAAGAGGTGATGTCGGCCCTCAAAAAGGCGAGGTGTGAAGATATCCTCGATAAGTTTCCCGAAAGAGAGAACACCTTGATCGGCTCCAAGGGAGTGCATTTGTCGGGAGGAGAGATCCAAAGGATCGCGATCGCCCGTGCCATCCTCAAAGATGCGGCTATTATTATCCTCGATGAGGCGTCGGCTGCTGCGGATCCGGAGAACGAGTACGAGATCCAACAGGCCTTCTCCAATCTGATGGAGAAAAAGACGGTCATTATGATCGCTCATAGATTGAGCTCGATCCGCAAGGTGGACGAGGTCTTGCTCATCGACGGAGGTCTCGTCGTAGAACGGGGTCCTCACGAAGAACTGATGAAAAAAGACGGAAAATACAAGATGTTACAGGAACTGTTTTCTAAGGCGAACGATTGGAGGGTCTATGATTAAGAAGATAAAAAACAGATATGCGCTTACAGACAGCGGGGCCAGAGGGTTGGTACGGGCATCCCTGTCATGTTTTTTGATGTATGTTTCGTTTATCCTGCCGATGATGTTCTTGATGTATTTTGCACAGCGTTTTATAGAAGGCTCCCTGCCTTCGAGACCCTCATTGATCATCGGCATCCTTGTTGTCTTTGCACTGATGTATGCGGTGCTTCACCACAACTATAATACATTGTTTACACAGACCTACCGTGAGAGTAGGGAGTTGAGGATAGAGATCGCGCAGACCTTGAAAGAACTGCCCCTTTCTTACTTTTCAAAACATGATCTTTCCGATCTCTCTCAAACCGTTATGAAAGACGTTGCAGACATTGAACATGCTATGTGTCATGCGATCCCGCAGGCCATCGGTTTCGCCCTGTATATGTTAGTGATTGGAACGATGATGCTCGTTGCAAACTTTCGTCTGGGGCTCTGCGTTCTGCTTCCTGTGATTTTGAGTTTCGTCCTTCTCTTTCTGTCCAAGAAGATGCAGGTCTACTACACGACCAAGTTCTATCATCAGTTAAGGGAGAATTCGGAGAGTTTTCAGGAGTCGATCGAACTGCAACAGGAGATAAAATCCTACGGACAGATCGATTCGGTGGGAAAAGAGTTGAAACAGAGGATGGAAAATTCGGAGAAGCTCCACATCATATCGGAGATACATCAGGCGTTACCGGTAACCTTATCGAGTTCGGTCGTACGGTTTTCTCTGGGCCTTACGGTCTTTTTCGGAACCATCCTCTATATGCAGGGCCAGGCACCCTTGCTCTATCTTCTTGGTTATATGATGGCGGCGACAAAGATCGGAGACGGAGTGGCAGGCCTGCATATGAACATTGCCGAGCTTATGTATATCGATGCGAGGATCCAAAGGATAAAAGAACTTAGAAATACTCCGATACAAGAGGGAGAACCCTCGGAGATCTCCCGATACGACATCGAGTTCAAAGATGTGGAGTTTTCCTATACAAAGGATAAGAAGGTCATCGACAAGATCTCATTCATAGCGAAGCAGGGAGAGGTTACGGCCCTGGTAGGTCCTTCGGGTTGCGGAAAGACCTCGGTGTTAAGACTAATGTCGAGACTGTACGACTATGATGCGGGACAGATCTTCATCGATAACAAGGAGCTCTCCTCAATTGATACGGACAGCCTGTTTGAGAAGATTTCCATTGTATTCCAGGATGTATCGCTATTTAATACATCGGTGATGGAAAACATCCGCCTCGGCAGGAAGGATGCAAGCGACGAGGAGGTCATTGAGGCGGCAAAGCTCGCGAACTGCCATGAGTTTATCGAAAAACTTCCCGAAGGATATCAGAGCCTGATAGGGGAGAACGGGAGTAAGCTTTCGGGAGGAGAACGACAGAGGATATCGATCGCCAGAGCGATCTTAAAGGACGCTCCCATCATCCTTCTCGACGAGATTAGCGCCTCTTTGGATGTCGAAAACGAGATGAAGATCCAAGAGAGCCTCAACAAACTGATCAAGGGCAAGACCGTCGTCATCATCTCTCACAGGCTCAAGTCGATCGAGAAGGCGGACAAGATCGTCGTGATGAATGACGGACGCTTGGACTGCGAAGGCAGTCATCAATATCTCCTGCAACATTCGAAGCTCTATCGAACGATGATAGAGAAGTCTGATATTACGGAAAACTATGTTTATTAGGGGAAAGTCCGCACAAGGAGGGGTATACTATCCTCCGATAGAAGTATGGATAGATCTGTTTTTTGACTGCGAAACATCGGTTTATCTTCTGTGAGTCACGGATGGTTTATATCCACGACAATAGTATGATGAAAGGATCGTATACAGCGAAGGATCTGCGCAAAACCGTTCTTTTGCTATACTCCATTCAAATTGTTCGGTATATCCCTGATGAAAGGAGGAACTTATGAACAACAACAAATTTAAAGTTAGAGATCTGATCAATGCGGGGTTGTTTTCCCTGCTCGTGGTGGTGTTTTTTTGGTGCGGAGGAATGATAGGCT
The DNA here is from genome assembly GCA_030529565.1 of Filifactor alocis. GTDB lineage: Bacteria > Bacillota > Clostridia > Peptostreptococcales > Filifactoraceae > Filifactor > Filifactor alocis_A. The sequence continues at coordinate 4,893 of JAUMWQ010000041.1, read as the reverse complement.
TCGTCCCTGTGCTTATGCCGGTAGTACCCTTCTTCGGAGCATTGGTCTCCGCCCCTGTATTTATGCTCTACAGTACCAAGATCGACAAATTCGGCATGGTAATTGTACTCGGGATCCTTGTGGGGCTTGTGTTTTCGGTATCGGGACACGGATTCTACGTGCTGCCCGGAACGCTTGCGGTCGCTTTTGTGGCGGAACTGATCCTAAAAAAAGGCAACTATCAAAGCGTCAGTGCGGCGAGATGGGCCTACACCGTATTCTGCGTTTTTGCAGCCTTCAACCTCATCCCCATCTACCTGGGAAGAGAGCAGTATGCTCAAAAGTTGATCGATATGGGCTATGGGAAGGAGTTTGCGGACAAGATGTTATCCGTCCTTCCGCAGTGGAGCTTCCTTCCCATCGTCATTCTGGGTTGCATAGGCGGATACATCGGTTGCACCTTGGGGATCAAGATCCTCAACAAGCATTTCAAAAAGGCCGGTATGATTTGAGAAACAGTAAGGCATAGGCAGGGAGAAACCTTTGTCTTTGCTTTTGTTCGGAGGTTAAGCATTGAAGTTGGATTTCAGAACCAAGTTTTTGATGACCCTCGTCATCAGTACGATCAGTATTTCGGGCAATTTGCAGGTAAAGTATCCCGTCGTTTCTTTCATAACAAGCCTCCTGCCCTTTGTACTGCTCTTGTTTGAAAAAAGGTACAAGATCTTTTTCGAGGGTCTTGCAGCTCTGCTCCTCGCCTTTTTTATGATGATCTTTTTGCTGGACAGGTACGGCGGAGTTTTGAGTGTGCTGACCGTCTTTATAGCGGGAGTAGTGATCCGGATGGTCCCCGGAGTTATGACGGGATACTATGCCCTTGTTTCCACAACGATGTCGGACCTGGTGGAGGCTCTTCGAAGATGGAGGCTTCCCGATGAGATCGTCATCCCCGTTTCGGTCATGTTTCGTTTCTTCTATTCGACGAGGGAGGACTATGCCTCCATCAACGATGCGATGAAGATGCACTCTCTGGTATGGAAGAACCTTTTTCGAGATCCGGTAAGGATCCTCGAATACAAGGCGGTCCCCCTGCTTATGTGCTCATCCAAGGCTGCGGACGACGTTGCGGTATCGGCCATGACGAGGGGGATGGTCGTAGGGCGACAAAGGAGCAGTATCTCCGACACCCGCCTTCGTATTCGGGACTATGCGATGATGGCTCTGCTCGTCGTGCTCAGCTATTTTTATGTGAGGAGTTTGTATGCTTAGGATTTCAGATGTGAGTGTCAGTTATGAAGAAGAAAGGGTCCTCGAACATATCGACCTCTCCTTTAAGAAGGGAGAGGTCTCGGTGATAACCGGAGGCTCCGGAAGCGGAAAGAGTACCCTGATCAAGTTGATAAACGGGATCATTCCCGAAGTGGTCAAGGCACGGGTGCAGGGCGACATCACTTATGGGGAGGTAGATCTGACGAAGATGGATATCGCCCGGAGAAGCGATTATATCTCCACCGTGTTCCAAAACCCGAAAACCCAGTTTTACTGTACGGATACGACGGATGAGATCGCCTTCGGCATGGAGAACAAGGGGATCGGCAGGGAAGAGATCAAACGCAGGATCGTATTCTACTCGCAACTGCTAAAGACCTCCCACCTGCTCGGAAGGGATATCTTCCGTCTGTCGGGAGGAGAGAAACAGATGGTCGCGATCACGGGTGTAACCTGTATGGAACAGGATATCTGTATCTTTGACGAACCTTCGTCCTCCCTTGACAGAGAGTCGATCAGACAACTCAAGTATGCGATCGGGAAATTGAGGGAGATGGGCAAGATCGTCATCATTGCCGAACATCGACTCTACTACCTCAAGGACCTTGCAGATCACTTCTATGTTTTGAAGGACGGAAGGATCCGGGAGACAGATCGAAACGAAACCTCGGTGCAGACCTATGGACTGAGAAGGATCGAAGAGATACGAAAAGAGGAATTGAAGTTGGGACCTTATTTTGAGAAGGATGTGTTTTCGAAAGATTTTTGTGCGGATGCAAGGCTTCTCTGCTCAGATTACAGTTACAGCTATACAAGGGGAAGACCTGTCTTCGATATGAACTTCTCCCTCGAAGGGGAGATCAACTTTATTATCGGAAACAACGGGGTAGGCAAGACCACCTTTATCCGCTCTCTCTGTGGCCTGCAAAGGAAGTTCAAGGGGAGGACTTATTTCGGCAAAAAGGAAGTCAAACGCCCGGAAGAACTGATCTCCCTCGTTATGCAGGATGTGAACTATCAACTCTTTACCGACAGCGTATGGCAGGAGATCTCGATCGTAACGGAAGAAGATGAGATCAAGGAGAGGGTGCTCGAAGAAGTCGGGCTTTTCAGCAAGAAGGATGTACATCCTCAGAAACTTTCGGGAGGGGAAAAACAGAGGCTGTCGATTGCCCTGTGCAAGGCATCGAAAAAACCTATCGTCATCTTCGATGAGCCCACCAGCGGTCTGTGCAAAGAAACTATGATGAGGATCATCCATTTCATTCACAGTATGAAGGAGGAGGGAAAACTCGTCCTTATCGTTACCCACGACTATGAATTCATACGTAACTGTGGCGGGCGGATCATCGAATTTGTCAAAGACTAGAGAGGTCTGTGCGGTCGATGGAAGGCCTTGAAAAAACAGCGTACAGACATATAAGGCGCTCTTTCTTGTTATTTTGGAAAATACCTCACAAAGGCATATCCGGGTCTTGCCATTGTCTTATGAAGTACAAGGACCTTGTAAAATGAAAATTTTCAGGAATCGTATTCTTGATATAGCACTATTCTTCGGTAGAAATGCCGGGTATCTATAATGTATAATGAAAAACAATTTGGAGTATTCTATACTTCAAAGCGTTCTACCTATCAATTTTAGTAGATAGTAGTATAAATAAATATCAAAAAAATGATATAATAACAGGTAGCGGAATATTTCATTCGCTGCCTGTTGTATTTTTGATAAGGAACAAAGGAGGGATGACTATGTCTTTGATCAAGATCCGAGATCTCACGTTTTCTTACTACGGATATACCGAGGATATCTTCAAGGGGATATCTCTCAGTCTCGATACGAACTGGAAGACCGGCCTGATCGGAAGAAACGGGATAGGAAAGTCTACGCTGTTCAAACTTCTTTCGGGAGAGTTGGAGTACACAGGAGAGATCTTCAAGGATGTCGAGTGTATCCGGTTTCCGCCTCGAATAGAGGAGGACGGCCAGACCATCGATATATGGAGGTCGTACGGTGACGACTTGGAGGAGTGGAGACTTCTCAAGGAGCTGAGTTTGCTAAAAGTCGATGAAGACATCCTCTACCGTCATTTTTCGACCCTGTCGGAGGGAGAGAGGACGAAGTTCCTGCTGGCTATGATGTTTACGAAGGAAGGAGGTTTTCTTCTGATCGATGAGCCTACAAACCATTTGGACCTGCACGGGAGGGAACTCGTGAGTCGATACCTGAAAGGCAAAGACGGATTTCTGCTTATCTCCCACGACAGGGACTTTTTGGATTCATGTATCGATCATGTCATCTCCATCAACCGTGCTTCCGTCGACATACAGGCGGGAAATTTCACGACCTGGTATGAGAACAGGCAGAGGAAGGAGCGGTTTGAAACAAAGGAAAACGAAAAACTGAAGAAGGATATCAAACGCCTGAAGGAAGCTGCGAAACAAACCGAAGTCTGGTCCGACAAGATAGAAAAGAGCAAGAAGGGGAGCAAGGTTTCCGGTTCAAAGCCGGACAGGGGTTATATCGGTCATCAGGCCTCCAGGATGATGAAGAAGTCCAAAAACTTGGAGAGAAGACAGGACAAGGCGATAGAGGACAAGGAAAAACTGCTCCGGGACGTGGAACGAAAAGAAGACCTCAAACTGCACTGTCTTCCCTATCGCAAAAAAGAACTGATGCGTGTGGAAGAACTTTCGTGTTTTTACAACGGAAAGAAGGTGGTCTCCGACATCAGTTTTGAAGTGAACGAGGGGGATCGCATCGCTATCAGAGGTGGAAACGGAAGCGGAAAATCCACTCTGTTAAAGCTGATCTTGGGCGAAGAGATCGAACACAGGGGAAGGATGCAACTCCCCGACGACTTGAAGTTGTCTTACATTTCTCAGTCGGCCTTTCATCTGAGAGGGAGTTTGAGGGACTTTATCATGGCTGAAGAGGTCGATGAGACCCTGTGTAAGACAATATTGAGAAAGTTGGATTTTTCGAGGGAACTCTTCGATGTGAAGCTTGAGAACTACAGCGATGGACAAAAAAAGAAGGTTCTGATCGCTGCGAGCCTGTCCAAAGAGGCACACATCTTTGTTTGGGATGAACCCTTGAATTATATCGATGTGATCTCGCGGATACAGATCGAGGACATCCTCCTGAGCCAAAGACCGACCCTTCTCTTTGTCGAACACGACAGAAGGTTTATGGAGAAGATCGCGACCAAGATGGTGGATCTCATGTCATAATGATGACACGGACGAATAGTCAAGTAAACACAATGCTTTTAGAGTTTCTACTAAAGTTCGAAACTGGAAAAATGAATAGTTGGTGTGCTGTTTACAACAGTTATTATGAGAATAACTGTTGTAAACAGTAATCAACATAAAGGAGGAACCCACATGTCTAAACTAAAGAAAGACACGATCGAAGCAAAGGGTTTTGCAATTCAAATTTATACTAAAGACTTTAAAAACGACTATATAAGTCTTACGGATATTGCAAGATATAAAAGTGATGAACCGTTTATAGTTATTAATAATTGGCTGAGAGGAAAGGATAATATTCAATTTTTAGGCTTATGGGAATCAATGCATAATCCGGATTTTAATACTACTATTCTTTTGAATAGTGGATATAAACAATCTGTGACCCATAGAAGA
>JAUMWQ010000040.1 GCA_030529565.1 Filifactor alocis | reverse complement strand
ATCTTCCTGTGGGTATGGTATTCATATTATTGTCTGTTTTGGGATCTGTACTCTATATGATCATCCGTTCCCGAAGTCTAAAGATCTACCAAGTTAAACTCGGGAGAGATCAGTTCAAAGACATCTTTGAGGCCCTCCGAGAGGTAGACGGAACCGTCTTTTTTGATAAAGATTGCTTCGGATTTTTTTGAGGCGTTGATATAGTCAAGGCCCTTTTCCAAGCCCAGGGTAAACATTGTTGTCGAGAGAGCGTCGGCCTCCATGGAGGACTTGGTGATGATCGTGACCGATACCAACTCGTTATCAACAGGTCTTCCATCTTTGGGGCTCAAAATGTGATGGTAGAGCTTTCCCTCCTGTTCAAAATATCTCTGGTAGATCCCCGAGGTGACAACGGCAGTTCCTTCTTTCACCTTGACGGTGGCAATGGCTCTCTCTTGAGAGGTGGTTGGATCTTGGATCCCGATGTTCCAAGGAGAGGAGTCCTCCTTTGCTCCATGGACAAATACGTTTCCGCCAAGGTTGATGAGAGCTCTCGTCACCCCTTCTTCCGTGAAATAGTTTGCTACCGCGTCGGCCGCGTACCCCTTTGCGATCCCTCCCAGATCGAGCTTCATTCCCTCGCGTTTGAGAAAGACGGAGGAGGAGCTCTCATCGAGCTCGACATCGTTCCAAGAGATCTTGGAAAGAGCTTTGTGGATCTCGTCATCGGAAGGCACGGAAGGGTGCTCGGAGTTGATATTCCATACATCTACCAGAGGAGCGATCGAAACATCGAAACTTCCATCGCTTTCCCGTGAATACTCCAGGGCGGTGCGGATAACGTGGAAGGTGGACTCGGATACGATAACGGCCTCCTTGCCCGCCGAGGCGTTGACAAGGGAGATTTCGCTTGTCTCAACAGTATTGCTCATATCGGCTTCGATCCCCTTTAAGATATCAAACGCGTGACTCATCCGCGCATCGTCGGATTCGTATAGGGTGATCGTGCATAGGGTATCCATAACAAACTCGGAGTGCGAAGAAGGCCTATCTTTTTTTGCACAGCCGGTTAAAATCAAAGTCAGACAGATGAACATCATCACTAACATTTTTTTATACATAAGGTTCCTCCCAAATGATAAGAGAACACCACAAAAAGTGATATCTTGCCTTTGCCACTGTTTTATAAAAGACAAAAGTCCCTTAAAATAAATATGTTGACGAATTGTATTTTTTGTATAAAACAGATTTCGTTCTATTTTTTTCAAATTGTGCGGTATTCTCTCAAAGTTGAAATCAATAAGTAGTTTATAGCATAAAGGATAGGATTTATCAATTGTATCAAAGAAAGAAAAAATAGAAAAAAGTCAAAAAATAAGTTACAATAGGAAAAAAACCTTGAGAAGGAAAAATGAAGAGGGCGGTCGAGGGTAAAGATGAACATCATTTTGGAGATCCAATACTTGGGAGAACGTTATGCTGGATGGCAGAGGCAGAAAAATGCACCTTCCATACAGGAAGAGATTGAAGAGGCGATCTTTAAGACCACGGGAAAAAGGGTGGATCTGATAGGCTCCGGAAGGACAGACAGCGGAGTTCATGCCTTTGCTCAAATCGCAAACTTCCATATTGAAACGAAGTTGGAGGCTGAGAGGTTCAAGAATGCTTTGAACTACTATCTTCCATGGGATATCAGGATCATGAGGAGCAGCAAGTGTAGGGAGGACTTTCATGCACGTTTTTGTGCTAAGAGGAAAACCTACTGTTACCGTATCAACACCAACTCGGTGGAATCTCCGATGGAAAAGGGCAGAGCTTACTTTATGGGAAGGAAACTCAATGTTGTGGCGATGAGGATTGCTGCTTCAAAATTTGAGGGAACTCATGACTTCGAGGCCTTTCGCAGTGAAGGCTCTTCCGCATTGACGACGGTAAGGACGGTCTACAACTGTGAGGTAACGGAGGAAAGGGGACTGATCGAACTGCGGATAAGCGGAAACGGCTTTCTGTACAATATGGTTCGGATCATTGCCGGAACTCTCGTAGAGATCGGGAAGGGGAAGCTTATCGATATCGATGAGTTACTACGTGTTCCCGATAGGAAGAGGGCGGGGCATACGGCACCTGCGCACGCTCTTTTTTTGGAGAGGGTGGATTATGAAGAAGAGGATCCCTTCGTAGAGTAAGGTTTGAGGGTATTGTTATTTGGAAGAAAGGAAGCGGTGTAATGGCATGTTGCCGGTTCGTCTTATGTTATAATCCTGATATCGTACAGATGCACTGATAGCATAGTCAAAAACAATGAGATATCAACGTGTTAAAGCGAGGATCTTCCTGTCAAATTACAAAAAAGCATTTTGGGGAAGTTGAGAATAAAAGGCAAACTTCTGATTTTGTTATAAGTCCAAGAAATGTGAAAGTTTGTCAAATCAACATTTTCTACAACTTTACCCTTCGTACAAGATTGATTTTATGCCGGTTGTTCGAATTGTGAACCGTTTCCTTAAAATCCAAAAACAGTTCAGATAGGAGAAACAAAGGAACGAAGATCTTTGTCTGATGTTCTTTGTGGAGGAAAAACGAACGATAGGCAAAGGTTTGAGAAGAGATCGCAACGACTATAAACACGGAAATTTTTGTTAAGAAATCTATTTATACGGTTGACAGAAAAAACGGCAAGTGGTAAAATTCATTAGTACGTGTTAATATATTTGTCCACCAGCCCCGGACTTTATTCATACACAACCATAATGAAAATTATATTTGAGGAGGATAAGAATGAAGTCTTATATTTCTAAGCCGTCTGAGGTTACAAGAGATTGGTATCTTGTAGATGCAGAAGGAAAAACATTGGGAAGACTCTGCACAGAAATAGCAATTTTATTAAGAGGAAAACATAAGCCTACATTTACACCCCACGTTGACGGTGGAGATTATGTAGTCGTAGTAAATGCCGAAAAAGTAAGATTAACAGGGAAGAAAACGAGCCAAAAGGTGTACAGACATCATACAGGTTACTTTGGTGGATTGAAAGAAGTTTCCTTCAAAGATATGTTACAGAAGAAACCGGAAGAGATTGTTCGCCATGCAGTGTACGGAATGCTTTCCAAAAATAAATTGAGAGCACCTATGATGAAGAGATTAAAGATCTATGTAGGACCGGAACACAAGCACGAAGCACAACAATTGAAACCGATGGACATATAAGAAGGGAGGATACACATGGCTAAAGTACAATATTTTGGAACAGGAAGAAGAAAGAGTTCGGTTGCCAGAGTAAGACTTATTCCGGGAGAGGGTATTGTAACCGTTAACGGAAGAACTCTTGATGATTATTTCGGATATGAAACATTGAAAAGAGAAGTAACGAGACCTTTGGCGATCACAGATACACTTGGAAAGTACGATGTAATCGTTAAAGTAGAAGGTGGAGGTTTCACGGGACAGGCCGGAGCGATCCGTCACGGTATTTCGCGTGCGTTGTTGGAAGTAGATGCGGAGTTAAGACCGCTGCTCAAAAAAGCAGGTTTCCTCACCAGAGATCCGAGAATGAAAGAAAGAAAGAAATATGGATTGAAGGCTGCAAGAAGAGCACCTCAATTCTCCAAACGTTAATTATTGCTATCAAAGAGCTGTCGAAAATTTATTTTCGACAGCTCTTTTGGTATGAAGCTGTTATTCTTTTTAGTGGAGGATATCGACGATCTATGAGAAATAGAAGATAGAACGATTTTTCGTAGTCAAAATATCGATACTTCTATTGGAGAATAGTGTGAAGGGTGTTGCTGTCGAACCCTTCTGATGAAAATGATGCTCGCAGAAACAATGTGGTTTTATGAAAAGCTTGTGAACACCTCATAATTCCAAAATCATCAAAAAATCAATCTTATAGGAAGGGTAGAATTCTTAAAAATGTTGATTTGACGAACTTTGGTTTTTTGTAAACTCAAAGGGAAATCAAAGGTTTGCCTTTGTGCGTTTCTTCTCTCGTTCTTTTTGTAGTATGTAACTGTATGACGCCATAATTCGACCAGGTAGCAGGATCGTATTTTTCACTGGTAAGAAAAGGAGAAAGAAAAAACTTGTGTCCTACTAAAATAAATGGGATAATTAAATGAGATAAAAATACATAATCCCATTTAATCCATCCTAGTATTTTTGATTAAAAAAATATTTTTTTGTAAGTCTTAAAACAAGGGGATTTAAACTTTTATCTTAAGTTTAACAAACTTGGCACGGAACTTGCGTATTACTATAGGTGTCAAGGAGAAGGAGGAGCAGAGATGAGACAAATCACCATTCTTTCCATTGATGAGGATTCCTCGCAGTTTTATAAACAGCAGATCCATTCCATCTTCAAGGATATCGCTGTCGATTACAGAAATCTTGAGATGGAGCCGATCCCGCCGATCTACCATACCGACCTCATCCTCTATACGGATCCTGAGATTATCAATCTTCTGATCGGGAAGATTAGGTGTGATGTGCCACAGTTGATGATGAAGAGGACAATAAGCAGGACTGCTCTAAAAGAGATCAACCGGATCGAACCGGACAGTGACGTACTGGTGGTCAACATCAATGAGTTTATGGCAAACGAAACGATGGCTCTGATCTATCAACTGGGCAAGACGGATATCTTTATGGAACCGTATTTTCCCGGGAAGGTATTGAGCAAGGAGGAATACACTTACGTCATTCACATCGCTCCGGACATCTTTGAATTTGCAGAGGATATTCGTGGCAGGACGATCGTTACGGGACATAGGCTTTTGGACATATCCAACGTTCTCGACATCATCTACATCCTAAATATCGAGGAAAAGACAGCTCAATCGATCATCTGGGAGATGATGAACCGGGTTCCTACCTGCTGGTACGGGATCAATTATTCGATGAAATCCAAGTTCGTATCAGAGGTACAGTTGGACTATGTTCTGGATGACTTTGATTCCGGAGTACTTATTTTAGACAAAAATTTTGATATCAATACCTGTAACAATGCGTTTTGCAAACTGACAGGTGTCAGTAAGAAAAAACTGTTGCACCGTAATTTTTACGAAGCTTTTCGCCTTGAAGAAAGGTTTATGAGCCTTGTAGAGAAAGATCGGATCCATGAAGAGCTCGTAAGCGTCAACAGGACGGACTGCTTTGTCAGTGTCAGAACTATCCGACATCAGGAAGATGACTATGGAAAGATGGTCTTGCTCAAACCTTACTTTGATGTGGTCGAATTGTTCAACAAGTCCAATAAAGCTGTAAAAAGCGGGTATTTTTCGAAGTATTGTTTCGAAAGTATCCTCGGTGATTCGAAGATGATTCGTAGCACAAAACGTATGGCACTCAAATTTTCCTTGACGGATGAACCGGTTCTGATACTTGGAGATACGGGTACGGGTAAGGAACTCTTTGCGGGAGCGATCCACAACGCTTCTTTGAGAAGGAAGGAGCCCTTTATTGCGGTCAATTGTTCGACCTTATCCAAGACTCTCTTGGAATCAGAGTTGTTCGGCTATGAAGAAGGAGCTTTTACGGGAGCACGGAAGGGAGGTAAGATAGGACTTTTGGAAAGAGCCAGCGGAGGAACCATTTTTCTCGATGAGATCGGAGATCTTCCGATGGAATTACAGCCAAGGTTGCTAAGAGCACTCGAGGAGCAGAGCATTATGAGGGTTGGAGGAGACAAGCTCATTCGGATCAACACCAGAATTTTGGCAGCAACAAACAGAGATATTCTTCAGATGGTTAAGGAATCGAAGTTTCGTCGCGATCTTCTGTATCGTCTCAATGTATTTGAACTGCACCTTCCTTCTTTGGAAGAGAGGGTCGAGGACATCCCTGTGATCTTGCGTTACTGGATGGATGATCGGCATATCGAAAGGAAGTTCTGTAAGGGGTTTCGCATCTTCTGTGAAAACTACAGTTGGGACGGAAACATCAGGGAACTCAAGAATATGTTCAGTTACATCGAAGTGATGACTGAAAGGGAGGTGGGTTTTCACTCCCTGCCTCAATATCTTCACAAGAGAGAGTACTTTGAAGAAGAACAGCTAAAGTATCTCGTCTTGGCCTTGATGTGTGCTCTGGAAGAAGCCGGTATTCCTTCGGGCAGGCGTACCTTGGAGAAGGTGTTCTCGGAGGTCTACTTCAAAATATCGGAAGTTGAGATCAGATCGATCTTGAATGAATTGAAGGACGCGAGATTGATCGTGATCAAGAATGGAAGGAGTGGAAGTGAAGTTACAGGTCTTGGAAGAGAGCTACTCTTGAAGGAGGAATTCTTCTTTGAGATTGAAGAAAATGAACTGATAACGAAAGTAAAAGAAACGGTAGGGAAGGAACTATGAAAAGTAGAGTAGAAGTGGAGCGTGTGTTGGAGCAGGCGATCAGGAATAGTGAGGTATATAAGGACGAGGGGAAACTTGCGGACTATATTCCGGAACTTGCCAATGTAGAGCCCGATAATTTTGGGATCGCTCTCGTCAATGTAGATGGAGAGATCATTGTCAAGGGGGATGATGAGATCGTCTTTTCGATCCAAAGTATATCGAAGATTATTGACCTGATCATGGCTTTGGAGGATGTAGGAAAGGAAGAGGTCTTTTCTAAGGTGGGGATGGAACCGACGGAATACAAATTCAACTCTAATCGTCCCATCAGTGATAAGGCGGCAAATCCGCTGATCAATGCCGGAGCCATCAGTACATGCTCTCTTATCCGAGGAACTTCGACACAGGAGAAGTTCGATCGGGTAATTGAAAAGATCAAGGCTTTGAGCAATAGCGAAGATGTACGTTTTTTGGAACATATCTTCCTCTCTGAGATGGAAACAACAGATATTAATCGTTCCATCAGCTACTATCTCAAGAGCATCGGTATCATTGACAATGATGCGGAAGAGGTGTTGGAATTGTATGTTCGAAATTGTTCTATCGGACTCAATGTTAAACAACTGGCGCATATATCAGCGGTGTTGGCAAACGGGGGAAGATCTTTGGACGGCAAACAGCAGCTTGTGGACAAGGAGGTCGTCAAGATCACCTTGGCGCTTATGGCGGCCTGCGGGATGTACGAGGAGAGCGGTCAGTATCTGGTGGAGGTCGGTTTTCCCTCCAAGAGCGGCGTGGGAGGAGCGATCATCGGTATTGTACCCGGTAAATGCGGGATCTGTACTTATTCTCCTAGGCTCGATCGTTCCGGAAACAGCGTGAGAGGGCTTAAGGTGTTGGAAGAGATATCAAAAACGTTGGATTTAAACATATTTATTTAGGAGGTTCTTAGAATGGAAAAGTTTGCAAGTTGGACAGGTTTTTTTAATGATACCATATATACATGGATCTTGATCCCGCTGTTGTTGATCGTGGGTATCCTATACACGATCCAATTAAAATGCGGACAGTTTACACATTTGAAACACGTTTTGAAGTTGCTGACCGAACCGGCGAAGGAGCAACAAAACGGTGAAAAGGGAATTTCTCCGTTTAAGGCTTTTACCATCTCCGCTGCGTCTCATATAGGGACGGGAAACATCGTAGGCGTTGCGGGGGCTATTGCTGCCGGAGGGCCGGGAGCGGTATTTTGGATGTGGATCATCGCTTTGATCGGAGGAGCATCTTCTTTTGTAGAAAATACTCTCGGACAGATCTTTAAGGAGAAGAATGCGGATGGAACCTTTAGAGGGGGTCCTGCCTACTATATGACTCATGCATTGGGACTTCCCAAGCTGGGCATCCTGTTCTCCATCGTTATTTCGGTTGTGTACGGGTTTATGTTCAACTCTATTCAGGCGAATACGATTGCTTCCGCTTTTTCAAACTCTTACGGAATAAAGGAATCGGTAGTCGGCCTCGTTTTGATCGTAGTTGTAGCTCTTGTTATATTTGGGGGAGTAAGACGGATCGCTGATGTTACATCCTTGCTTGTTCCCTTTATGGCTATCGCTTATATGGGGCTTGCCCTTGTTATTATTATTAAAAACATCACTTTGGTTCCATCCATGTTTGCTATCATCTTCCAATCGGCATTTAGCCTGCAGGCGGTAGCCGGAGGAACTTTAGGCGCAGCTATTTTGAACGGAGTTCGACGAGGTCTGTTCTCCAATGAGGCAGGTATGGGAGCGGTGCCGAACGCATCTTCGACTGCGGATGTTACCCACCCTGCAAAACAAGGGTTGATCCAGGCTCTCGGAGTGTATATGGACACCATCCTTGTTTGCTCCGCAACAGCTTTCATCATTATTTTGGCAGGACAAGAAGTGTATACGGATCCGAACTTAAAGGGAATCGCGATCACTCAAACCGCCTTGGCACAGGAGGTAGGGCCCTGGGCGCATACCTTCCTTACATTTTGTGTATTTATGTTTGCGTTCTCTTCTGTGATAGGAAACTATTACTATGGGGAAAATAACATCCAGCATTTGGGTTGGGGAAAAACGGCATTAAGCTTCTATAGAGTTCTTGTACTGGGTATGGTTTTTGTAGGCTGTGTCGCAGACTTCTCGATCGTTTGGGATACCGGAGACATCTTTATGGGAATTATGGCGACCATCAACCTTGTAGTATTGATCAAACTGGGTAAGATTGCAGTAGAGGCCTATAAGGACTACTTTGCTCAGATAAAATCGGGAGTGGATCCGGAGTTTCGTATTTCTAACCTTCCGTCTTTGAAGGGCTTGGAAGATAAAATTGATTGCTGGAAAAAGTAATCGGCACGGAATGGATATCGATGGTAACAGTATGGATCGTCGGGGCTATGGACTGGAGGCGGAGGGAATATACGCCGGATGATAGGACGAGATACCGATTGCTCCGTCATTATACAGCTTAAAGCACGAAGATGAGCAATGCCTTATCGGAGGTGAGGGATATCGATCGTAACTATATTGCGGTAGAGAAGGATAGAAACCGTTAAAGCTCTTGGATGAAATGGAGGGACAAGGGGTGAGTTTAAAGAGACAGAAGAAGTTTTTTTCATCGGGAAAAACTTTGGATCTCCGATGGAGAAAGTTTCAATTACGCAGGCTTCTGACGGCGATAGAATTATATGAGCCGAAGTTGTATGAAGCCTTTGATCAGGACTTGAAAAAAAGTGAATTCGAGGTCTTCGTTACGGAGGTCGGAGCAAGTAAACGAAGTATCCGTAGTGCTCTGAAAAACTTGGACAGATGGGCGAGACCCAAGAGAGAACGCACTCCTTTCGCTCTATTCGGCAGCAGTGCTTATACTCTCTACGAGCCTTACGGGTGCGTTTTGATCATAGGACCTTTCAACTATCCTTTTCTGACCGTGATAGAGCCTCTCGTGGGGGCCATGATGGCGGGAAATACCGTGATGATCAAGCCCTCGGAGCAAACTCCCAACGTAAGTGAAGTGTTGTGCGAGATGTTGGGCTTCCTATTTGATCCGGACTACATCGAGGTAGTACTCGGAGAGGTCGAAGTGACGGAGAAGCTTTTGGAAGAGGACTTCGATCTGATTTTTTTCACGGGCAGTCCACGGGTAGGACGTTTGATCATGGAGAAAGCGGCAAAACATCTGACTCCCGTTATTCTTGAGCTGGGTGGGAAGAGTCCCGTCATCGTTCTGGAGGATGCGGATGTCAAACTTGCTGCAAGAAGAATCGTTTGGGGAAGGCTTCTCAATGCCGGACAGACTTGTATCGCTCCGGATTACTGTCTTGTGCACGAATCGTTGAAACAGCGTTTGATCGGGGAGATGATCCGCGAGATCCAAACTCTCTACGGCGAGGATGCACAACTTTCGCCTGACTACTCCAGGATCGTAAGCAACCGTCATGCGCAGAGACTCGAGAAGATGATAAAGGCACATCGGACAGATATTGCCTACGGAGGAAGAGTGGAAGGAAGGTATGTGGAGCCGACTTTGCTGGATCTAAACTCTGCTGAAGGCGCTGCGATGGAGGAAGAGATATTCGGTCCTGTTTTGCCTGTCATCGCCTTTCAGTCACCGGAAGAGGTCTATCGCATTGTGCGATCTTACCCGAAACCCTTGGCCCTCTATGTGTTTGGAAGAGATGAGAATACGGTTCAAGGGATCCTGACCAAGCTGTCTTCAGGAGGAGCTATGGTCAACGATGTGATCCTGCATGTAGGAAACGAAAATCTGCCCTTTGGAGGAGTCTCTCATTCGGGGATGGGTTCTTATCACGGGAAGTACAGTATGGAAGCATTTTCGCACAAAAAGCCCGTTGTGAAGACCTGGTTGCATACTTCGGAACTTGTTCTCAAGGCTCCCTACAGCGAAAGAAAGCTCTCTGTGCTCAGAAAGTTTTTGCGTTGATATTGTTGCTGATTCAAACCATGGACATCAATGTCTTTTGTCTTATAGGCGATGAAATAATTTTTGTGTATCTGTGATGTGGCGATAACCGTGTCTCGATCGTAGAATGCTATAAAAGTACGGTAGGGAGTCAGGGGCGACATAGGAATGAAACGGATCATTTTCCTCTTGACAGGGAGGGCGAAGTTTGATAAGTTATAGACAATAGCATAAGTTCTTCAGGGCAGGGTGCAATTCCCTACCGGTGGTAAAGCCCACGAGCCGCAAGGCATGATTCGGTGTGATTCCGAAGCCGACAGTATAGTCTGGATGAAAGAAGACGTTAAGATCGACAGTGATGTTTTATTTGCTCTGAAATGTTTTTCATTTCAGAGCTTTTTTTATCACATTTTTGTAGATATCAAGAGCCCTGGATCTTTGGATTTGGGGCTTTTGTTTTGTCTGTATTTCAGGAGGAGATATGCGGTGGACGATAGAGTTTATATGAAGATGGCTTTGGAGCTTGCAGAGAAGGGAAGGGGGTTTGTAAACCCAAATCCCATGGTGGGATCGGTTATAGTTAAGGACAATGCCGTTATAGGAAGCGGCTTTCATGAGAGGTACGGATCCTTTCATGCGGAGAGAAACGCTTTGAATGGTCGCGAACATTGGCCGCAAGGCTCCGTCCTGTATGTTACTTTGGAGCCTTGTTGTCATCATGGCAAGACTCCTCCCTGCACGGATATCATTATAGACAAAAATATATCGAAGGTCGTCATCGGAACCTTGGATCCCAATCCTCTTGTGAGAGGAAAGGGAGTTGAGATCCTCAGGAGCAGAGGGATCGAAGTGGAAGTAGGGGTAATGGAAGAGGAGTGTCTCAAGCTCAATGAGGTGTTTTTTCACTTCATCCTCCGAAAAACTCCCTTCACGGTGATGAAGTATGCGATGAGCATCGACGGCAAGATAGCCTGTGCCAACGGAGAATCGAAGTGGATCACAGGGGAGAAAGCGCGAAGGAAGGTACATGAGGACCGGCATAACTACAGTGCGATCATGGCAGGGATAGGAACGGTCTTGAGGGATGATCCCTTGTTGAATTGCAGGATCGAGGGAAGGAAGAACCCGGTGAGGATCGTCTGCGACTCTTCGCTGAGACTTCCTATGCAGAGCAGGCTCGTGCATACTGCGGGAGAGATCCCTACCATCCTTGCCACCTGCTGTACCGACGAGAAGAAGTACGATCACTACATCGAGGCGGGTCTCGACATCATTTGTACACCCTCAAAGAAGGGGAGGGTCGATCTGAAGGTTCTGATGGAGGAACTGGGGAGGAGAAAGATCGACAGCCTTCTCCTGGAAGGGGGAGGGTGCTTGAACTGGTCCGCTCTCAATGAGGGGATCGTACATCGGGTACAGGCCTACATCTCGCCTAAGATTTTAGGAGGAGCACAGGCTAAGACGCCGGTGTCGGGCGAGGGTGTTACTCATCCGGACAGGGCCTTCTTTCTGACAAGGCCCGAAGTGAAAATAATAGGCAGGGATGTTCTATTGGAAAGTGAGGTAGTCCATTGTTCACAGGAATCGTAGAAGAAGTAGGGAGCATCGTTTCGGTAAGGAGGGGTAGCAGATCTTCAAGGCTGGAAATTCGCGCCCGACTCATCATGGAGGATATTCATATCGGCGACAGTATCGCGGTAAACGGAGTATGTCTGACCGTGACGTCCTTCAGTTCGAACAGCTTTATGGCGGATGTTATGCACGAGACCTTAAAATGCTCGAACATAGCAGAGTTTAAAAGTGGGACGCCTGTCAATCTCGAGAGGGCGATGAAGGCTGATGGAAGGTTCGGAGGCCATATCGTCAGCGGTCATATCGACGGAACGGGTGTGATCACGTCGATCGATAAGGACGACAATGCGCTCGTTTACACAATTTCCGCCACCGAGGAAATCCTGCGTTACATCGTTCATAAGGGATCGGTGGCGCTCGACGGGATCAGCTTGACAGTCAAGGAGGTGGGAGATAAGAAGTTTTCCGTCTCCGTAATCCCACATACCCGGGCTCAGACCACGCTTGAGACCAAGGGTGTCCTTCAGAAGGTCAACATCGAAAACGACTGCATAGGAAAGTATGTTGAGAGACTTCTGAAAGCTACGAAGAGCAGCAACATCACAAGGGAGTTTCTGTTTAGAAATGGATATTGATACCCTTGTCTTATCAAAACTTCAAAACATAAAGCATATAATTACCGAAAAAAGTTTGAGGGATCATAGAACGTAACGGATCAAGCTCTCGAACGTCTATGTGATATCGCGTTTGCCACTAAGGAATCAAGTGTTTTCGGCAGTCATATCGTTTTTGTAGGAGGTATTTACAGGTTGGATATCATCGGATAAGAGTATTATATCGCCTCTACAGACAGGTTTGTTCCGATCCTAAAATAGGATGGCCTGTACAAGCAGTCCTGTGGATTACAGGATGAAAGAGTACTTAATAAATGTCAATTTTATCAGAGAAGGAGTTGATCATATGTTTCAGTTTAATACGGTAGAAGAGGCTTTGGCCGAACTAAAGACAGGAAGGATCATTATCGTAACTGACAACGAGGACAGGGAAAACGAAGGCGACTTTATCTGTGCGGGAGAGTTTGCGACCACGGAGAATGTCAACTTTATGGCGATACACGGCAAGGGGTTGATCTGTATGCCGATGAGCCGTGAGCTTTGTTCCAAACTGCGACTGCCCCAGATGGTAAGCAACAACACTGACAACCATGAAACCGCCTTTACCGTTTCCATCGATCATATTTCGACCACGACAGGGATATCAGCGCAGGAGAGAAGTATGACCGCGCTTGCTTGCTTGAAAGAGGATGCGGCTCCGGAGGACTTTCGCCGTCCGGGGCATATGTTTCCGCTGATGGCAAACGAGAACGGAGTTTTGGAAAGAAACGGTCATACCGAGGCAACCGTCGACCTGATGAGACTTGCAGGTCTTAAAGAGTGCGGGCTTTGCTGCGAGATCATGAGAGAGGACGGGACCATGATGAGGACGCCTGAACTGATGGAACTGGCGAAACAATGGAATCTTAAGATCATTACGATAAGTTCCTTGCAGGAATATCGCAAGAAATATGATGTGCTTGTACAAAGAGAGGTCGAGACACGGATGCCTACAAGATACGGAGATTTTAGAGCTTGCGGTTATATCAACAAGCTCAACGGAGAACATCACGTTGCCTTGATCAAGGGAGATATCTCCAATGGAGAGAATGTACTGTGCCGTGTTCACTCCGAATGTCTTACCGGAGATGCCTTCGGTTCTCTAAGATGTGATTGTGGACAACAGTTTGCAGCTGCGATGAAGAGGATCGAGGAGGAGGGAAGAGGAATCCTGTTGTATATGCGTCAAGAAGGAAGGGGGATCGGTCTGATCAACAAACTCAAGGCCTATGAACTTCAGGACAGAGGAAGAGATACTCTGGAAGCCAACTTGGAGCTCGGGTTTCCCGGAGATATGAGGGAGTATTATATCGGGGCTCAGATCTTAAGAGATCTCGGAGTAAAGACGATGAGGCTTCTGACCAACAATCCCGACAAGGTATATCAGTTGTCTGACTTCGGAATCGAAATTACAGAGCGACTTCCGATACAGATCGAGGCAAACAAACACGACCTGTTTTACTTACAGACGAAGCAGGATAGGATGGGTCATATCTTGGATTATGCAAAGTGAGTAAAAAGTGAAGGGAGTTTGTTAATCCGGCGCGTCGTCTCCTATCCGGTCATAGGCAGCCTAAACGAAGAAATATTTCAGAGGTAGCAATGCCGAGTAGGATCGAAATCGGTAGATGTCGAAGATGTTTCAAATGATTTCAGGATTTGATACTGTTATCCGACAGAAGGATCGTCATATCGATTCTGTAACTGCGAAAATCCGTTTCATCTCCTGTGAGGGACAACTTATTGATATCGATAATGAGATCGAT
>JAUMWQ010000039.1 GCA_030529565.1 Filifactor alocis | reverse complement strand
ATCAATATTATAGCGACCATGATGGGCGAGCATATGTTTACCGACAGGGAGTATATCGAAGATACCTTCCGAAAAATCACAGCGGAAAGAAAGTTCCTATCGGAGAATCTGCGTCGTTTTGAAGAACTCAAGGTCTACGATTCTTACGGCAATTTTATTCTATGCGAGATCATCTCCAAACGGATCGATGCGGCCCGGGTCTACGATGCCTTGATCCGGGACGCCTTGGCTATCCGCAACTGTACCTCCTTCTCCTACCTGAGTCCATACTTTTTCCGAGTATGTACCTTGCTCCCGGAGGAGAACCGCTTGCTGATCGAGAAACTCTCCAAGGTCCTTCGCTAGTAACGACCTATTGATAGTTAGCCTTGGGAGATACCACGTGATGGTTTCACTCTGTAATCCTATTCTCCGACAGAAGCGTCGTGATACCTACACCTAAATCTGTTTTATCGTCCATAGAATGAAAGATAATTTATCAATCATTCAAACGGATAACAGCATAAAACGACAGAACAAGCAGGTTGTACTTTTTTTCGGTGTTTGATTAAAGCCGGATAGAACAATGACAAAAGTAAGCGGTACCGAGAGTTTATTCTCAGTACCGCTTTGTTTATGCCGTCTCTTCCACGGCTTCATCGCCCTTCATCATCAAAAGTCCTCCGATCGCAATGGCGGAGCCCAGCAGTTTCATCGGTGCAAGCACCTCGTTGAGAAAGACGAAACTGAAGATAAAGGTCGCAACCGGTATAAAGTTAAGCAACATCGCCGAGATGCTGACCCCGAGCTCTTTGATCGAGATCGCATAAAACCACGTACAGGCCGCCGAACATATCAGGGCCAAAAACAGAAAATGCAACATGATGGGCAGGTCGATCCTGTCCATATGCACATAGTCCGTCTTCAACATGGGGATAAAACCCACTGTCCCGATCAGACATTGGTAGAAGGTGATCAACAGCCCGTCGTACTTCTGAACGAGAGGTTTGGTACATATCATATAGGTGACCCAGCTTATAGAGGCCATCATCATATAGAGGTAGCCGACATAGTTGCTGTTGAACTCCGCTCCTCCGATAACCAGATAGATCCCCGCTATCGAGATCAGCGAGCTTATGATGTTTCTGAGAAGGATCTTTTGTTTCAGAAAGATCCGATTGGCCACCAAGGCGATGATCGGCATCATTGCAACGAGCACCGCGGCTTCATTTGCCCCTATCTTCATGATGCCGACATTCTCAAAGTAGAAGTAGAAGGTGATACTCGCCAAGGCGGAGAGGATGATCCTTCCCAAGTCCTTCTTATCGAAATGAAGGGATGTTTTTCCCAGTTTCAAAGCTACAAAAAGGATGACTGCCGAGATCAGGTAGCGAAAAAACGGAAGGTAGGCCGGCCCCAAGGCCCTCAAGCATATTTCGATACTTACATAGGATCCTCCCCACGCAAAGCAGGTGAAGATAAGAAGAAACCACGAAACCCATCTTTTGTTCGACATCCTTATCCCTCCTTATCTTCTAATCCCTCGTTTCATTGACTTTTTGACAGAGAAACAATGTCGGAGCCATCTCGTCCTGATTTAAAGGGTTAATGTCGATGACCTTGAACTGTCTCGGATCCAAACTCTCAAAAAACGATTTGATGATGGAATGTTCCTTGCCCCTGTCCTGACCCAGATAGCTTACGACCGAAAGCAGGCCGTTCACATTCAAGATATCGAGTGCCTTACCCAAACAGATCAGAGTACTCTCCGGCTTTGTCATGATCTTGTGATTCGAGTTGGGAAGGTACCCCAAGTTTCCGAAGATCAGATCCGCCTTTTCCACATACTTATCGATATTGGTATGGGTATCATGCACAAATTCCACCTTTTGCAGTTGTTCTGCCGGCACAGTTTTTTCCAACCTGCTCTTGGCATTGTCGATTGCCTCCTGCTGAATATCGATGGCGATCAGCTTTTGACCGATGTAGGGCAAAAACTTCTCGACGTCCAAGCCGTTTCCCAAGGTGATATCGACAGCGACCTCCACCTTGGGCATATAACGCTCACATAAGATCAGTGAGATATCATTTAAGTTTGTGATACGATTCATACCTTCTTCCTTTCTATTCCTGTATCTTCTTTCCTGCCTTCTCTTCCAACAGAAGGTGCAGTGCCATGGCGAAGGCTCCGCACACGACAAACATATCGGCCACATTGAAGACATAGCTCCATATCCCTCTGAAGTCAATAAAATCGACGACATAACCGAGAAACAGCCGATCGATGAGGTTGCCTATTGCACCGGCGATGATAAAGGTGGCGATCCACTTCAGAGCGATGCTTCCCTTGTTTTTTGAAACATAGGAGAGAATCACGGCGATGATGATTACCGTCATAATTGTAAATACCACCCTCTGACCCTGCAACATCCCGAAGGCTGCCCCCCTATTTTCGAGATAGGTCAAATGAAAAAAGTCTTCTATTACCGCTATGCTGCCGCTTGATCTTATCACGGTCTTCGCATAATACTTGCTCGCCTGATCAAGCAGAACCATCACGATACACGAGATCACATATATCATCTTGTCTCCTTTGTTATATCGAACGGGGGATGAACCCGACTTTTTTGAATACCTTACGCAGCATCTTGCCTGCCATGGAGTTCGCCCTCTGCGCTCCATCTCGATAGACTTCCTCGAGGTAGGCCTTGTCCTTGAGCAATTCTTCCGCCTTTTCGCGAATGGGCCTCAGACCTTGAGCGACCACTTCGGCAGTATCCGCCTTGAAGTCTCCGTAACCTCTTCCCTCATACCTTGCAACGATGTCCTCGATACTCTCCGATGTCATCTTGCTGTAGATCTCCAAAAGGTTTTTGATCCCCGGTTGTTCCGAGCTATAGCGTACCACTCCTTCGGAATCGGTCACCGCCCTCTTTATCTTTTTGACGATGACATCTTCGGTATCAAGAAGGGAGATAAAGCCGTTCTCGTTGCTGTCGGACTTGCTCATCTTCTTGGTAGGTTCCTGCAAACTCATTACTCTTGCGGCAATGGGCGGAAAGTACCCTTCGGGCACGGTGAAGGTATCGCTGTATCTTCCGTTAAATCGGATCGCCAGATCCCTCGCCAGTTCCAAATGCTGTTTCTGATCGGCACCGATCGGCACGAGATCGGTATTGTATAGGAGGATGTCCGCCGCCATCAACACAGGATAGGTAAACAGACCCGCATTGAGGTTGTCGGAGCTCTTCTTCGACTTGTCCTTGTACTGCGTCATCCGGGAAAGTTCTCCCATATAGGTCATAGTGTTGAGCACCCAGCTCAACTCCGCATGTGCCGGTACGTGTGATTGTATAAAGACCGTGCTTTTTTGAGGGTCGATCCCGCAGGCAAGGTACTGTGCCAACAACAGCAGGGTGTTTTCTCTGAGTTCCTTCGGCACTTGAGGAACCGTGATCGCATGAAGATCCACGACCGAAAACAGACAGTCGAACTCGTCTTGCAGACCGATCCAGTTCGAGATCGATCCGAGGTAGTTTCCGAGGGTGATTTTGCCCGATGGCTGTATTCCGCTGAACAATCTTTTTTTCTCCATAATGTTCTCTCCCTTATTCTTATCGTTCACATCCCTTGCCCAAAAGACAGGGACGGGTGCAAGCGTTATTTTTCGTGATTTTACTATTATATCACACTTAGAGGAGTTTTACGGAATTATTCTTGGAAAAGACTTGATAAACTTCACGATCCTATATGCCGAGGAACGGAGGAAAGTGCGTACCATGACATTCACGCACAAAGAGATATCTTGATTTTCCTATGAATTTGCAAGAAGTGAAGTTTTGTCAGATCAATACTTTCCAATACCGGATCTTCCCCTATATAAAAAAATGCCCTCCTTACCGTTGGCAAAGAGGGCCGATAGCTTACCTATCAAAGAGTTCCAAGATTTACTTTTTCAGTGTTGCAAGTCTTGCGTGCTCTTCCACTTCGGACTTCAGCTTTTCGAGTTCCTTCATAACTTCTATCGGGAGCTCGTCCGCACTTCCTTCCAGGCTCTTGACATACTCCATACGATAGACGAGAGCATTCTTCCACATTTTGTCGAAGTTCCTATTGTCACAATCGACCTCAAAACCTTCCACTTCGGCATAGTCGATCTCGTCGAAACAACAAAGAGGCTTAAACTCCAAAGAGTCTTCCACGAGTTTCTCCAAGATACCCAAGGTGGTTTCTTTCGGGATCTTTTTGTCCATATAGCTGCCTGTATTGATAATATAGCAATTGATCTCTTTTTTGTCGAAGAGGTTCTTGAACTTTTCGTAGTCCTCACTCAAGGCATAGGTCCTAAAGGGGTTTGCATAGGGCACGATGACGAGTTTTTCCATCTCGGCACTACTGTCCAATCGCTCCGCCGTGGTTCTCTTGGTCGCAAGCACCGCTCCGAAGACGGAGGCCACCACGGGATTTTTTATCTTGATGATCGGAGGAATCGAAGAATCTCTCATCAGCCATACGATGGCATTAAGTCGATCATCTACCTTATTGATCCTGTTCGTTGTCCAAAGATGAGACTTGATTGCACGTCCGTTTCCGTTTCGAATATCTTCGGTCACAGGTACGATCTTATTGTTCTCATCCAAGGTCGCACCGCAGTTTTGGATGGAGAGAAGGTACTTGTTCGCCTCATGTCCCGCAGGATAATCCTGGGTCTTATCGAAGTAGGACGGCTCCAACGCGACCGTCGACAGATCGCTCTCGGAGATGATAAACGCATCGTCATGCAGGATGCTGATATCGAATTTGTCCTCGTGTTTATCATGGGTCAGAGTCGATTTTCCAGATCCGGAAAGACCGAAAAATGCTATGGTATAGGCTTCCTTCTCCAAATTGTATCTCTTCAATCCTCCATGACAGGATACATATCCGTTTCGGTTGGCGACCTCCCAGCTTAGGGTCAAAGTTCCCTTCTTATGTTCTCCAAAGTACCTCATGCCACAAAGCAAAAGACAGTTGTGTGAAGGCTCAAACAGAGCCAATCCCTTTTCATGTCCTTTGGGGAGATAGTCGGGAAGAGAAAGGACGTAGATGTCGGTCTCGTTCCACTCCTTCGAATTTCGATACATCTCTTCATACTTTTCATTGATGGCTTGGAAGTTAAGTAGCCAGTTGTAGAGTGTGTTCTCATATCCTTCCTGTATCAACAGATGAGCCTTGAGCATAAAGTCTTCATGCAGGCCGACATAGGCCTGAGCATAGTAGAGTTTTTTATCTCGTGCATAGAAGGCCGCTTCTCTGGCAAGAGCGGAAAACGTCTTTTCTTTGTCTACATCCTTGTTGTCCAAAATCACCCTTGCTTTGGCATAACGTCCCGTAACTTCCCCATCGTTATACAAAAGAACCTTTGCATCGGAAGGAAGGTCGAGCTTTTCAGGCTCATACACGTCCATTCCGGTCACAACAGTCCCGCTCGAATTCTTCGCAAGCTCATAGGCTTGTGCAAGGTTCTTTACATAAACCACATTGTTGCCGTAAAAAACAGTTTCTATCGTCGTCCTCAGCGCCGAGAATTTTTCATTTTTCTTATTTATTTCATCACGTCTATAATTTCTTATCGTAGCCATAAATGCACCTCTTCATCAAAATAATTTGTATCGTCTTACATTCCTTATTATATCAAAGTTTTTTAAAATGAAAAGATGTTTCTGTTAAATATGTTATTATTTTTATTTTATTTGCTATATTTTTCATTCATAAAGCCTATGTTTTTGCAAGTAAGATATACTTTTTTGACTTTTTATGAAATTGCACTTTTCAATTTCTCATCTCTCAAAAATCAAGTTGATGTATAATACTGATTCTAAAGACTTAGCATGATTACAGACCACGATCCGACTAATTCTCTTATTTGTTTTTAATTTCTACTCCTTATTTAAAAAGCTCTACCTTTGTTGTTTAGAGAAAAAAACTGAGATAAAATTGAAATTTTTCATTCTTTTTTTGTTTTTGATATACAAATTTATCACTTAATATTATTTTGTATATCACTTTTCACAGTTTAAGATTTTACAAAATTATATAAATTTTTTGATTAAATAATTTATATTAGGGGTATAGGTCTAAAAGTAATTTTTTCATTGTATTCAGAAGTTTTGAAAGGGTGTTTTTTATGAAACTACTAAAGGAATTTAAAGACTTTGCTATGAAGGGAAATGTACTTGACCTCGCAGTTGCTGTCGTTATCGGAGGCGCCTTCGGAAAGATCGTAACTTCTTTGGTCGACGATGTCATTATGCCTCTTGTCGGGATCATCATAGGAGGTGTTGATTTTACATCCCTATCTGTTCAAGTCGGGGAAGCAACTATCGCTTATGGAAACTTTATCCAACAAGTGGTAAACTTCTTGATTATTGCGTTCTCCATCTTTATGGTCGTGAAGTCTATGAATAGCTTTAAGAAAAAGAAAGAAGAAGCTCCTGCAGCTCCTCCTGCACCATCCAACGAAGAGGTTCTGCTTACCGAGATTCGCGATTTGCTAAAAAATAAGTAGTATTTGCTCCCCCTTGTCTGTGCGATCTTTCATCCGAGTGATCGTCAGCAAGTTCTCCACATGTCATTCGATCAAAATTATCCTGTTGAGAAGGTTCTTTTCTTCCTTTTTCAACAGGATTTTTTTAGGAAAGTGGCCATAAGCATACTTTTCTTTTGTTTCTATATATAGAAATCCTTTCAGCTCGACACTTTCAAAAATGCATTCCTCCAATAAAATTTAAACCCTTCTCCTTTTTAGAATTATGCCATGTTTTCTTAGGAGGCCATACAGGCAGTTGTTCCATTTTCCACAGCTACGTTGAATCCTCTATGTTGCTATCCGATCGAAATGAACTATGCAAATGAGCAATATTGCACCAAAAGAATTCATCATTTATGGAATGCACTTACATAACGCAGGGCACAAAAAAGTTTTCTGTCGTTTCTTTAAGATTATGATCCTATTCTCCATTTGAACTCTTAGGTAAACTGAATATATACTTACCGGAAGTATGTTTAGTGACCCTAAAATCCCAACTTCACTACCGGGAAATTTGAATAGAGAGTAATATGTATTTGTCGTATCAATATTTTAAGGATCTCATTTTTTATAACAATAGTTTTATACTTATTTTTAGAATTGTGCGGTACTGCTGTAGATTCTTGAAAAAGTAATAGCATTGATAAATGATCTTCACTAGAAGAATTGTTATCAAATGATATCTTTTCTCTAATTTGGTGATTAAAGTTCAAAAAACGTACTGATTTGAAGCCGAGACACAAAAGCTTTTGTTTTCAATGATTTTAATTTTCATTTCATACTCTTTAAAACAAAAAAATGGTGTAAAAAATAAAAATTCATGTTTTTCTTTTTCTCAATTGGGTATACTATAAGTTGTAATAAGATTCAATGAATTTTTAGGGAGGACTATAACTATGAGCATTTTTAACGATTTTATCAAAAGCGGAGATTGGAAGGGCGAAAAACACGTTCCTGTTATCAACTGTCCCGATGTCTTTACCAAAGATGAAGTTACAGAAGTAAGCCTATCTGTAGGGGATGCAATTGCACATCCCAACACTCCGGAGCACTACATTGCATGGTTCAAGCTTTTCTTCATTCCTGAAGGCGGAAAGAACATCATTGAGCTTGCAGACGCGAAATTCTCCGCACACGGCGAGACAAATGCTTTCTCCGAGCCCAAAGCTGTTGTAGGAGTAAAACTCCCCTCTTCCGGAAAATTAGTTGCATTAAGCTATTGCAACATTCACGGTCTATGGGAAAACAGTAAGGATGTCGTTGTAAAATAGTTTTTAAGAGTATGCAAGGTTGTTTCTCCGTTTGGGGAAACAGCCTTTATTCATATATGGAGCGTGCATCTGATACTACTATTCTTTTGAATAATGGATATAAACAATCTGTGACCCATAGAAGACAACATAGTTTTTCGTCATCGAAAAATAGATATATCCATACTTCTATTGAAAAAATAGTATGAACCATATACTCTTTCAATAAAAACAAAGACTATCGAAAGCACAAGCTTCGATAGTCTTTGTTTTTATTAAGAATATTCTTCTCCGTTTATAGGTCTGAGCCTCTTCTTGTTTAATTACGGATTAACGTTTTGATTCTCAAGGATGTTTGCGTTATCTAAAGTTTTCTCTGCGTTGAATTGATCCCATAGGAATTTGATTCCAATATTAACACTTTTGTTCTCAGAGTTTCTGTCATCCTTGTTTTTTATGTCGTTAGCAAGTCCTGTTGTATATTCTCCTTTTGCATCAGGATCCATAGCTACTCCCAAGAATAGATCCATTCTGTTGTCTGTAGGAGCACAGAACATCGGATCTTTATCTTTTAACTTTTGTACAAAATCTTGATCTTCCAATGCGGAAAGTCTTACAAAGTCAACTCCTCCGACTCTAAATACCTTAGTGCTATCTCCCACTGCTTCTGCAAGTTTAAACACATTCGGGATCGCTTTATACTCCGGCTTGTATTGCTCTCCTTCGATCAACATTGCTACCCCGATCATATCCTTAAGGTTTCCTGTATTGCTTCCTCTTGCCTCAAACTTGATATTGCTCAATTTTGCTGCGATATCCCCTACGTTAATAATCTCTGTACGGAATGCTTGTGCATATCCCGGATACATTTTTCTAATAGAAATTTCGATCTCGTCGCTTCCTTTTGCATGTATATAAGTTCCAGGTCCCTTTGTTACTGTCTCGGGGCTCTTAAGTTCAGCACTAAATTCTACGTTATTGTATCCTTTAGCATCTTCCTTATACTTATCGATGCTTCCTTCTTTTGCAACGATATTGTAGTTTGTATTTCCTCGCATAAAGAACTCATCTGCTGCAAAACCGTCGTCATCTCCGTGCTTAACGCCGTCTACAATACTCCATCCGCCTGTTACAGTCTCATTGTCATACTGTGCGTACATCCCAAGATCTGCAAAGGTTACTCCAAAATCACCCGTTGTAGCTCTCGTGGTGAGGCTTAGGGTATCTGTCCAATATGCATAACCTGTTCCCGCAAGAACCAGAGACAATGCCAGTATTCCTCCTACTAATGATTTTCCGCCCATTCTTTTCATGGTGCTTCCTCCTTTAAAAAAATTAAGTGCGTTCACTTTTAAGCTCTATACTTAGAGCTCTCTATGCCGCAACGTTTTCAATTATATATCGTGTTGTCAGATTATAAAACCCTCTTAAGGCTTATTTCTAATTCTTTTTTAGTTCCTTATTTTTTTCCATTTGGAGCTATTTGTTTTACTCTAAAGTGAATTTATTATACTACCTAAGTTTAGTTATATATACCTCTAAAGTAGTAGTCCCGTTCGAATCAAACTAAACATTCTTATACAACAAAGCAATTTCAAAGTATATCGTGAATATGGAAAATCAGACAGCTAGTGCAATATCACACTGATATTCATTGTAATTCCTGCTTTTATATAAACTCTTTTGGTTCATAACCAAGATAAGAAATAAAGATAAATATCAATATGTCAGTATACTAGTAATTGCAATCCATACAAAATAATCCATTTCGACATTTGCCGGATCGATGGCTCGTTATGCTGTTAGAGAATCAAAATACGGACAAAAATCAGCATACTCCTCTAAAACATTTAACAACACGTAAAACAAAGATAATAAGACCATTCAAAAAGAAAATAGTTCTATTGTGTCTTTATCTTCTTCAACACAGTACTCCACTACTGTCCGATAGAGGAATCAGCATATCGATATCTGTAAAACTGCAAAAAATTGTCGCGTCTCCTACAGAATACTACTTACCGTTATCCGTGATTTGAACCAACAATAGTATCACGGCCGGGATTGCCTTCTAGAGCGAAAACTCATATTGAAGCATAGCCATGACTGCAGCCCCCACCGTTTCTGTTCGAAGGATATTATCTCCCAACGTAACGGATCGAAAACCTTCGTTCTTTAAGATTTTCGCTTCCTCTTCACTGATCCCCCCTTCAGGACCTACGATCAGGGCGATGTCAAGGGGTCTTTGGCAGCCGTCTCCTTCTCTTGCTTTCCATTCCTGAAGAAACTTCTTTAAACTCAAGGTCGTCTCTTCTTCATAGAGAAAGACTACCAGACCGTATTTTTTGAGTTCGTCCACCATCTCCACAAAATCTACTGTTTCTCGAACGATGCAGAGACTATTTCTCTTGGATTGTTTTGCCGCTTCCAGACAGATCTTGTTCCATCGATCTATCTTCTTGTCATTGGCATCCAATTTTGCAACGCAGCGTTCAAATCGGACCGGAACGATCTCATCCATACCCAATTCCGTGGACTTCTGCATTACAAATTCCATTCTCGTCCCCTTGGCAATCCCTTGATAGAGGGTTGTTCGCAAAGAACTGTCCACCCTTTTTTGCTTCACTGTTTCGATTTCAAAGAGGATCTCATCCCTGTTTATCTCTTTGATGACAGCGAGGTACTCCTTTTTCTGTGCATCGAAGATCTCGACCTTATCCCCCTTCTGATATCGAAGTACCTTTCTGATATGATCAATCTCATCTCTGTCCCTCAGCACCGGACAAAGCTCAAAATCCACATCTGCATAAAATCTATCCATCTCTATTCTCCCCGTCTCGCCACTAAGGCATTCCATTCTCCTCGTTGCAGAGAGTCCGATAAAACAAAACCGTTCTCTTCCAAGGCTCGGATAACTTCCTCTCTTTTTTCGTTGATGATCCCCGAAGCGATGAATGATCCTCCCTCTTTGAGGAAGTCTTTGACCGACGAGGTCAGAAGGATGATGACATCCGCCATAATGTTGGCAACCACGATGTCGTAGCGACCGTCGACCTTATCCACCAAATTTCCTTCCATGACCCTGATCTGCCCCTTGAGTTCATTGTATGAGATGTTTTCCTTCGCAACTCGAACCGCCACGGGATCCAGGTCAATCGCATCCACCTTGTTCGCTCCCAGTTTTTTTGCAGCGATCGACAAGATGGCGCTTCCGCAACCGACGTCCAAGACGTCGTCTCCTCCTTTTAAATATTTTTCGATCAAGGAAAGACACATCGCCGTCGTCTCATGCTCCCCTGTACCGAAGGCCATCCCCGGATCCATCTTAACGATGATCTCATCTTCCCTTGGCCTGTACTCTTCCCATATCGGTTGGATCACGATCCTGTCAGTCGCATGGAAGGTCTTAAAGTACTGCTTCCATCCATCTTCCCAATCCTCCTGCTCCATTTCCGATTTGGAAATGTCAAGCTCCCCTATCTCCAAACCGAAGTTTTTCAGCTCCTCGATCTTCATTCTCAGCTGTGGGATCACTTCTTCTATCTTCGTATCCTCCTGAGGAAAATACGCTTTTATGACCACAGTATCGATCTCTCTGTTTTCTATTCCTTCATCGATGTAATCCCAATAGGGAAACTCTTCCTTAAAGTTTTCCAGATCCAAGGGATCCTCGATCGAAAATCCCTTAGCTCCGATGGGATACAACATCTCGGATATCGCATCTACCGCCATGCGATGAGTCTGTATCTTCAATTCTATCCACTTCATAACCATCCCTCTTTTCTATTAAAAACAGAGCAGAGATAGTCTCCGCTCTGCATGTTTATAGCATTATTTCTTATTTTTCAATACTGTTTTTCCTGCTTTCTGCCCCGGGAGAAGTCGCGTACAAAGACAAAGTGTTCTTTCCGTTGCTCCGGTGAATATAGAGATCCTCTCAATCGAGCACCCTTGACAATGTGTTGGTCCAGAACAACCGACTTTGGAACACCTTTCGACTTCTGTGCTCTCACCTTAGCCTAACACTACACAGATGTAAAATCTTGTTTTTTCTACGAATTTGCAAGAAATAAAGTTTTGTCAGATCCATACTTTCAAGAAATTCGGCATTCCTATACAGCATTTTACAATGATTTTTTGAGTTATGCGGTGTTTCCCTAACACTGCACAAAGCTAAACCCCCTAAGTTTTCTTTAAATCTATAAAATCCGAAAATTCGTCATATCAGAGCTTTCAGGAGTTTTATCCTTCATATGGCACTGATGTATGCTGTTTTTTCAAATTATGCGGTATCAGCTTAGTTTTTCTCCGGTTCCGGGTATTCCTTGCCGAAGGTCTCTACACTTACCTCTTCCATTACCACATCTTCCAGGGGCTTGTCGGAAAAATTCGTCTTAACCTTCTCCAAGTCCATCGCCAATTCCAGACCTTCAACGATCTGTCCGAAGGCTGCATACTGTCCATCCAGGTGAGGACTGACCGAAGTCATCAAGAAGAATTGTGATCCTGCGGAGTTGGGGCTTGCCGAACGTGCCATGGAAATAACTCCCGGAGTGTGCTTCAGGTCGTTGGCAAAACCGTTTGCGGAAAACTCTCCTTTGATCTGATAGCCCGGTCCTCCCGTTCCTCTTCCATCCGGATCTCCTCCCTGGATCATAAAGCCTTGAATGATCCTATGGAAGATAAGACCATTGTAGAAACCTTTGTTGACCAAACTGATAAAATTGTTGACCGTATTGGGAGCGATCTCAGGATAAAGCTCGATCTTTATTGCTCCCCTATCTTTTATTTTCATTGTTACTACAGGATTTGACATAGCGATTTCCTCCTTATGTGCGTTTACTTTTAAATGTTTTTTAACTTATATCTTTAATTTTTATATTGTATGACCGTATTCTATGATCGCTTTTCATATCGTTATTAGGCAATCGATATCGACGTTCTGTATTCCACAAGAGATGAAACAACTTTTTATAATTGTCAAATAGCTTGGACTACCCTTCAGTATCCCACACTCCCCGGTCGATAATTCCATTGGATAACAGCGTAAAAAGTCATCTCATTTTTGTAAGAGACGGCCTTGATACCTTTTTTTGATCTCTCCCGCAAGGTAGAGCGAACCCGCATAAAGGATACAAAGTTCCTCCGATCCTGCGATCTCTTCCGCTTTCTGTATAACAGCTTCAAGTCCTTCCAGAAACTCAACCTTTTTGCCCTGATGACGGTATCTTCTCTCAAACTCTCCAAGCTCCATTGCTCTTTGGGAATCGAGATGGGTGAATATCGTGTGATCCGATAGATCTACGAGTCGATCGACCATCTCCTGCGCCATCTTGTCCTTCATCATCGCAAAGACAAGGACAAATCCCTTGATCTTGGCACTTTGTTTGAAATAATACATAGTATCATAGAGAAGCTCCAAGCCAACGCTATTGTGCGCTCCGTCAACGAGAGTAAGAGGCTCTTGTGCGACGACTTCCATCCTCGCAAAAATTTGCGCATCTCTGATCGCCGTCATCATCGTCGATTCCGATATCTTAACATAGGACTTATCCTCCAAACAGTTGAGTACGCTGATGGCTGTCGCTACATTTTCGGCCTGATAGATACCGAACATCTTTGTTTCGATTCCGTAATACTGTCTGCGAAAAGGAGACTTGAAGTCGATGGTGAGCTTGCCGAGCTCAAGGCCTGTAATGTTGATCGAATCGACTGTTATCATATAGGCTGTCGCCTGACGATTAAATGCGCTCTCAAATATCACCTCTTCGATATCCGAAGTTCTCTGCGGTGCAACAATGACAGGGACCTCTTCCTTGATGATCCCGCTTTTTTCAAAGGCGATCTTAGTGACCGTATCGCCGAGGATGAGTTCATGGTCCAAGCCGATGGAGGTGATAACCGAGACGATAGGACTACAGATGTTCGTCGCATCAAACCTTCCGCCCAACCCTACCTCCAAAATTACAAAATCACACTCCTGACGGTGGAAGTACAGAAAGGCAATCGCTGTCAAAACCTCGAATTCGGAAAGACCTTCTCCCGTTTTTTCAATAACGAAAGGTTCTTTCTCCGCTACCATCGAGGTAAAGTGCGCCAACTCCTCATCTTCAATCATCCTGTCATTGATCTTAAATCGTTCATTGACCCGGATCAAGTGAGGAGATGTATATAGACCCACCTTATAATCTGCGTTGCGAAGGATACCGTTTATATAGGTACAGACAGAACCCTTTCCGTTGGTCCCCGCCACATGAACGGCCTTGAGTTTCTTATGGACATCGTCAAATAAACTCATCAGGTACTCCATTCGATGAAGTCCTACAGTCCTGCCTATCTTCGGACGATTCCATATATAGTGTTGTGCTTCTTCTATCTGCAAAGCGAAACCCCTTTCTTCTCGTTTATTTCTCCTCTATTATACCTTCTGTGATGCAATTATGCCATATCTTCACTAAAATATCCAATTCTTTCTCGTTTCGGCAACCACTGTTTTGACACGCTGATATCTATTTTTATTTTGGTAAGTTGTATAATCAAATGCATAAAGAAGAAGTATTGAAAAAGTCATGAA
>JAUMWQ010000038.1:3776-14604 GCA_030529565.1 Filifactor alocis | reverse complement strand
ATATAAAGGAAGGATATGTACTGCCGATATTGCCGGAAGTTGTCTGGAGAAGTACAATGAACTCCTGATCCTGATAGACCACGTATCTCACTATGCACAGTTGAGCGTAGCCGTCGATATGACGGATGCCGAGAACCAAAAAAGAGAGATCGATTTCGACAATAAGGCGGCGGATATCTTTTCGGGGATCAAGTTTGTGGAAGAAGAGATCTCCAAACTGGACGAGGATACCTTGGTAGAACTCAACCGATCCTATCCGCAGTTCAGCGTGTTTGTCGAGGCGATCTTAAGACGCAAGCCCTATATGTTGGAGCCCAAGATCGAGGAGTTGCTCGAGACCATGTCTCCCGTGTTGGAGTCGAATTACAGGGGCTATGAGGTGACCAAGATGTCGGACATCTCCTTCCCCGATATCGAGGTGGACGGCAAGACCTATCCGAACAGCTACGTCCTCTTCGAAAACGAGTACCAGTACAGTTCGAATACCGCTCTGCGAAGAGAGGCGAGCAGGCAGTTCTACAAGGAGATCGACAAGTACAAGAACACCACGGCTCACTACTATCAGAGCCATCTGCAAAAGGAAAAGACTCTTTCGGACCTGAGAGGATATTCGTCGATCTTCGACTACCTCCTGTCGGAACAAAACGTGACCAAGGACCTCTACGACAGACAGATCGACGTGATCATGAAGGAACTTGCTCCCCATATGAGAAAGTACGCCTCCCTGATCAAAAAAGAGTACAACTTGGACAAGATGACCTTTGCGGACTTGAAGGTGCCCTTGGATACGAGTTTTGAGCCGGAGATAAGCATCGAGGAGTCCAAAGAGTACATCGAAGGAGCCCTCTCTCTTTTGGGAAAAGACTACCTCGATATGATTATGAAATCTTATGACGAGCGTTGGGTGGACTATGCCCAAAATATCGGAAAGTCCACAGGAGGTTTCTGTGCCTCTCCCTACGGCAAAAAATCCTACATCCTGCTAAGCTGGACAGGGATGCTCGGCGAGATCTTCACTCTGGTACACGAGTTCGGACACGCGGGACACTTCATCCTCGCACAGGAGCACAACTCTTATCTGAACACCGAACCTTCCCTCTATTTTATTGAGGCGCCTTCGACGATGAATGAGCTCCTGCTCATCCAATACCTGCTCAAAAAATATGAGGATGATCCGAAGATGAAGCGTTGGGTACTCTCAAGTATGATCGCCAACACCTACTTCCACAACTTCGTCACGCATCTGCTCGAGGCGGCTTATCAGAGAGAGGTCTACAAGATCATCGACGCCGGAGGAAGCGTGCAGGCGGAAGAACTCTCCGCCATCAAAAGAAAGGTCTTGGAAGACTTCTGGGGCGACGAGATCGAGATCGAAGAAGGAACGGAGCTTACATGGATGAGACAGCCTCATTACTATATGGGCCTCTATCCCTACACCTACAGTGCCGGACTTACGATCGGAACACAGATGAGCAGAAAGATCGCAGAGGAAGGACAGAAGGCTGCGGACGGATGGATCGAAGTCTTGAAGGCGGGAGGAACCAAAAATCCGATCGAGCTTGCTAAAATGGTCGGCATCGATATCACGACAGACCAACCTCTTCGCGACACCATCGCCTTTATCGGAAGTGCCATAGACGAGATCGAGGCTCTGACAGAAAAGCTGAATAAATAGACGAGGTGAGGGGCAAAGCAGGGGGTAACGGTATAAGACAAAAAAACTGAGACAAGGAGGAAGATCCCATGCTTGATGACAAGGATTTGCAAGGGCTGATCTTATCGGACGGACCTTTTGATCCCGGCGAGTTGAGAGATCCCAAGGAAGTAAGAAATTCACGCAGGAAGACGAGAAACTTTATTGAAGAAAAGGCGGGAGAACTCAACTCCGACCTCGGAAAGGCGATAGGGATGGTCAATCGTCTGTGCGAAACGTTGGAGAACGCCGAGGACGCTCTGGAAAATCTCGATATCAAGGAGATGATCTTTCCGGGCAAGAGCTTGGAAGAAAGCGACTTGGAGCTTGCAGATCATCTCCTTGTCTACGGTTTGGGTTACAGCCATCACGGGATCTACGTCGGCGACGGTCAGGTCATCCACTACGCCCTTGCGGACTGGTCCGTGTTCGAAGGTTTGGACAGCCTCTATGTATGTATCCAAAAGGACTCCCTCGAGGAGTTCAGTCGGGGCAAACGACTGCACCGCAGGACCGAGGAAGAAAGCCCCCTGAAGTATTCGAAGCAGGAGGCGGTCTCCAGAGCCCGCGAAAGGCTGGGAGAGATGAGTTACAACCTCGCCTTCAACAACTGCGAACACTTTGTAAGATGGTGCAGAAACGGCGGAGAGGACTATTAGCGGACATCCGGCTGAAATATCTATAGGATGAGAAGATTGGACCATAAACGGGGATACGAGCAAAAAAAGAGCGACGAGATTTTTTCGGTCGCTCTTTTTTATTTGGAGATATTTCTCCCGCCTTTACAGAATCAATATGGACCTTTTTATACTATTTTTCAATAGAAGTGTGGATATATCTATTTTTCGATGACGAAGAACGATGTTGTCTTCTATGGGTCACAGATTGTTTATATCCACTATTCAAAAGAATAGTAGTATTATACCATTATCTATTAGAATTGATAGGTTGAATGCTTTGAAACATAGAATCATCCTAATTGTTTTTCGGATGTGATATATTCTGTATACCTAGCATTTCAAACGGAGAATAGTATTTATACACAGATGATTGAAACAATCAGCCTGCGATAAAGACAGGAGTATACAGGGAAGGCGAGTTGAGATCGACTTCCACGATATCCGTTGAGGAAGAATGGATGATAAAGAACATTTTACTGTTGGTACGATCGAAGAGGATATCGTAGTTACCCATGGTGAACTTGTAGAAACGTGATACCTCTCCTATATAGACCATTCGCTCGATCTCTTTTCTTATTTGTTCAAGATCCTTGTCCAACTGATCGCCGGCATCCCTTCTTATGCTCTTTGAGAAGTTCTCATATCCTGTAAGGCACTGTTTTTTGACCTCTTTCAAGGCTTCTTCCTTCGATAGAGAAGAGGAAAAATTGTACTTCTCATCGATGATAATATTCGTAAATCCCGGAACAAAGGTCTTTGCATAGGGGATCGGTTTCTTCGTTTCATAATACATACGTCCGGAAGTCTTGTTTTTTGAAGAGAAGGCAATGGTGTATCCGAGTTTATCCGCTACAAATCGAAGGGGGACGTAGATCGATTTGTCCTCCATCATAAGAGACTGATTGGATTTTTTCACGGCCTTGTTTGAAGTTGTGATACTCAGGCGGATCTCCTTGCCATTTTTCTTCATAAAAAGAGAAGTTTTTTTCTTGTTCGGGACGAGGTTTGCTCTCATACCGCGGTTGGCGAACTCCAAGGGGATAAAGACGGAGCCGTTTATGATCTTGCAGTCGTAGCCCGTGATCAAGGTGCCGTTCAGGAAAAGAAGAGAACGATCCTTGTTGTAGGGGACCTCGGTATCGTCGGGCAGGACGATCCTGTCATCAAAACTCGCTGAGGGATCTCCCTTTTTGAACTTCCCTTCTTCGGCAAAACTGAAACTCGTCAGAACCAACATAAGAGCCATAACCAAATAGAATATCCTTTTCATTGCAATTCCTCCTTTTGATCGGAACCACTCCGATTCAGCAATATAGAGTTTTTACGCTGCCAATTTAAATTTATCGCTTTTTTGCTTATATATCAACCTATTTTAAGTATATTTATTTTTTTTAATGTGCATCGGTCCACCTTCCAAAATATTTCAGACAAATGGGCAATAGAGGTTGATTTTTTCATATTTTTTCGTTATAGTGGAAACATAGGGGAATTATCCCCTTGAACCGGAAACAATATTCGGTTTGATACGAATATTGTTTCCAAAAATGATTAAATAAATTCGAATATGGAGGAAGACATGAAGGTAGCAATCGTGATGGGCTCGGTATCGGACTTTGACAAGGTCAAGGATGCCTGCGAGTTTTTGAAGAAGATGGAAGTGGACTTTGAGATCAGGGCTCTTTCGGCGCACAGAACGGCGAGGGAGTTGGAGTTGTTTATGGAAGAGAACGACAAGGACATCGACGTCTATATTGCGGCGGCGGGCAAGGCGGCGCACCTGCCCGGAGTGATCGCGTCCAAGACCTGTAAGCCGGTGATCGGCATCCCGATCAAATCCTCGGCTTTGGAAGGAATGGATGCCCTGTTGTCGATCGTTCAAATGCCTCCCGGAGTTCCGGTTGCGACAGTTGCGATTAATGGATCCAAAAATGCGGCCATTTTGGCTTGTCAGATGATGGCGCTCAAATATGGCGAATTGTCCGAGAAGATGGTTGCATTTAAAAAGAATATGGAAGAAGAAACCTTGGAGAAGGAACGAGAGTTTTTGAAGAATTTTTAAGAAGAAACAGTTGGGAAAATAAGCGGTATGCGATTTTTTCAACTGCTTTTCTCATTTGAATAAAATTGAACGGAGACAGCAGGTCTCCGGAAGGAACTCATACTAGTGTATTGGCACGTTGAAATTCACGGTAATTCAGACTTTGATGTTAATTCTTTTGGTTTATAACCGAGATAAGAAATAAAGATAAATATCAATATGTCAGTACACTAGGATTCTTTGGAGTTGTGGATATAAACGAGCTGTGACCCATAGAAGATAAAAGAATTTTCGTGGTCGAAAAAATAGGGAGATACCGCATAATTAGAAAAATTAGCATAAAACCAATTTTATACGAAGGATGAAACACTTAAAAATGTTGATATGACAGTCCTTCGTGTTTTATAAAAACGAGAGAAAATCAGAAACTTGTCTTTGTGCGCTGTTTTCATAGGTATATCCATACTTCTATTGGAGAATAGTATCAGTCCTTGCATATCAAAGAGAAAGGGACATCACACCCTTGACGAAAGACAAGGCGGAGATCGTAGCGAAACTTCAAGCGTGTATGGCGATGAGGTCGAAATCGCATATCCGCAAGAGAGGAAGTCCGGGGAGATACCGCACAAAGTTGCAGAGATCTGTCACCGTTGTATTGTAGGATGTGAGAGCCTTGTGAAACAAAGAGTTTCGGGTCTGTTTTTTCGAAGTACGGGAGATCTTCCGACGTGCTTGAACGCTTGGAAAGAAGTTGTTCATCTGACATGACGATTTAAAAAGAGAATAGTAAAAGAAAAGGGGTAGAAAAACATTGGCAGGAATTTTAGGGATCAGGAGTAAGGGGAACGTGAGCAGGAAGATGTTTTACGGACTCAATTCCCTGCAGCACAGGGGACAGGAAGGTTGCGGCTTTGCCATAAATACGGGCGACAAGCTGGTTACACATAGGGGTAGCGGACTGGTCATGGATGCCGTTTCGGAGGATATCGTCAACAGGATATCCGGAACGATCGGGATCGGGAATGTTCGTTATGCCATGGCTACACATTCGGTCAATGCGGACGGAGAACCCTTTTGTGGATACAGCAAGGGGGAACAGCTCGCCATTGTGAACGACGGAGCCTTGATCAATACTTATCTTTTGAGAACGCGACTGGAACAGGACGGGATGATGTTCCAGAGCAATTCGGACACGGAGGTCATCCTCTATCTGATCGCACGTTATTACGAAGGCGACATCATCCGTGCCATCCAAAAAGCGACGAGCTATTTGAAGGGAGCCTACTCCTTCGTCCTTTTGTTTCAGGACAAGTTGATAGCGGTTCGCGACCCCAACGGGTTCAGACCCCTCCTTATGGGCAGTAAGGACGGAGAATACTTCTTCGCCTCCGAAAATGCGGCAGGCGATATCCTTGGGATGGAGTTTGAACGGGATGTAGAACCCGGAGAGATCGTAGTCTGTTCGGAGGGAGGCTTTACCTCCTACGAACTCGGACAGAACGCGAAGCATAGTTTCTGTATCTTCGAGCACGTCTACCTCGCCCGTAACGATGCGAACCTTGAGGACGTCAATGCCTACCTCTTCCGTTTTCGATCGGGCAAGATCCTCTATCAGGAAGCGCCCCTCAACGTCGATCTGGTCGTTCCTGTCCCCGACTCGGGCTATCCGGCGGCAATAGGCTATTCACAGGCCTCGGGCATCCCGCTCGGAGAAGGGCTGGTAAAGAACCGATATATGGGAAGGACCTTTATCAAACCCACCCAGGAAGAGAGGGACATCGCAGTCAGATTGAAACTCAATCCTCAGTATCACGTTGTGAAGGACAAGAAGATCGTCCTCGTCGACGATTCGATCGTAAGAGGTACGACCTCCAAAAACTTGATCAAAAACCTGAGAGATGCAGGTGCGAAGGAGGTACACATGCTCTTGACCTCTCCTCCTGTCGAATATCCGTGTTACTTCGGGATCGACACTCCTTCTCGAAAACATCTGATTGCAGCAAACCATACGGTGGAGGAGATGAGGGAACAGATAGGGGCGGATTCTCTGGCTTTTATTTCGCTGGAAGGTCTCTACAAGGCAAGCAACCGCACAAACAGCAATATTTTTTGCGATGCCTGTTTCACGGGACAGTATGAAGTCGATCCCTGTGTTCTTTAGGGACGGGACTTATACGCTCATCCCTCAAAACGATCACTGTCGAGGGTGGTTATACTGCCGCTTGTTCAATTAGTTGTGCTTGAAAAACCTATGATCGTACAAAGGGTTTTCGATAGGCGTAGATATTGTTTCCTTCCTTGCCGGGATCAGTTTTTAAAAGTGTTAAAGGAGGTTTTCGATAGGCGTAGATGTTGTTTTTCTGACCTTTGGATCGGAGGACAGTATCGGCCCATAAGAATGGAAATGCTTTTTTGTGATTTTCTGAGGCTGAAAGATCGACACTTCGATCGCAGGATGGTCTTGGATAGTCGATAAACAGAAGGATATAAAATTCGATATAATAACGGAGGAAGATATGAAAAAAATTACTTATGCGGACGCAGGTGTAAACATCAGTGAGGGCAACAGAGCGGTCGAACTGATGAAGAAGAAGGTAAGGGAGACGTACAACCGAAACGTTGTGGGAGACATAGGCTTGTTTGCCGGAGGCTTTGCACTCGGAAGTTTTATGCAGATGGAAGAGCCCGTTCTCCTCGCGTCAACCGACGGAGTAGGCACCAAGGTGATGATCGCGCAGGAGATGGATGTCCACGACACCGTGGGTATCGACCTTGTGGCGATGTGTGTCAACGACCTGATCTGTCAGGGAGCAAGGCCCCTGTTCTTCTTGGACTATGTTGCCACCGGCAAGGTCAGTGCCGAGAAGATCGCGACCATCGTGGGAGGGATCGCGGACGGTTGCAAAGAGTCTCTCTGTGCCTTGATCGGAGGCGAGACCGCCGAGATGCCGGGGCTCTATGCCGAAGACGAGTACGACTTGGCAGGATTTTCCGTCGGGATCGTAGACAAGAAGAAGATCATCGACGGCGCAAAGATCGAAGAGGGCGATGTCGTCATCGGCTTGCAGTCGAGCGGACTTCATTCCAACGGCTACTCCCTCGCCCGAAAGATCTTCTTCGACAGACTGGGCTTGAAGACCGATGAGGTGTGCGGTTCAATGTCCGAGACCATCGGCAAGGCCCTGCTTCGACCGACGAGGCTCTATGTCAGGACGGTGCTGGACCTGATCGAGAAGTTCGAGATAAAAGGGATATCGAATATCACGGGCGGAGGTCTGATCGAGAACGTGCCGAGGATCCTCCCTTCCGACCTCGATGTCGTCATCGATACGAAGTCTTGGGAATATCCCGAACTCTTCCGAACGATATTGGAGCTTGATCTGGTGGAGAAAGAAGAACTTTACCGAAGCTTCAACATGGGAGTGGGGATGGTGCTCATCCTCTCCAAGGAAGAGGCGGACAAGGCTCTGGAGTGGATAAACTCCAACACCGACGACAGAGCCTTCCTCATCGGAAGAGTCGATAAGGGGGAAAAGAGATGTCTGCTACGATAAGAAGGATCGCCGTCCTGGTATCGGGAGGAGGGACCAACCTTCAGTCCCTGATCGACGCACGCGAAGAAGGCTTCTTTCGCTCTAAGATCGTCCTCGTCCTCTCCAACAGGGAGGACGCCTACGCTCTGGTGCGAGCACGAAATGCCGATATCCCCGCCCATGTGGCGACGAGGGAGGAGGACCTCCTTCGACTTCTGGAGGAATACAAGGTCGATCTGATCGTGTTGGCAGGTTATCTCAAGATCTTGGGAAAAGATCTTCTCAAGGCCTACGAAGGCAGGATCATCAATATCCATCCTTCTCTTCTGCCCAAACACGGGGGTATGGGAATGTACGGGATCCATGTGCACGAGGCGGTCTTTGCCGCAGGGGAAGAGATCAGCGGTGCGAGCGTCCACTACGTAACCGAGGCGGTGGATGCCGGCGAGATCCTTCTGCAAGAAGAGGTGGATATAAGAGGACTGTCATCGCCGCAAGACATACAGAAGAAGGTCTTGGAAGTTGAACATAGGATATTGAAACAAGCGGTTAAGAAGATAGAGGAGGAGATAAAATGAAACGTGCTTTGCTCAGCGTAACGGATAAGACAGGGATCGTGGAAATGGCGAAGGCTCTGGAAGAACTCGGCTACGAGGTCGTATCGACGGGAGGCACCCTCAAGACGATAAGGGATGCGGGAGTTTCCGCCAAGGCGATCGAGGAGATCACGAAGTTTCCCGAGATGCTTGACGGAAGGGTGAAGACCCTGCATCCTGTGGTCCACGGCGGACTTCTCTTCCGCAGGGATGTGGAATCTCATGTCAACACCGCGAAGGAACACGGGATCGAGCCGATCGATGTGGTCGTCGTCAATCTGTATCGTTTTGAAGAAACCCTGAAGGCGGAAAAACCCCATGAGGAAATCATAGAGAACATAGATATCGGAGGGCCCTCGATGGTTCGTTCCGCAGCGAAGAACCATAGGGATGTCCTGATCGTAACCGACGTCAAAGATTACGAAAGAGTCATCGAAAAACTGAGGGAGGGCAGTGCGGACCTCGCCTTCCGTGAAGAAATGGCGATGAAGGCCTTTGCGCAGACCGCGTACTACGACTCGATGATCGCACGCTACTTCAGTCAATATACGGGCAAGCAGAGCGAGACCTTCACCTTGGGTCTCAAAAAGGAAGGTTCTCTTCGTTACGGGGAGAATCCCCATCAGAGTGCCACCGTCTACAGAGACAGTTTTGAGGACTCTCTCCTGAGCGATTACGAACAGCTC
Organism: Filifactor alocis; assembly: GCA_030529565.1. Classification (GTDB taxonomy): domain Bacteria; phylum Bacillota; class Clostridia; order Peptostreptococcales; family Filifactoraceae; genus Filifactor; species Filifactor alocis_A. The sequence goes on along the minus strand of JAUMWQ010000038.1, from coordinate 5,378 downwards.
AACGGGAAGGAGCTCTCCTTCAACAACCTCAACGACCTGAACGTGGCGGTCGAGCTTGCACGCTGCCTGAAAGAGGATGGCAGGATCGCGACCGTCGCCCTCAAGCATGCGACGCCCTGTGCCGTAGCCTTGGGTGAGAGCGTGTTCGAATCCTACAGCAAGGCTTATGAAGCCGATCCGGTCTCGATCTTCGGGGGCATCGTTTCCTGTACGGGAACCGTAGACTTGGAGACGGCGAAACTGATGAATAAGATCTTCCTCGAGATCGTCGCCGCTCCCGACTTTACGCAGGAGGCTCTGGAAGAGCTGAGGACCAAGAAGAACCTTCGAGTTCTCAAGGTCGATCTGCAAAAGGAGCTTGCGGAAATAGACCTCAAATACATCAGCGGAAAGGTCCTCCTGCAAGACACCGACAAAGATGTGGACGAGGGCTTTGAAGTCGTGACCGAGGTGTGGCCGAGCGAGAGCCAAAAACGGGATATGCTGTTCGGGATGAAGGTCGTTCAATACGTCAAGTCCAATGCCGTCGTCCTCGTCAAAGACGGGGTCACCTTGGCGATCGGAGGAGGTCAGACTTCTCGGATCTGGGCCTTGAACAGTGCGAAAAACAACAATCCGGACAAGGATCTCAGCGGAGCGGTGCTTTGCTCCGATGCCTTCTTCCCCTTCTATGACTGTGTGGAAGCCGCACACGAGATGGGGGTCACGGCGATCATCCAACCGGGAGGCTCCGTCAGGGACAAGGAGAGCATTGACAAATGCGACGAATACAAGATGAGTATGGTGTTTACGGGAGTAAGACACTTTAAACACTAGAGTAAGGGCATATTGAAATCCGTAGAAACACACCGCATGATCCAAAAAATCATCGCAAAATCACCGGATAGGAAGGATGAGTTTCTTGAAAGCATGGATTCGACAAAACTCCATTTCTTGGGAATCCATAAAAAATCAAGATATCTCTTTGTACGGTATTGTCATTTAGTATAACAAAAAAAGGAAGGAGAGATCCTATGAATATCTTAATCGTGGGAAGCGGAGCAAGAGAACATGCGATCGGATACAAGATCCATAAGGACAATACGGGAGACAAGTTGTTTTTCGTACCGGGCAATGCCGGCTGTATGCAGATCGGAACCTGCGTGAACATTCAGGCGACCGAACTTCAAAACATCATTGACTTCTGTAAGGCAGAGAATATCGACTTTGTCGTCATAGGCCCCGAAGATCCTCTGTGTGCGGGTCTGGCGGACAAACTGGAAGAAGAAGGGATCAAGGTCTTCGGGCCCAAGGCGGCTGCGGCAAGGCTGGAGGGGAGCAAGGCCTATGCCAAGGAATTTATGATAAGACATGAACTCCCTACAGCGAAGTACAAAAAATGTACCACCAAGGAAGAAGCCTTGGAATTTGCCAAGGAACTCAGGAGGACCAATGCTTCGGGAACTGTCGTCCTGAAGGCGGACGGACTTTGTCAGGGCAAGGGAGTCGTCATCGCCCACGACGACAAGACGATCGAAGACTATGTTGTAGAGATCTTCGACGAAAAGATCTTCGGAGACCTTCCCCTTGTAGTGGAGGAGTTTTTGGACGGGTTTGAGATCT
>JAUMWQ010000038.1:0-3766 GCA_030529565.1 Filifactor alocis | reverse complement strand
AAGAAGATCTACGAGGCGGAGCAGGGACCCAATACCGGAGGGATGGGGACCTACAGCCCCAATGTGCAGGGCGATATCTACTTCTCCGAGATCGAAGAGAAGATCATGAAACCCTTCCTCCGCGGACTTCAAAAAGATAAGATCGACTTTAGGGGAGTGATCTTCTTCGGCCTTATGGTGACCGATGCGGGGGTCAAGGTCTTGGAGTTCAACACCCGTTTCGGCGATCCCGAGACCCAGTCGATCATGCTTCGGATGCAAAGCGATCTGATGGAAGTCTTCCGAGCCGTAAGCGAAAATCGTCTCGATCGGACAAAGGTGGAGTTCAACGACAAGAAGGTCATCAGCACCGTCTTGGCATCGAAGGGATATCCCAAGTCCTACTCCAAGGGCTATGAGATCACGGGCTTGGATAAGGTCGATGAGGATGTCGTGATCTTCCATGCGGGAACATCCGCCAAGGAGGGCAAGATCCTTACAAACGGAGGCAGGGTCTTGACGGTCTGTACGGCTCAGGACAGTTTCGACAAAGCATATCACAAGGTCATGGATAATATCGAGCGCATCGATTTTGAAGGAAAAACATACAGAAAGGATATCGGAGCTTTGGTACAGAGAATATATGTGGCAAAAAAAGACGAGTATGACATCGAGAGCGAACCTCTCAAAAAGGAGATCGAGGAGAGTTTGGGCATCAAGCTCGATCGTGTCAAAATTTATCAGCGCTATGACATAGAGAATATGACACGGGAGGAGCTCCTCAAGATCTCCGACAACGTCTTGAGCGAGAGTCCCGTTGACGATATCTACCTCTTCGAGGACGCTCTCAAACTCCAAGAGAGATTGGAACATCCCATCGTCGTCAAGTATCACAGAGGACAGTTTGACCAGAGAGAACAGGGATTGATCGAGGCTGTTGCCGTCGCCATCGAAAAAGACGACATCTTAGCACGAAGTGAGAAGGTCTACGAGTTTGTCGGCCATCTGAGTGCAGAGGATCTCAAAAGGATCGAAAACCTCATCATCAACCCCGTCGATCAGGAGAAGGGGACCCTCCTGGGAATACCGACCACGCTTAGGGACAGTTTCGAGATAAAGACGGAGAACGAGATCTACAAAGGCTTTATCGACCTCGACGAAGAAGGCCTGAGGGACTTCTTCGAGAAGGAGAGCCCCGCGATGAATATAGACGATCTCAAATGCGTATACGACTACTTTAAGAAGGAAGGCAGAGATCCCAGCCACACCGAGTTTTCGATGCTCGACACCTATTGGTCCGACCACTGCCGTCATACCACCTTCCAGACCGTTCTCGACAACGTTGTCTTTGCGGAGCCGAACAACGCCTTGGACAGGACGATCCGCGAGGCCTATCGCAACTACTTGGACACGAGGGAAGAACTCGGCAGGACTAAGAGCGTTACCCTGATGGATATGGCGACCGTCGTAGCCCGATATCTGAGAGAAAAGGGCATGTTGGAAGACCTCGAAGTATCGGAGGAGATCAATGCCTGCTCGGTCAAGATCAAGGTCCGTGTAGCCGATACGGTGGAAGACTACCTCCTGATGTTCAAGAACGAAACACACAACCACCCGACCGAGATCGAGCCCTTCGGAGGAGCGGCGACCTGCTTGGGCGGAGCCATCCGCGATCCCCTCTCCGGAAGAGCCTATGTCTATCAGGCGATGAGAGTCACCGGAAGTGCCGATCCGAGGGAGAAGATCGAAGATACCTTGGAAGGCAAACTTCCCCAGAAAAAAATCACACAGGGAGCGGCAAAGGGCTACAGCTCCTACGGAAACCAGATCGGACTGACCACGGGTCTGGTCGATGAGATCTATCACGAAGGATACAAGGCGAAGAGGATGGAAGTCGGAGCCGTGATCGGAGCCGCTCCCGCAGAAAACGTTCGACGCGAAGAGCCGGCATGCGGAGATGTCATCCTGCTGATCGGAGGACGTACCGGAAGGGACGGAGTGGGAGGAGCGACAGGTTCTTCCAAGGTCCATACCGAAACATCCATCAAGACTTCTTCCGCCGAAGTACAAAAGGGCAATGCACCGACGGAGAGGAAGATCCAGCGTCTGTTCCGAGACAGCGAAACAGCCAAGATGATCAAAAAATGCAACGACTTCGGAGCCGGAGGAGTGAGCGTCGCCATCGGAGAACTTGCGGACTCGCTCGAGATCCATCTTGAGAAGGTGCCGCTCAAATACCTTGGACTGACACCGAGAGAGATCGCCATCTCCGAATCCCAGGAGAGGATGGCGGTCGTTATAGAAGCGAAGGACAAAGAGGCCTTTGTGCGCAAGTGCTATGACGAAAACCTCGAAGTAACACAGGTCGCGGAAGTTACCGACAGCCAAAGACTCGTTATGAAGTACAACGAGACCGTTATCGTAGACTTGGCAAGAGAGTTTGTCAACTCTGCCGGAGCCAAGAGATACCAAAAGGTAGAGGTGCCCTCCGTCGTGGAACAGGACTTCTTCAAGGGCAATGTTTCTCCCGATGCGGACCTCAAGACCGTAATGTCGGACCTGAACCGTTGCAGCAAGAAAGGTCTGATCGAGAGATTCGACTCCTCCATCGGCAAGAACACCGTCCTCCAACCCTTGGGAGGAAAACACCAGATCACACCGATCCAGGCGATGACGGCGAAGATCCCCTCGTTGAAGGGAGAGGTCAAAACCGTGAGTATGATGAGTTACGGTTTCGATCCCTACCTGAGCGAACAAAGCACCTTCCTCGGCGCCTACTATGCCGTAGTGGAATCGATCTGTAAACTGGCGGCAACGGGAGGAGATGCACTGCGCGCCCACCTCTCCTTCCAGGAATACTTCGAAAAACTGGGAGAAGACGGACTGAAATGGGCCAAACCCTTTATGGCACTGCTCGGAGCCTACAAGATCACAAGGGAGCTCAACATCGCTCCCATAGGAGGAAAGGACTCGATGTCGGGAACCTTCAAAGACCTCCATGTACCTCCGACCCTGATCTCGTTTGCAGTTACCGCCACCGATATAGAAAACGTGGTATCACCCGAACTCAAGGGAGGAGCGAAACTGGGACTTCTGATCTCCGAAAGATCGGAGGATCAAACCCTCGACCTCGAAGGCTTTAAGAGCAACCTCAAAAATCTCAGGGAGCAGATCGAAAAAGGCAACATCATCTCCGCTGCGACAATAACCCAAAAGGGTGCCCTGCCCCTGTTGTTGGAAATGGCGATGGGCAACGACATCGGCTTTGATGTCAAGATGGAAGAAGACCTCTTCTACACCAAGAACTTCGGTTCCTTTATCGTCGAGTACAGGGAAGACTTCGAAGGAGTTCGCCCGATAGGAAGCTCGAGCGAAGAAGGCGGAGCTTGGGTATTGAATACAAAGACCTTGGAGAAAGAAGAGATCAAGGATTCTTACCTTCTCGCCCTCGGCAAGATCTTCCCGGGAGAAGACAGAAAACAGGAGGCGGACCTTTTAAGCACCGCCCAAGACCTTGCGCCCAAGGTGCTCAAGTCGAAAAAACCGGTGGATGTGCCCAAGGTCGTCATTCCCGTCTTCCCGGGGACCAACTGCGAGTACGACTCGGCAAATGCCTTTGAGAGAGTCGGAGCAAAGGCGGAGGTCATTATCTTCAACAACCTCAGTATCGCGGATGTCAAACGCTCCGTCGACACCTTGGCGAAGGCGATCAAAGAGGCGCAGATTCTCTTCCTTCCGGGAGGTTTCAGCTTGGGAGATGAGCCCGACGGTTCAGGCAAGTTCATCG
>JAUMWQ010000037.1 GCA_030529565.1 Filifactor alocis | reverse complement strand
TTTTTGTTCTGATTCAATGATACCAAATAGGAAGGTTTCATGCTATTTTATTTTTAATTTTTATTGCTATTTCAAGCTTTTTTTCACTTTTTTATGTGCGAAGTTTGAGAGTATAATACTATTCTTCGATAGAAGTACGCTTATATTTACTTTGGAGCCACGCAGATCCGTTTTATACTATTCTCCAATAGAAGTATGGATATATCTATTTTTTGATTACGAAAAATTGTTCTGTCTTCAATCGTTCACAGATGATTTATATTCACAACTCAAAAGAATAATAGTATTATCTCTTACGGAGTAAAAGTCGACATATCTATAGTTCAAATGAATAATAGTATAAAACCGCAGGCGGATCCGAACCTTAGATCTACTTGCGGTTTTGTTTTTTTAGAAAATACCGTATAATTCCAAAAAGTAGAAAAAATTCACTTTTTCTTGGACAAACACATTTCTGGAACTTTTCATTTTAGAGGCTTTCTATATCCGGGAAAAACAAAAGAAAAGTCATTTTGTGTCTTTGTGAGGTACTTCCTTTATATGGTTTGAAAAAACTTTGAGCCTCCTTCTGAACTTCCTTTACTTTCATATCCTTCTTAATACAAGTACTCTACAGTTGATGGAGGGTGTCTTGGATCAGGGACAAATTGTCTTCTTCATCCGTGCCGAGTCTTACCTCCTTATGCAGGAGGCCGTCCTTCATAAAGACGACGCGGTCCGCCCTTGCAGCGACGTTGATGTCGTGGGTGACCAGGAGAAGGGTCCTTCCCTCGGAGCGAAGGCTCGAGAAGAGCTCCAAAACTTCCCGCCCGGTCTTGGAGTCCAAGGCTCCCGTAGGCTCATCGGCGAAGATGAGTTTGGGGTCATTGATAAGGGCACGGCAGAGACCGGCTCTTTGCAACTGACCTCCAGAGGCTTGGGAGCTTTTTTTGTCCGCGAGGTCTTCGATCCCCACCCTTCTCATCAGATCCCTTGCTTTTGAGACAGCAGCCTGCCTGTCCTTTGCATAGAGGGTAGAGGGCAGGAGGATGTTGTCCAGGATGTTGAGATTTCGAACCATTTTGGGAAGTTGGAAGACAAAGCCGAAGGATCCTCTGCGGAGTTTTGCAGCCTCATTGTCGGAGAGTTTTGAGATCTCCCTTCCCTCAAACCGGACTTCTCCGTCATCGAAACGGTCCAAGGTCGACAGGGCGTTGAGTAGGGTGGATTTTCCCGATCCGGATCTTCCCATGATACAGACGAATTCTCCTGCTTTCAGTTCGATATCGACACCCTTCAGGACCTGTGTTTCGACATCGGCGTTTCGATAGGTTTTTCTTATGTTTGTTCCCGTTAAAATCATCATGATACATCCTCCTTCAGAGATTGAGCGATATCGATACGGTTTAGGCCTCCGATCCCGAACCGAACTGCGATCAGAGATGAGAAGAGCAGTACGAACGGAACAAAGAGGTAGGAAAATAGAGGGTTTCGTATAAATTCCACCCCATGAACTCCGATCATGGAAAGGACTGCTGAACCCAGACGATCTCCGACACTCCAAGACAGGAGATTTCCCAGTATCATTCCCAGAACCAGAACGGTTCCCGTTTTGATCAGGTACTGCCTGCGAAGTTCACGGTCGCTGAACCCGATCGATTTCAAAAGAGCGTTTTGTCCGAGGTCCTTGAGATAGAGCATGCGGATAAACAGGATCACGATCAGGAAGATCAACAGAATGCAAGAGGCAAAGGCGACCCAAGTGATGATCTCGACCATCGAGATCGTATTGCCGAAGATCTGTTCAAGATAGGTCTCGGTATCCGAGAACTTTGCAAAGGGGTGGCGGTCACGGTATCTTCTCAGAAATTCATCTGTCGGAGCACCTTTCTTAAGCACGATGGGAACGATCAGTCTTATCACTTCCGCATCTTCGGTCTTAAAGTTCGCCTTGGCAGTCTTTCCGCCGTTGGTGAGATCGGAGAAGATGCCGGAGATAAGGACTTGTTTTTCCTTCCCGTCTACGACAAGGGTCAGGATATCGCCGACTTTTTTCGAAAGATCGTCCGCCTTCAACTTCGACAAAGAGATCTCCTCTTCCCCTACGGGGGCTCTTCCGTCGATGTACTTGATCGGGAAACGTTCGTGATCTCCAAAGTCGATCCACATTTTTTCGAGACTTCCCGCTTCGGCTTTGTAGTCGATCCGGCTTCCTCTGAACACTTCGAAGGTTTCGATGTCCTCCTCCCTGCTCAGTTCTTCAAGAAGGAGGTCGATCTCAGCTTCCCTCCCCTTGAGGCCGGAGATGTCGATCCGGATGTCGTAGTTGCCCAGACCCAAGTAGTTGACGAAGGTTTTGTCTGAAATAGTGGAGTACATCGTCATCGGCAGGGTCAGGATAAAGACGGAAAGCACGAACACCGTCGCCATCGTGGAATAGACCTTCTTTCGAGAGAAGAGGTCACTGAGCGCCAGGTGAAGAGGACGGGGAAGAGCCGAGAGCGACTTGGGCGAGGAGCCCTCTTCCTCGATTTCAAACAGGGGACGCTTGAGGCGGTCGGCAAGCTTGTTCATACTGAAAAGGATGACGGCGAAGACGGATGTGCCGAGTGCAAGACCGGCAAGCACATCCCTAAGACCTATCCGTGTTTCCCCAAAGAACATCTTCATATTCTCAAGCAGGGGGATGCGGATGAGGAAGGAGAGAAGAAAACCTAAAATGCTCGCCGTAGCCGCTATAAAGATGTATTTGCCCAGAAATATTTTTTTGATGTCCCCAAGAGGAAGACCGATGGCCTTGAGGACGGTAAGTTCCCTGTAGTCCTCCTCCAGTTTGGCAAGGAGGGTAAAGCGGATGCACAGGAGGCAGATGCCTATGATCAGGATGCCGATGAGTACAAGGGTAAATATGGTGATGCCGTCCGAGAAGGCATTGACGACCTTGAACAGGGCATAGGTCATAAACGGGGGGCCTTCAGCTTCGAGTTTTTCCTGTGTGTAGGCGGTTTCGATGAGGGAAGAGCCGCTTACGTCCCTTAGGCGAAATTCGATCAGATATTCCAAGGTCCCCAGTTCTTCGATCTTTCGATAATCTTTCTCGTGGACGATAAATCGTTTGGAGACCGACAGGGAAGAGTTCATTTGAGAATCCCTGACGAAACCGGCGATCTTCAGTCCGTGTTCTCCTATGTTCAATCGATCTCCTTCTTTTGCAAGCCCCGAGGTCAGGTAGAAAACAGGAACGTACACCTCTCCTTCCTTTGCCTTGATAAGCTCGCCCTTCAGATCCAAAAGGTAGTCAAAGTTGGGACTTTGGACCGAAAAACCGTTGTCGTAGACGGAGTCTTTCAAACTTTCTTCATTGAAGGACAGAAGGCTGTTGTCGATGTTCAAAAAGTTCAGGATCTGATAGTCTTCGATCTCGGGATGGGAGTTGACGAAGTCCTGCGTACGCAGTTCATCGAGCTCTCCTGTGTGCATTTGAAGAAGGTGGGGGGTCTTTGCTTCTTCAAACAGGCGATCGATCGAGGTTGAAAGTTGGAGGGCCAACTGTCCCGCGGTTGAGAGAAAAGCGACCGATAACATGATGAAAAAGGCGATATTAAAGATCTGCAGAAGATCGTGTTTGATATCGTTTTTAAACAGCTTCCAATACATGGTCTTCCTCCAATTCTTTGATCTCATGCTTTTGAGAGAGCATTGCCGTACTTATAGAGAGCAAAACTCCGGCGAGAATGATGAACAAGGCGGCTCCGCGACCTTCTCCGACTCCGATGAGTTGACCGAGGGTTTTGGAGAGGATGCCGCCTTCCATGAGCAGGGGCCTGCCGACAAGGTCGACCAAGCCTCCGACAACGGCGTAGGCGACGATATATCCGGATTGGGAGATGAGGCCGATCAGTCCCCACACCTTGCCCTGGTCCTCCGCTGCGATATTGGTGCGCACGAGGTAGTCGATGGAGGCATTGGCAAAGGGAAGAGCTGCAAAGATCAGAAAGCCGAATACACAGACAAGGATCTTCTCCTCCCTTGCAGAAAAGCCGATCATACAGACACCGATAAAAAAGAGGGAGGTGCTCAGGATGCGAGAAAAGCCTCTGTTGAGCTTTATACTGCTCAGGAACAGACCTCCCGCCAACATCCCGCAGGCGGAGAAGGTCGTCGAAAACCCGAGGAAACTTTCGTCTGCGAAGGCTAGAATCATCGGCGTCATAAGGGTTTGGACCGTTCCCAGACAGAAGGAGACCAGGATACCGAACCAAACGAGGAGGAGGATCCCTTTTTTGTCACAGATCAGTCTCAAACCTGTTCGAAACTCCTCTTTAAACCGGGAAGATCGGATCTTTTCCGTCTTTTTCATCTCCCGTCTGACGAAGTGGGTGATCGGCAGGGTGAGGAGGACGGTCAGGAGGTCCAGGAGGAGGATCGTGCGGATGCCCCAGAGGCTTAGAACAAGGCCTGCAAGGACCGGTGAAAGGAGGTAGCGGGCGCTTGAGACCAGCTGCATCATTGCGCTTGCCTTCGAATACTCTTCCTTCTCCAAGAGGTCGGAGACCGTTGCCCGGAAGGCGGGCTCGATCAGGGAGGAAAGGGCGGAGCTTACGGCAACTCCGGCTGTGATCCCTAAGATCAGAGCACTTCCCTCCAAAATGCTGACGGAGGTCAAAACGATCAGTACACCCGTCATCGAAAGGCCGTCCCCCGCCATCATAAGGAGTCTGCGGTCATAGCGATCCGCCAAAATCCCGGAGACGGGAGCAAGCAGGAGAGCGGGCAAAAAACCTGCGAGCAGGAGCAGGCCCGCCATACTGCTGAGGAGTGTTTTTTGGTAGATGTAGACGCCGAGGGCAAAGGAGGTCATCCCCGAACCCGTTGCGGACACCAAACCTGCCAAACACAGGAAGAGAAATTTTTTATAACTTCGACTCATAGTCTTCACCCTTGCTTTCTTCGATCATCAAAGTCCTGAACTGCGAAAAACTGCCTTCCTTCGCTCCGAGCATCCTCTCTATGTTGTAGAGCAGGGCGGAGGAACGCTTTTCGAGTTCTTCCTTGCTCACACTAAGGTACTGACTGTCCAAAAAACCGCTGACGGTGATCAGGATGATCTCGGCGGTCTCCTCGGGGAAGGAGGTTTCGAATATGCCTTCCTCCCTGCCTTGGCGGATGATCCTGCCCAACAGGGGAGAGGCGTTCTCGATGATCATCCGATTGCTCTTTTCGTGAAAGAGCGCATTTTGCGGTTGGTTGAGGTAGTCGATCATCTGACTTCCTCCCGAAAGGCTCCTCATATTCATTGCAAGAAACAGGGAGAGGAGTTTTTCGTAAGAGGAGAGGGACTTGTCCTCGACGATGCCCTCGAGCTCCGACATTATTTTTTCCCCCGTCCTTTCAATGATCGCATCCATAATGGATTCTTTGGATTCGAAGTGGTAGTAGAGAGTGCCTCTGGCGATGTCGGACTTCTCCAGGATATCGGTGATCGACGTCTTGTCGAAGCCCTTCTCAAGAAAAAGAGATAGTGAAATATCTAAAATTTGATCCTTTTTTTTGCTCATAGTATCATCCTCCAATTTTTAGACTGACAGTCGGTCTATATTTTTATTATAGTTCGGTTTTTTCATCTTGTCAAGTTTTTGAAAAAATATCAATCCGGAAATAGTTGTGGGCCGTCCTTATAATTGTAAGAAAATCTAGGTCCGGTATTTCAAAAAGGCTACAATTGTATTGCGAAGATATAAAAAATGATATAATGGGAGGGTAGTCTATGAAGCTTGAAACCCTTTGAATAAAAGGAAGTTGAAATGTTTTAAAAGAGAAGGACGCAAGGTGACGAGCGGTTTTATCTTTTCAGTGGGATTCCTTAAAGGCGAAACGAGGTCGGGGTTTCAAATCGAACGCTTGTCCTTGGACAGTGTCCGGATCGTCATCTTTGTGCGATGATGAGTTTATGTTTTGAGAGCAGGGTGTGCATAAAAGTTAGGGGTGTGCCCTTTGTATCAAAAGAAAGAGGTGCTGTATGAGAGAAAACTGGAAATATTACAAGAAGAAATTGTCTTTGATTTTATTTGTGATCGCCTTAGTCTTGGGATTTCATGGGTTATATTCCTACTATAGTGCAGCGATTGAGCAGCCGTGGAAGGTCCTGTCCGCTATTTTGTACGGGATGATCAAGATGTTTTTGTTTGTTGCACCGCTCTCTCCGGAGGCGGATACGACGGTTTCTTACGAGATCGCCAAGTGGCTTGCACCTATTTTGACATCAGCCTTGGTACTGACTAAGATCACAAATGCGGTATTTCACTTTCGAAACTCTCTCAAGAACCGTTTGAGTAAAAGGCACATCGTGATCTTCGAAAAGACCGACGAGGCCGATGCCCTCATCCACAACCTTCTGGGAAGGGAGCAAGGGTATCAGATCTCATTGGTATGCAAGAATCCTATCGCAACGGAGTGGAAGATACAGTATGAAAAAAGCGGGGTGGCGGTCCACCTTCTCGACTTCGACTACGCCTCACCCAAGGAAGTGGAGTCCTTCCTCAAGGAGATCAAGGTCGATTCGGTTAAGGCGATGATCTTTGCATCTGCGGACGATTTGCAGAACTATGCCCTCTTTATCCGTGTGATCCGAAAATTGAAACCGAAGAATGAGATAAACTGTTATATCCAGTGCAAGTCCTCGTCGATCCCCCTCTATTTGGAGGAGATCGTAAACCAGGAAAAAAGGAAGGAGGACTCTTTGTCGAGGGTGGACATCATCCCCTTCAATCGAAACGAGTTGTCGGTTCGTCTTCTTATGGATGAGATAGGGACACAAAACGGGATCTTGAGATCGGAATTCAGGAAACTGAGCGAGCTCTCTTGGGAGAAGGATCTCGGAGTAGAGTCGATCGAAGAGGCTTTCGATCAGACGAGGTTTTTGGTCTTGGGAGCCAATGAGCTGATATCTCCTCTCTTGAGCCATCTTGTCAACGATGCGGTGCTGACAACGGGTCAAAAGATAAAGGTTATCGTCGTGGATAAAGAGGCGGAGGCTAAAATGGCGGACTTTCTCTCGAGGAAGGAAGAGATCCTCGAAGCCCTTGAGATCGAGGTGATATCCGCCGATATTCGATACCGATACTTTGAAAAACTGCTCAGAAGTTGGAGTGAAGGGCCTTCTTTTACGGCGATCTTCTTCCTTTCGGAGGATACGATCGGAGCGTTGAGCTGCCTCAATGTGGTGGACAGGTATTTTTCGGATGTTCCCAAGGTGTTTCGAAACCTGTCGGGAGTGGATCTCAAGCCTCTCCTGCCCAAAGGACATGAGGAGATCCGGGTGTTTGGCGATATCAAAGAAGTAATGACCGAAGACATCCTGATCCGAACCTACCTCGACGAGAAGGCAAAGGAGTTCAATCGAAACTACAACCGTGCTTCTTCTTTGGCGGGGATGGGAGGTGGAAGTGATTGGAGCGCGCTTTCGCAGACGAAGAAGAACTCATCGAGGGCATCGGCCTCCCATGCGAAAGTCAAGGAAGAGATCCTGCGAAACCTGTATCCGTCCAAAACCGATGGAGAACTTAAAGAGATGTTGAACGGGTATTTTGAGGAGTTTAAATTTCTTGAAGAGATCCATAAGATCTCGAAGGAGGAGTTCCAAAAAGAGTTCAGACTCTATTTGGACAGACATCCCGTGTTGGATTTTCTGGCACGTTTGGAGCATAAGAGATGGTGCAACAGTTACTATGCCATGAATTTTAAATACGGACCCGTTAAAGATGAGAAAAACAAGACCCACCCCTGTCTGATCGAGGATTGGGATGTGGTGATAGGAGAAAAATTCGAGGTCTGTCATCCGGAGTACGACTTGATCGCGACCTTTGCACTTTTCTCCGAGGAGGATGGGAATGAGTAAGGAAACAAAACATCGTATTACACAGGACGGTATCGTCCAGGCGGCATCGGAGTACAAGGAGAAGTCCTATAAGTACGATGCTTTCATAAGTTACAGACATATTGAGCCCGATCAGAGCATCGCTCGGGCCCTTCATGAGATGATAGAGACCTTCAAGGCACCCAAGGAGTTCAACACCGGAGGGAGGCGTCCGAAGTTCAGGGTCTTTCGCGACAGGGAGGAGCTCGCCGCAAGGGATCTGAGCGATTCCATCGAAGATGCTCTAAAGAACAGCAAATATCTGATCGTGATCTGCTCCAAGAGATTGAAGCTCTCGGAGTGGTGCCTCAAGGAGATCCGCACCTTCCGCGCCTTGCACGGAGACAGCAGGATCATTCCCCTTTTGATCGAAGGGGAGCCGAGTGAGTCCTTTCCCAATGAACTGAAGGAGCTTAAACGAAAGGCGAGAGAAGATAGGGAGGCGACCTTGCAGGATATTTTGGCGGCCGACATTCGTCCTGATGAAGTCCTTCAAGAGGACTTTGAAGGCTATCAAGAGCTTGAGAACAATGACAAAGCAACCCTGAAGAGGTTGACAAAGGAGGCACTGGGCCTTCTTAAGACGGAAAAGTATCGGATCATGGCGACCATCCTCGGTTGTTCTTTCGGGGATCTGAAGCAGAGGGATAAGGAGAGGAAGAACCGCTTGATGTTTTCGATCGCCTCGATCACGGCAGCCATCCTTCTGGTCTTTGGAGTCTTTATGTGGGGTGCTTACCGCAAGGCCGAGACGGCAAGGAGGGTGGCAGTCCAGTCCAACGCCTCGATATTGATGAAGACTTCCAGGGATCTTTTGAACAACGGGGACAGCATTAAGGCGGTACTTGTCGCACAGGAGGCGATGAAACCGATAAAACCGGATATGGAGCATTTTGAGGCGCTGAAGTTACAGGAGCAGGCAATATTCAACAACTCCATCTATCATATGGGTGCTTCGATGTTGACGACGATACCTACGAAGAACAAGCTGACCTTCTTTTCTCTGAGCAAGGACGGGAACTATCTTGCCTACGGCTTGGGGAATAATGAACTGGCAGTTTCGGATCCCAGAAACGGGCAACTTCTCAAGACCTTCTCGGGTCATACGGAGCAGGTGAAGTTTACAGCTTTTTCTCCTGACGGAAAACTTCTGGTGTCGTCCTCCTTCGATCAGAGGATCATCGTCTATGATTTTGAGAAGGGCAGGGAGATCAACACGATCGAGATACCCGGAATACCTATGATGACAAGGTTCTCTTCTGACGGAAGCAAACTGTTTCATATTTCTCTCGGTCAAAATAAATATACATTTTCAGTCTATAATTCCAAGGATTGGAGTGAATATGCACAGTTGACGATCGATCGTCCCGTGAGTTTTGCGGATATACATGATAGCGGGGATGAAGTGTTGATAGTGTTGGAGGAAGATGTTCCCGAACAATTGACAAGACGAAACTTAAAGACGGGAGCTGTTATTGAGACCTATCCCCGCATCAAGGACAAGATCGAGCTCAAGAGCGGAGTGGAAGAGGTGGAATTTCGATATAATTGGGCAAAGTATTCCAAAGACAAAAAGAGTTTGATTGCCGAGGCTGGAGGAGAGCTTTTGAAGTTCGGTCTCGACGATAAGCAGCTCTTGTTTCGAAGGACCCATATTGCCGATACCAAGTCTGTCACAGGTTTTCTGCTGGAAAGTTCTCGGGGAGATGATCTGATATTGAAGACCGCCACCTCGATCAATATCTTGGACGGAAAAACGGGGGAGGAGAAGGAGAACATCTATTTTGGAGGAAGCAACCTCAAGGGTTTTGCTTACAATGAGGAGACCAATACCATCCTTGTTGCATCGGAGAATGAAACGATATCGATATGGAGGGACGGAGCCATCATTGAAAAAGATTTGAACTATGGAAGAGGAGTGCCCACCGAAATACAGTTTCTGCCGGATGGGAGCAAGGTCGTTACCAGTGCTCACGAAAACCAGATCATAAAGATCATCGATGTAAACTCCAAACTATCGGGAGAAGAGATCGCCGCACAAATCGTCTCGGTCTCGGAGGATGCCTCCAAGATCCTCTTCCACGATGGAATGAGGTTCAGTATTTCCGACGGTGTGCATGGCGAGCCTCGGGAGATCGGGATGGAGGATATTGCTTTTAGAGGTTTTATTTCGGAAGTGAGGAGTTATAAGATCTCTAACGATGGCAACTATATAGCGCGGGTGATCTCCAGGTTCGGAACGGGCGACAGCATGGAGAGTCATTTTATCGAACTCTACGATGTGGGGCAAAGCAAGAGTGAATATGTGTCTTTGTCAGTGCCGAACGTAGGCTTTGCCTTTACACCCGATTCAAAGAGCCTGCTGATCTCGGGAGAATCTACGGGTCTGAGAATCGTAGATGTAGAGACCCGAGAGACCGTCAAGACCTATGAAGAAATCAAGGAAACGTCCTATCGAATCATGATCTCCAAAGACGGAAAGACCTTTATCATCAACCGTATCTCGGGAACCTCCGATCTCTATAGTATGGAGACGGGAGAGTTGATCGACAAGATCCCCGGCGAAGCTCTCTATGCTGCGGGAGAGGGGGGAGAGTTGGAGGTTCGGGGACTTCACAATAATGCGGTCTATCGATGGACGAAGAAGAAGGGGATGGAGCTTTCCGACTTGGATGAGGCTTGCTCGGATACGCCCGTCGACTTCGGCGATGTCAACTTGTATAACGAAAACAGCGATATCCTGCTCATGGTTCGCAACAATACTGTGGATAGGGTGTGCCATGTTGTCGATTTTAAGACGGGAGCTCTTTTGATGACTTTCAGGCCTTCGCTGAGGGATTACAGGATCAATGCCTACCTTAGCCCTGACGGGAAGACCATAGCGACGGATCAGTATTTTTACAGTTCCTACTCCACGTCGAATCCCGAGAGGAACAGGAATTACAGGGGAGCCGCCGTATATACGATCCTTGGAGAGGAAGAAACACGAAAAGAAGTGGAACAATTATGTAAGGGAAGAAAGCTGACCAAGGCGGAAAAAAGGCAGATAGGAATCAGCTCCGGCATCAAATAGAGACCGGAGCGGATCTTCCTTGTAAAGAGATGGTGTTGAAGAAGCGGATATCCCTGTCGGTGCTTAACAAGGGAAATACCGCATGATTCGAGAGAGCATCATAAAACCGATTCCATATGAATGATGGGAATCTTGAAAGTATTGATTTAAAAAGACTTCTATATTTTTCGTATTTATAGGAAAATCAAGATATCTCTTTGTGCGGTGTTGTCCTAAACATCAATATGTCAGTGAACCGGGACGGGTTCACTGTCGACATCGGAATAACAGGGGACGGTTCGGGTATTTATCTCTGTGACCCGGGTTTTCTGCCGGAGTAGTCCTCTTCGATCCTCGCCTTCCATTCCGGAGCGATCTCGCTCTTGAGTCTGAAGCTTGAAACCGCCTCACAGAGTACGGAGTAGTTGAGTTCCACCCCTCTCTCATCGCAGTGGTAGTCCACCGCCCTGTCGGCATCGATCCCGAACAGTCTTGCGGTGCCTATGGCGTCGATGTTTGCGCCGAGGAAGAGGAACTCCCAGCCGTAACGGCTTTTCTGGCGTTCTATCATCTTTCGTATCTGATCGAAACTGTAGAGGACGCTGGAATTTTCGTAGCCGTCGGTGTTGATGATAAAGAGGGTCTTATCAGGTCGATCTTCTTTTTTACAGTGTTTGTGGATGTTTCCGATGTGACGGATCGAGGAGCCCAAGGCATCGAGAAGGGCGGTGGATCCTCTGACAAAGTAGTCCTTTGAAGTAAGAAGGGGAGCCTCCTTCAGATCGACCCGATCGTGAAGGACCTCGGACACATGGTCGAAGAGCACGGTGGACAGAAGGGCACGGCCTTCCTCGTCTTTCTGCTTTCGGATCAAAGAATTGTAGCCTTTTATGGTGTCTTGTTCCAGACCTCCCATAGAACCGCTACGATCCAGGATAAATACAACTTCGGTCAATAAGTTTTTCATTTTGATTACCTCCTTGTTATTTGCGGTAGTGTCAAAAACTACCTTGTTTACAGGTTTAGTTCTTGCTTTGCCGGTGTTCTCTATGATCGAGCGAACCGCCGTTGTCTTTATATGCGGTCTGCCTTGCTGTATTTTGACCGGACATCGGGATCTGATCGAAATATCCGATATATAAGATGTACACACAGAGTACAAAGGTGATACTGCTCTCCGTTTGAAATGCAGGGTATACAGAACGATCATTACCGAAAAACCGTTTGGGGGATGATGATCCAAAGTATTCAACCTGTCAGTTCTAACGGAAGACAGTATAAATCATTCAAACAGGTGGACTGCCAAGGGGGTCTAACCTTAACTATTGCAGTTGAAGTACCCCTGTTTGTGAACATATCGAATGTTGTAATCCTGCTCTCCGTTTGAAATGTCGGGAAAACAGAATATACAATTTCCGAAAAACAATTTGGCTGATCATATGCCTCAAAGCATTCACCCCGTCCATTCTAACGGACAACAGTATAATCGGAAACGGTTTAAGCGATCATAGGATTCAAGTTGCAAGATCGGGCGATTTGAACAGATAATAGTATAACCGCCCTGCCCTATTTGATAGATCAAGTTTAGCATGGGAGGAAGAAAGAGTGGTCGCCTGCCAGGCGACAAATATCGAAGAGAAAAGGAGAACTGACAAATGAAGGAGATCAGAGATTATCAGGCACAGAAATATAAAGATGAAACCAAGTATCGAAAGATCGAAGAGGGGATCTACGAGTATAAGGAGGAAGAGGATATCCTGTATGTTACTTCCCTGTCGTTTGAGCAGGAAGAAGAGTACGGAGAGGGAGAGTTTGCAGACGATATCTCCCAGTATCCCTTGGAGGATGTGTTGGATGAGTTCTACTGCCATATCACGGACTTCTACGAAGACATCAACCTCGCCGAGTCCAAGACCTGTTACCTGGAGTTTGCAGCCACGGAGGAGGGCGACATCAGATCCTTGAGGAAGATCATAGGAAAACACGTCTACAACAAAACGGTCGACGAAGGGATCATTCTTGTGATCGAATAGGAAGAAAAACTCATCAAAAAAAGCCTCCGGTATCAAGGAGGCTTTCTCGATGGGGGAACGGATATGCAGATCCGATAAAATATCACCTGAGGAGATCGGAGGATCGCCTTTCTTACAAACCTCCTCCTTATACTATTCTCCCATAGAAGTATGGAGATATCATTTTTCGATCACGAAGTTGTTTACCTTCTATTGCTCACAGATTGTTTATATCCACAACTCGAAGGGATAATAGTGTTAGGGTAATACCGCATAATTCAAAAAAATCGGCATAAGATCCATTTTGCACGAAGGATAAAATTCTTGAAAACATTGATATGACAAACCTTTGTGTTTTATAAAAAATAGAAAAAATCGGAAGTTTGCCTTTGTGCGGTGTTTCCTTAGACGCCGAGGGTCTGTTGGTCGTATTTGAACAGGACGGAGTTTATGGTGTGGATATCGTAGATGCCGTGAAGGACGAAGTATTCGACGATCAAGTCGAAACGACTGCTCGGAGAGAGGGCCAGTTCCGCCCGCGAGAGCAGATCCTTCATCTCGTCAAGGTCGAGTTCCAAGGCGACGGCAAGGGCGACAGCGGTCTTTTTGGTCGGCTTGTAATCGACATTGCAACGGATCTTGGAGAAGAGTTTGCGGTCGATATTCGCCTTTTTGTAGACCTCAACGTCGGTCATCTGATGTTCGTCGACAAGCCGTAACAACCTTTGTTGGAAGGTTTCTCCCAGATGAGTATCGAAGTCGAAGTCAGGCTCTTTCTCGAGAGCTCCTTGTTTGAACGTTGTTTCTTCGACCTTGTGATGGAATATCGATTCGGAAGCCTTTGGCTTGTCGGCGGGGAGCCAACCCGGGGCGGGAACTTCTCTCAGACGAGGCTTATACTCGCTTTCGTTCATGGAGAGTCCGACCTCGTCCACATAACGCTCATCGATAAAGGATGTTACCTTATCGAAGAGTTGTTCGGAGAGGATAAAGGCTTCCTTGTCGAAGACGACCAAGTACACATGGAGATTGTGCATAAGGAGAAAATCACTGATCTCGGAGAGTGCGATCTGTAGAGCACGACCCTTGGGAAGGCCGTTGTTTCCCGAGGAGAGCAGGGGAAAGGCGATACTCTTGCAATCGAGTTCGAGGGCCTTCTCCAGACTTTTTCGGTAACAGTTTCGCAGGATAAGTTCTTCCCCGTGATTTCCGTCCTTCCACGGAGAGGAGACCGCATGGATGATATAGCGTGCATGGAGGGCAAAGGCGGGAGTTACACCGATGTTGCCCGGATCGATGTGACCGAGCTCTCTTCGTTTTTCGAGCAGGGCTTCCTTGCCTGCCGCCTTATAGATCGCGGAGTCCGTGCCTGCAAAAAAACAGGGTTCGGTATTAGCTGTATTGACGATGATGTCCGCCTTTACCTTTGTGATGTCGTTTCGGATCATTTGAAGGGGCATGGGATCACCTTCCTTTTTTTCTTTCTATTATACCATGTTTGTTGCAATAGGGAAGAAGGGTATAGATGAAAACGGTATACTGATAAGGTCGATGCCGAAACCTTATGGAAGTGTGGGGATATCGGTATGGAGGCTTAAGAGGTCGATGGATGCCGGTTATTCTCGCAAGAGTGGGGTTTGAAGGGTTTGAAAACGAAAGAGGGGGAGGAAGATGGCTGATATTATCTTTACTGTCGTTTCGATAGTATCTCTATTTGTATTTTTTGGAGGAAGGAAGGAGTCTCTTCGAT
>JAUMWQ010000036.1 GCA_030529565.1 Filifactor alocis | reverse complement strand
GGAGGAAAGACCTGTTATGGGTAAGGTCATCAACGATGTCAGGGACGCGATCGAAACCAATTTGAAACAGAAGAAGGAGCATTTGGCGAAACTCCTGCTCGAAGAGAAACTTAAGTCGGAGACCATCGATGTGACGATGCCGGTCAAGCCCGCCTTTGTAGGAAGGCAGCATCCTATTACAAGGGTAATAGGTGAGATCGAGACCATCTTTATGAACCTTGGTTTTTCTGTCAAAGAAGGACCTGAGATTGAAACGGTGGAAAATAACTTTGACAAACTCAATGCACCGAAGAATCATCCTTCGAGGGATGTCAGCGACACCTTCTATTTTACGGACTCTCTTCTTTTGAGAACTCAGACTTCTCCGGTACAGATCAGAACGATGATGGAAGAAGAACTTCCCATCCGAATGATCTCTCCGGGAAGGTGTTTTCGTTCGGACACTCCGGATGCGACTCACTCCCCGATGTTTCATCAGGTGGAAGGACTTGTTGTAGGAAAGGGGATCACCTTTGCCAATCTGAAGCATACCTTGGAGGAATTTGCGGTCAATTTCTTCGGAGAAGATACGAAGACGAAGTTCAGACCGCATAACTTTCCGTTTACCGAGCCGAGTGCAGAGGTAGATGTAAGCTGTTTCAAGTGTCATGGAGAAGGGTGCTCCATCTGTAAAGGAGAGGGTTTTATCGAGATCCTCGGAGCGGGCATGGTCCATCCGAATGTACTGCGTAACTGCGGGATAGATCCTGAGGTGTACACAGGCTTCGCCTTCGGTATGGGGGTCGAGCGTGTTGCTATGCTCAAGTACGGAATTGAAGATATTAGGCTTCTTTATGAAAACGATATGAGATTTTTACAACAGTTTTAAGGAGAGATTGCCATGTTGCTACCGTTAAAATGGTTAAGAGATTATGTTGATATAGAGGTGGGTACGGAAGAGTTTGCAGAAGCGATGACCCTTAGCGGAACAAAGACGGAGGGAATTGTGTATCCCGGAGCTGAGATCAAAAACGTCATTGTCGGAAAGGTGCTCTCGATCGAAAAACACCCCGATGCGGATAAATTGGTAGTAGTCCAAGTTTCAATCGGCGAAGAGGAGAGACAGATCGTTACAGGAGCGGACAATTTGAAGGAAGGGGATTATGTACCTGTCGCCCTGCACAACGCAAAACTTCCGGGAGGAAAGAAGATCAAGCGCGGCTCCATGCGCGGGGTGATGTCTGACGGGATGCTCTGCTCGGCTCAAGAGCTGGGGATAGATAACAAGTTTATTCCGGAGGAGATGCGAGAGGGAATTTATGTACTGTCTGAGAAGGCGGAGCTTGGGACCGATATTCACGATGCGATGCTCCTGGACGATGCCATCATCGAGTTCGAGCTCACCGCAAATAGACCGGATTGTAATTGCGTCCTGGGGATCGCCATGGAGGCAGCGGCGACAACCGATGCGAAGGTAAGTTTGCCTTCTCTGGAGGTCAAGGAAGAAGGTGAGCGGTTGCAGGCAGATGTTGAGATCGAAACGGAGCTCTGCGGACGTTATCTTCTAAGAGAGGTCAAAGATGTCAAGATCTGCCAGTCTCCCTATTATATTCAGAGAAGGCTGATAGAAGCCGATGTAAGACCGATCAATAACATTGTGGATCTGACCAACTATGTGATGTTGGAATACGGACAGCCTCTGCATGCCTTTGATCGTCAAAAATTGGCCGGAGATAAGATCTTTGTCGCGATGGCGAAGGAAGGAGAGGTCAGTGTTACCCTGGACGGGGAAGAGAGGACCTTGGATCCTTCGATCATCACTATTCGGGATGGGGAGAAGGTCATTGCGCTCGGAGGGATCATGGGAGCACAAAATTCCGAGATCGATGATGGGACAACTCATATCTTCTTAGAGAGTGCTCACTTTGATGCGGATACCATCCGTGCTTCTTCCAAGAAACTGGGACTTCGAACCGATGCCTCTGCAAGGTTTGAAAAAGGTATCGATCTTCATCGTTGCAAGAAGGCCTTGGATCGGATCTGCCACTTGATCGAAGAACTGGGATACGGAACGGTATGTAAGGGAAGCGTAGACAGATATAATATCGAGTGCAAGATGGTCAAAGTCGGATTTACCGTGGAGAGGATCAATAAAGTTATCGGTTGTGAGATATCCGAGGAGGAGATCCTCGATATTTTATCAAGACTGAACTTCAAGGTCGAAAAAGCGGAAGAAGGTTTTGTTGCGATACCTCCGGAATATCGAACCGATATCGAGCAGTTTGAGGACATTGTCGAAGAAGTTTCGAGGATCTACGGATTTAACAGAGTGGAGTCGAAACCGATATGGGGAGAGATCATCCCTGCTGGCAAGAGCGACGAGAGGGTGTTTGAAGATAAGATCAAGTCGGCAGCATATAAGGCGGGCTTAACGGAGATCTTGACTTATTCCTTCGTCAGTCCCTCAGGACCGGAAAAAGCGGCTCTGTCTGAAGAACGCTATAAGTTTATGAGATTGCTTAATCCTTTAGGTGAGGAAACATCGGTGATGAGGACTAGCCTTGTTCCAAATATGCTCGACATTGTCTCTTCAAATATGGCACATAAGAATGAGTTCTTCTCAGGCTTTGAATTTGGTAATATCTTTTTCAAAGAAGAGAAGGCGGTGCAGAAACCTTCCATGGTTTTGGCATCTTATGGAAAGGAAGAGGACTTCTTTAGCTTGAAGTCAAGGTTGGAAGGAATTTTTGAGATTCTGCGCTATGAGAGCAGACAGTACCGCCCCAACAGGGGGGAGAGCCTCTTTCATCCCGGAAAATGCGCGGATATCCTTATAGGTGATGAAAAGGTAGGTATCATAGGAGAAGTCCATCCGAGTGTCGCTCAGGCATTTTCACTAAAGAAAAAGGTATATCTGGCAGAGCTCGACATCGTGAAAATGCTAAGTCTCTACGCAGAGGATATCAAGTATAAGAGGATCCCCAAATATCCCGCTATGAAGAGGGACATCGCTCTATTGGTCGATAAGGACCTCTATGTTCAAGAGATTGAGAACCTTATTCTGGAGTATGGCAAGAAACTGATCGAAAGGATCGAACTTTTCGATGTTTACTATGGGGACAGGATCGAGGAAGGTAAAAAATCGGTCGCTTATTCCATCACCTACCGAAAGGCGAATGCGACTCTCACGGATGAAGAAGTAAATCAGATCCAGGAAAAAATACTCTCGGCCTTGAGGGAAAAACTCAATGCAGTCTTAAGAGATCAATAGGAGTTGCAGAAAAGCAGGAGAACTTTGATGTCGTGTTTAGGGTATGCTTTTTTGTATGGAGTTGTTGTATCCTTTGATTTATTTCTTTTATCGCATTGATCAAACAAGAAAGCAAATCCGGCTCGAAAAGAATTTCTTCTGTAATGTGGACGAATACTACTCTCTATTTAAACTAACTACCGGAACATTTTGGAGTATGCGATCATCCGAATTGTTTTTTGGTAATGCTATATTCTATGACCTGATATTTCAAACGGAGAATAGTATAAAAAAGCGGATTTTTAAGTGTAGCAGCTTTATCGTTGCTACACTGTTTTTTTGGTAGTAGAAAGATGCACTATTATTCATTGCATCGTGGATATCATCGAGTTGTACTCCATAGAAGGTGAAACGAACTTTTACAGTTGCAGAGCAGATATAATACTATTCTTCCTTTGAGTTATGCATATAAACAATCTGCGACCCATAGAAGATAAAGCAATTTTTCGTGGGTTGAAAAACGGATATATCCATACTTCTATTGGAGAATAGTATTATCCGCTTTTATCTTCTGTAAAACGTCAGAACCAATACATCCCTTAGGTGAGGCATCTGTCAAGAGGGTACTGTCGTCCTTGTTGGATCGGTTTTGTATTCAACCTCTATTCCTCGAGCAGTCTCAAGGCTCCTTCGACTTCCATCAGCATCCCGATCTTCATTGCTTCCTCATCGGGGTCGAAGTAGGGGCTGTGAAGGGGGAAGGGTTCGTCCACTCCTTCCTTCTTCACTCCTATGGTGAAGTAGGCGGACTTTGCGACCTCGCAGAAGAAGGAGAAATCCTCCGCTCCCAAACTGGGCTCCTGCATATAGGAGATCTTTTCTTTGCCCAAGTGAAGGAGGGCGACCTCGTCCATGATGCGAACGATATCATCGTCGTTGACCAGGGCGGGATAGCTGTCCTTAAAAAACATCGAAGATGAGGCTCCAAAAGACTTGCAGGTAAAATCGACGATTTCCTCCATCCGCCTCGACATGTAGTCCTTCGTCTGTGCGTCCAAAGCTCTCATCGTTCCCGTAAGTTTGGCGAAGGAGGGGATGATGTTAGTCTTGGTTCCCGAATGAAACTCTCCTACCGTGATGATCCCCGAATTGGTAGCGGCAAGGTTGCGACTGAGGATGCTTTGGAAGGAAGTTACGATCTGGCAGGCGGGCAGAAGGGGATCGATGCCCGTATTCGGGTAGGCGGCGTGGCAGGAGATCCCTTCCACCGTGATCTCAAACTCGCTCGAGGTCGCATTCATCTTTCCATAACGAAACTCCACGCTTCCAACCTCAAGGAAGGGATTGACGTGAAGACCGATGACGGCATCGACATGGGGATCTTCCATATAGCCCTCCTCGATGATGTACTTCGCCCCTCCTATGGTCTCTTCCGCAGGTTGAAAAAAGAGCTTGATCGTTCCGCTAAACTTGTCTTCCAAGGACTTGAGTATCTTCGCCGTTCCCAAAAGCACGGCGGTGTGGATATCGTGACCACAGGAGTGCATGACGCCTTTGTTCAAGGACTTGAAGGGAGTATCGATCAACTCCTCCATCGGCAGGGCATCCATATCCGCACGGATGGCGATAACGGGGAACTTCTGAGTTTTCTCCGCCTTCTTCTTTCCTTGGATCGTCGCTACAACTCCGTGTCCTGCGACCTTATTGACGTGATCGATGTTATGAGAGGAAAGAAATTCGCTCACCTTCCTTGCCGTCCTCTCTTCATATTCCGAAATTTCGGGATGACGATGAAAGTCCCTTCTGATCTCCAAGATCTCGGGATAGATGGTCTCAATGATGTCTTTTACGTTCATAATTTTCTTATTTCTCCTAAACTACATAAGTTCTTCCAATTGTTTTATCTTTTCCTTCGTCCATCCGAACATTCCGCCCGTATGAACGAACAATATCGTTTCTCCTGATCGAAGCGAGCCTTTTTTGATCTCCTCCAAAAGTCCGTGCATCGCTTTGCCGGTGTAGACCGGATCCAAGACCACTGCCTCCGTCCTCGCCACATGAAGGATGGATCTAAGCTCTTCCTCCCGGCTGATGGCATAACCCGCACCGACATAGCCGTCGATCATCTGAAGCTCGTCGGATCTTACCTTGACCTCCTTCTTCGTATAGACATTCATCTCTTCGATGATGCTTGCAGCCTTATGTCTGAAGAAGTCGGCATCGTCGCAGATATTGATCCCCGTGATGCGAAGAGGTCTCCCGTCTTCGAGGTTGGCATAGTTCAAGCCCGCATAAGTCCCTCCCGAGCCGACAGCCAGTAGGATCCTGTCGAAGTGCAGACCCAGAGTTTCTTCCTGCATGCAGATCTCTTCGTAGGCAGCTCGATAGCCGAGAGAGCCTACTGCGTTGGATGCACCTTCGGGGATGAGGTAGGCCTTTTTGCCTTTCTTTTCCAGACCTTTCGCAAGCTCCTTCATAATATCTTCTCTCTCGTCCCTATACTCCTGAGCCGTGATAAAGTGAAAGTCAGATCCTATCATTCGTGAAAGGAAGGGGTTTCCTTCATGACTGTCCTCTTCTCTTCCCCTCAGGACCATGGTTGAGCTCATACCCAGCCTCCTTGCGACCATGGCTGTGGCCCTTGCGTGGTTGCTTTGGATCCCTCCGCAGGTGATGACATGGTTACAGCCCAGGGAGATCGCTTCGGCAAACGAGTATTCCAGTTTGCGAACCTTGTTTCCGCTGACCTCCAGACCCGTGTAGTCATCACGCTTCATATAGATATCGATCCCGGTCTCCTTCGATAAGCGTTCCAGCTTTACGATGGGAGTGGGAAGGTTTGCCAAATGAAGTTTGTTCATGGAAATTCTCCTTTCTTATCTTGAAGATGAGTATACAAAATATCACAAAAAACAACACGGCATAATTCGAAAAATCATCATATAAATCAATTTTATATCAAGGATGAAATTCTCGAAAATCTTGATCCGATAGACTTTCGTCTTTTTGAAAATCCAAAGGGATATAAGGATATTGCCTTTGTGCGGTATTTCCTAAGTTGTTGATGGCAACCATTTGTACTTCATAGGACGATAAGACAACTTTTCGCAGTTGCAGGACCGATATCACGATCCTTCTGCCAATACTATTACATAGGCCTGTATTTCGCAACCGGTCAAATATCTTTAAGGATCATACCGTCTATGCGGTCGGAACTTCTCTCGGAGAACGGTATTGCTGCAACTGCGATAGGATATCAGTTTGTTATTGAAACTTTTTTAATTATACTACGAGAACTGTTCGAGAACAATTGCCCCATAGTAAAAAAAAGCCCTTCGTACCGCGATGAGGACGCGGTAGCGAAAGACTTATATAAGGATTTGCTATTGTTGTCAGGCTCTAAGAGTACATCTTGGCGATCAGAAGAAACGCGGTTGAAATTCTCGAGCGCTGTAATATCCTTCCTGTCATAGATCGGGGTAAGGACAGTATTTTTTTGTGGTAGTTGGTACATTGGACAATAGCAAAGTTCCTCCATCGTTGGAAACTACAAAATAAGGCAAGGGTACGACCCCATAGATGCCTTACCTGTACTTATTGAAATACCTCTCATCCGTTTTTTTTTCAAAGAAGAGATCTTCTCTTCAAAACTCGAGATCCAAGTAGGGGACGGGAGGTGTGCAGGCATCTTCAAAATGCCACCACTCCTTTTCGTAGGATTCAAATCCGCATCCTTCCATCACGAACTTCAGATACAGGGCATTGTTTTTTTCTTCCCTGGGAGTAAAAGGATAGAGGATGGAAGACTTCTCGGAGAAGTCGTCAAACTCCGTCGGCATCTTGATATTATTACCATTCTTGTCGGTGAGGGTAAGATCCACGCACATCCCATTCATATGCGAAGCCTTGAACGATGTCAACTTGGACATATCCGGAGGTCTTGCGACATAGTCGGTATTCGGACAGAGTTCAAACAGTTTTTTCTGTGCACGGATCGGCCGATAGGCATCCCAGATCCGCACCCGGTATCCGTCGCGACGAAAAATGTTCTTCGCATTGATCAGGAGTTTGGCGGTATGCTTGTTGATGTAACAGACATCCGAAGCATAGATCACCTTATTCAAAAAATTTTTTCTTTGCGCATATCTCAAGTCTATGATAAAGTCCGGATCCAAGTCCGACAGTCTCACCAGCTGAATTTTGTCATCTATCATCTCTGTGATCTCCTAAAATGGTTTGAGGGACATCCCTGTTATTCTATATAGCAATTTATAAGCCAAAATATGGAATTTATAAGTAATATTCAGAAGAATGAACAAAAAAATTTATCATTCCTCCCTTTACCATCTGTTTTTGTTCTTTTGTGGTATAATTTTGTCAGATTTTGAAAAAAGTGATGCAGAGAGGTCAAAAACCTTTTGAAGAAGAAGGGATTTCGAGTTTCGGGGTACGACAAACAAGGTGTATTTTTGCCCGTCTTGACACACCGAGACTTGACATTGACAACTACGGTCGCGATCGAAGTATCATAGGAGTATATCGCATAATTTATGCGATTCTCTATTAAAATTGACAGGTTGAACACTTTGAAGTGTAGGATTATTGATTTTTTGTCAGTGATATACTCTGCATTTCAAATGGAGAATAATGGTAAGCGCACAAAGGTAAATTTCTGATTTTTCTTTGATTTTACAAAATACAAAAAGTTGTCATAAATGCTTTTCACAGTTTCATCCTTCGTGCAAAATTGATTTTAGGACGGTTTTTTGAATTGTGCGGTATATCCCAAAAAATAAAAACCGTTGATGTCAACTGTTTAAACGAATAGTAGTATAAGAGATCAAAACTGTACGACCTGTCGATATAAGAACTGACAGTACAAAATGTTTTTTCAAGATGTTGGACCGGTTTGGATCAGGCTCGTACAGGAGAGAATGTTTCACAAAAATTATAAAAGCAACGTAGAGAAGGGAGTTTGTGATGAATATCATCGATATGCACTGCGACAGTCTTTTGGGCCGTATAGGGGACAAGGAGTTCTCGTTAAGGGAGAACGGTGGTCACCTCAGCTTGGAGAAGATGAAGAAGGCGGGAGGTTTGGCTCAGTTTTTTGCAATTTTTATATCGAGGGAGGATATGAAGACCGAGGATCCCTACGATTTTTTTGAGGAGTTGTATCACTTCTACTTGCAAGAATTGGACAAGAACAAGGATCTCATCCTGCCCGCCTTCTGCAAACAGGACATCTTAGACAATCAAGAAAAGGGAAGGATGTCGTCCATTCTGACCATTGAGGACGGCTTTGTGATCAAGGACTCGATCAACAGGATAGATAACCTCTTCGACAAGGGAGTAAGGCTCATCACCTTGACCTGGGATTTTGAGAACGACATCGGCTATCCCTGCACCTTGGACGAAGAAGAGAACAAGAGGGGACTGAAAAGCTTTGGGTTTGAGGTGGTGCAGCGGATGAACGAGAAGGGGATGATCATCGATGTCTCCCACCTTTCCGAAGGGGGCTTCTACGATGTTGCAAAATACTCTTCCAAGCCCTTTGTCGCCTCTCACTCCTGTGCCAAAGCGCTCTGCCTTCACAGAAGGAATTTGACCGATCATCAGCTCAGGACGATAGGAGAGAGCGGAAGTCTCGTAGGTGTCAACTATTACAGCGCCTTCTTGCAGGACGAAGGCTCATACAGCAGCAATAAGAGGATCGTGGAGCATATCGAGCATATGGCGAAGCACGCGGGTATCGAAGCGGTCGGCCTCGGATCGGACTTCGACGGTATCAGCGGAGAACTTGAGATGAAGGACTACAGCGGTTATCCTGCTCTGATCGAAGAGATGAGAAAGACCTTTACCGATGATGAAGTTGAGAAGATCTGCTACCTCAATGCCCTGCGTTTGATAGGAGATGTGATGAGGAAGTAGACAGATTTTGCCGAAGAATTGCCTTTGGGTAATACCGTACAAATGTAAAGCTCTGATTTTTCTACAAAGTTGCAAGAAACAAAGTATTGTCAAATCAATACTTCCAAGAAAATCAGTATTCAGATACGATGATTTTTTGAATGATGCGGTGTCTCCTTTGTACCCGGATTCTGCCGAAGGTGATCCCTATTTTTGCAACAAAAATGTCCCTCTCATACGAACCATATCGCACAGAGGCAATGACGTATGAAGGGGACATTTTGATTTTCTTATTGGAAACTATAAAAGTTTGTCAAACCAATGTTATTGGCGATCCTTATTATTTTTATCACGGAGATGGGATACGATTTATTGGAGTGATGGATATTAAGGATCTCCACTTTAGGGAAGATACAACGAGTGTTTGGGATTGAAAAGCGGATATCGTAACACTTGTTTACTGCTCTGCTTTTGTTGATCTATCCGTGCTTTTTAAGGATGGAGACTACCAAGGCAAGGGTTTGGGTAAGTAGGGCCAAACTGAAGAGGGCAAGGCAGGAGTAGACAAGAGCCTTCCACTTCCTCGAAGGTTCGTGACCCGGAAGGATCGTGAACCTCTTCTCCAAGGGGATGTTTTTTTGCTTGAGGAGTTTGTAGAAGTCATCCGCACCGGCAGGAGAGATCACTCCGAACCGAAAGAAGGGGATGCTAAGCGCGCTCTTAGATCTTCCACTGCAAAACAGGTGGATTCCCTTTCTGTCGAGGATTGCCCTTTCTACAGAGCCAAAGGAGAGGGAGGTCTCTTTTTTGAGCAAGCTGTTGTGATAGATGATCTTTTCTTCGTCGTATAGCGTATAAAAAAACCGATATCCCGTAAAAAAGAACAGGAGGGGCAGGAAGTAGCCGAGGTAGAGAAGCACGCTGGCAAAAACATTGTATTCTTTGGCGTAGCCGTTGATATCGAAGATGATGACCTCCAGGAACAAAACGAACCGAGCCAAAACAAAAAGCATCAACAAGGCAAGAAACACCTGCTTGGACATCGACGAGTAGTAATATCGAATTTTTTTCATACAAACATCCTCCTTCTTTGTATCTTGATCTTTATGAGTGTCTCGATATCAAAGCAATGATATCAATTAAGTATACTCTTCATATAAAACCGGTTGGCTCCATCTCTTTGAATCAGGGAAGAACCGCACAAAGGCGAACTTTTGATTTTACTATGTGTTTATAGAAAGCTGAAGTTTCCCATATCAACATTTTCACATACTTCGTATAACATCGGTGTTATGATGATTTTTGGAATGATGCGTTGTGTCATTAGGAGTGATTTCTATGGCAGAAATAAAGAGAAAATCCGGATTTTGACACATCTCCTCCGCTCCTTTGCAGCTAACCTCTCTATAGTGTAACAAGTCTTAAAGCAAAAAGTAAACCGAAATCATACAAGATGTAGTCAAATCATAAAAATTCCGGAAATACAAACTATTTTTCCGAAAAAATGGAAAACATGAGAAGAAAATCGATTCTTAAAGAGAGAAATACAAAAAAGGGGTGAAAATTTCTTTCCCTTGAAGCATCAAAACCATCAAAATATCCTTTGGCATATAACTTGCTTTTATTAAAATCAGGGAGACATCGTACAAGGGATGTGGAGTCGGTCTGTTGACTGTATTCTTCAAAAGACTTCTACCTTCTTATGAAAAATCACTATGCACCTCTGTACGGATCTTCAAAAACTTGTTGTTACAAACATTACAAACTTAATTCCGAGGTCCGTTTAAACAGATCGGTCGATTCCAAGGAGAGGATCCTTCCAAAGGTTTTCGAACAATGATATAGTTGTCGATTGACATTGTAGGTATCAAAGAAGTCGATGCCTGTACAGGTTCGATCGCGGCATCTTTGATCGACCCTTATAGTTCAAATGGAGAATGGAAACACGAAAAGGGGGAATTTGTATGATGAATTACATTTGGGTAGGCTTTGTGGCGATCTCGGTGATAGCGGGTATCGCTACGGGAAACATCACTGCGGTCCAGGAAGCTCTGTTCAGCTTTGCCAACGTGGCTGTCGAGATCGTAGTGGGTCTGGTCGGGGTAATGACCTTTTTTACCGGATTTATGGCCCTGATGGAGAAGGCGGGCCTGTGTGAAAAACTCGGAAGAGCCATCTCTCCGGTTATGCGCCTCCTCTTTCCCGATGTGCGGAACATCCCGCGATGAGCTCCATGGCACTGTACTTTGCAGCTAACATCCTAGGAATAGGCAACGCCGCGACCCCGTTCGGCCTCAAGGCAATGTCCGACCTGCAAACCTTGAACAAGACTAAGAATATCGCAACGGATGCTCAGTGTATGTTGCTTGCGATCAGCACCACATCCATCACCTTGATACCGGTGACCGTCTTGGCACTGCGTTCGTCCATCCAGGTCGAAGGATCGGCGGAAGTAGTCGGGCCCATCATGCTTGCAACGACCATATCGACTGTTGTAGGAATAGGTGTTACCCTGCTTTTGAAAAACACCAAAAAATACAAACTCGAAAACATCATCGAGAGAGAACGACAGGCAGGCACCTTGGAGATCAATGAAAACTATGTAGGAACTGATCCGCTCAAAGTAGAAAAATAGGAGGTATCATACTATGACAACCGTATTAAATGCAATCTCGACCTATGCCATTCCTTTGGTCCTCTTGTTCATCCCCATCTATGCTTTGGCGAAGGGGGTCAAGGTCTATTCCGTCTTCACCGAAGGAGCCAAAGAAGGATTGAAGGTGGCCATAATGATCATTCCCTACCTCGTAGCGATGCTGTGTGCCATCGGAATGTTTCGTGCATCGGGAGCTATGGATTGGCTCGTAAAAGCAATCAATCCTCTTACCTCCCTGATCGGACTGCCCGGTGAAGTACTCCCGATGGGTATCATGCGTTCCTTCTCCGGAGGAGGAGCGGAAGGAATGATGAGCGATCTTCTGACTACATACGGAACCCAAAGTCAGATCGGAAGGATCGCTTCGGTCGCTCTCGGCTCGACGGAAACCACCTTTTACGTCATAGCCGTCTACTTCGGTGCGGTAGGGATCACAAACGTTCGCCACTCCATCATAGCAGGACTGCTCGGAGACTTGGCATCTCTGATCGCCTCCGCCATCATCGTGAACATTATGTGGTTTTAGGCAAAGGAGGATCCTATGAGATATCCGAACAAACTTCTCAAGGGAGGTACTGTGGGGCTGGTCGCACCCAGCTCCCCGATCTCGGAGGAAAAAAGGGAAAGGTGTATCCAAAAAATCAAGGATCTGGGCTATCGGGTCAAAGTAGCCTCCAACCTCAGTGAAAACTACGGAGGTTATATGGCGGGCGATGGACCTCAACGGGCAAAGGAACTCAACTCCATGTTTGAGGATGCAGAAGTCGATGCCGTATTCTGTGTACGGGGAGGAGCGGGAGGAAGTAGGATCATGCCCTATGTCGACTTTGAACTTATAAAGAAAAACCCCAAGATCTTTGTCGGCTACAGCGATATCACCAGCCTTCATCTGGCGATCAACCGCCACTGCGACCTCGTTACCTTCCACGGGCCCATGGTCTCCTCCGATATGATCGACGACTTCGACGAAGAGACGTCAACCTCGTTTTTTGAGGCGATCAATGCAGAGGACTCCTATGTGTATGCCAACCCCAAAGGAAGGGAGATTGAAGTTCTCAGCGAAGGAACTGCTCGCGGAAGAATGACCGGAGGCAACCTCGCCCTTCTGTCCGCTTCCATAGGTACCTTCTACGAACTCGATTGCAAGGACAGGATCCTCTTTATTGAAGAAGTGGGAGAAGAGATCGATCGCTTGGAACGTTTTGCCTTTCATCTGAAAAACGCGGGCAAACTCGATCAGTGCAGGGGCATCCTTTTGGGTCAGTTTACGAAATGCAACAACAAAAACAGACCCGAATACGATGCGATCGAATGTTTCAAAGATATTTTAAGGGGAATCAATATTCCTGTTATGTATCACATAGAATCGGGGCACGGCCATCCCATGATGACACTGCCCATGGGAGCGTACTGCTCCATGGACACCCGAACTAAAACCCTGTATTTTGAAAAACCCGTAAGAATGGAGAAGGTAGAATGATAAGAGAAATCAAAAACGGAACCCTGTACTTCGACGGCTGTAATACCGTCGACCTTGCCGAAAAGTACAACACACCTCTTTACGTCGTATCCGAGACCGAGATTGTAAGACGTTTTGACGAACTCAAAGAATGTTTTGTTAACCGATATGAAAGGACGAGGGTCGCTTATGCCTCCAAGGCCTTCAGTACCCTCGCCATGTATAAACTCTGTGAAAGAGAAGGAATGTGCATCGATGTCGTATCGGGAGGAGAACTGTTTACGGCGATCTCGTGCGATTTTCCGGCGGAACGTATTGAATTTAACGGAAACAACAAATCCTATGAAGAACTTGAAATGGCGATCGACTACGGAGTCGGGAGGATCATCGTCGACGGTTTGACGGAGCTCGATACGATCGAAGAGATCTGTAAAGCTAAGGACAAAACGACAAACGTGCTCTATCGTATCACACCGGGTGTCAGATCCGATTCCCACGACTACATCGTAACGGGCAGGAAGGACTCCAAGTTCGGCATCCCCTTGGATGAGCACATCCTCTATCCCTATATCGAAAGAGCGATCTCTTCACCCTGTATCGACTTCAAGGGGTTTCACTTTCACGTCGGCTCCCAGCTCCACAACAACAGCTCGCATCTTCAGGCCCTGGACATCCTTCTCTGCCATGTAACGGAGGTCAAACGACGCTTTGACTGTGAGGTTCAAGAGCTCAACCTCGGCGGAGGCTTCGGAGTTACTTATACCGATGAAGAGAGAAAACCCTTCTCCTACTTTATCGAGCCCATGATGGAGAAGATCGAAGGATTTTTTGCAAAAGAAGGGATGAGACGGCCCGCCATCGTCATCGAACCGGGTAGGAGCATTGTTGCCGAAGCGGGGATCAGCCTCTATCGAGTCGGTCAGATCAAAGACATCCCGGGACTTAGGACCTACGTTTCCGTCGATGGAGGGATGACCGACAACATTCGCCCCGCCCTCTACGGAGCGAAGTACAGTGCAAGAATAGCAGGAAGGGCGGACGAACCGGCAGAGACCGAAGTAACGATCTGCGGAAAATGCTGTGAATCGGGCGACATCCTCATCAAAAACCTTCCCCTGCCAAAGGTCGAGCAGGGCGACATCCTCGCCGTCTTCTCCACGGGAGCCTACGGTTACTCCATGGCGTCCAACTACAACAAAAACCCCATACCTGCCGTCGTCCTCGTCAAGGAGGGAAGAAGTGAGGTCATCGTCAAAAGGCAGACCTATCAGGATATGATCAAAAACGAAGTTCTACCCGAACGTTTGACAGTCGCAGAATAACGATCAAGATAGATATTGACATCGACCCGGCTCTGTGTAAGAATAAAAGTGGATCACGCAGATAATTAGGGAGATACCGCATAATCCAAAAAAATATCCTAAAATCACTGTATAGGAATACTTGCTTTCTTGAAAGCATTGATTTGAAAAGACTTCATTTCTTGCAAATTCACAGGAAAATCAAGATTTCATCTTTGTGCGGTATT
>JAUMWQ010000035.1:9039-15249 GCA_030529565.1 Filifactor alocis | reverse complement strand
GTTGGAGGGCTTGAGGGCAAAAAACTTGACATCTGTATTCTGACGGAAGTTTCGTTGAAGGGATCGAGAAACAAACCTTTCGTGCCATCCTACTTCTTTTGAGAAAGGTCAAGGACCCGATCTGCGATCTCTGTCAACTTCGGATCGTGTGTTACTACGAGAACAATACGATTTCTTTTATAGGTTTGAAGAAGGGTCAAAAAAATATCGATCCCTTCTTTATCCAATGCCGATGTGGGTTCATCGAAGATCATGAGATCCGCAGAGGTCTTTGAGAAACATCGGCTAAGAGCGATACGCTGTCTTTGACCTCCCGAAAGATTGCTTGCATCGAAAGATATTTTCGTGTCGAAACCTTGAGGCAATCGATGGACGAAGTCGAGCAGAGGATTATTGAGAACGGAAGGATCGCTCTCTTTTTGCCCGTAATCGAGATTTTCGAAAATCGTACCCTCGACGAGATAGGGTTGTTGTTCGCAAAAACTGATTTTTTCCGACCGGAGGGCTTTGAGGTCGTACCGTCTCAAAGAGGAGCCGTTGATTTGAATACTGCCGCAAGACGGATCCAAAAGTCCCAAGAGAAGATTCAAGAAGGTCGATTTTCCGCTTCCGTTATGACCTGTAACAAGGTAGATGTTCCCGGGCTCAAATGAAATGTCGAGGTTCCTAAGGATGGGAGCCGGATCCTTTTCGTAGCAGAAGGTCATTTCATTTGAAGTAAGGGAACGGATCCGAGGTACGGTGTCTTTGCCCCAAACTTCCTTTGGAAGCTCAAGAATATGGGAAAGACGTTTTTGGGCGACAAGATATTGACTCCGGACTTTGAACAGTTCCATCGTTTCTTCCAAGGCGGGAAAATATAGTTGGATCAGGGTGACGGCGGTAAAGAGTCCTGCCACTTGTCTGGATCCCGTCAACAAAAGAATTGCAGGCAATATAAGAGTACAGACGATCGAAAAGGATCGGGCAAGGTTGGTAAGCAGAAAGTCAAAGTCCAAAAATCGAACCGACTTTGTTACAAATACCGATCCGGCGGAGTTAAACTTTTCCGAGGTACGTTCATACCAACTGTTGACCTTGACTAAGAACACGCTTAAAAGTTCCCCGCCGAGGACACGAAAATATTCGCTTTGAGCGCTGATCATCTCGTGATCCAACTCTTCGTACTTCTTTTGGCACCCTAAGTACAAAAATACAAAGAGGAGGGATATACATAGTAGGACCAAGGATACAAAGCCGGAATAAACGGAGAAAACAAGAAGGATGACCACCAGCTTAAAAACGGTTACAACAAAAGAAGGAAGTTTTAATATACGATAGTCCAGTACGGTTACACAGTCATTGTTGATCTGTTGAGCAAGCCGGATCTTATCGTAATCCATAAGGGTCCGGTAATCCGTATGCATCAAGTTGTTCAGTATTTCTCCTTCGACGTAGATCAAACCGCGGTTCGAAAGAGTAAAATCGAAATGTTTGATAAGAAACCCCAAGGTGATCGGAATGAAAGACAGTCCCAAGACAAAGAGGGAAGCGCTCATCCATTCAAAATCGGCAGTACTTGCAGAGAGGGCTTTCTCGAGGAAGGAACCCATACGATCAAAGAGGAAAATAAGGCTGCCTTCCGACAAGAACATCAGGCTCGTCAGCAGGAGATAAGGGGATCTGTTTCGTCTGATACTATTCTTCGATAGAAGTGTGGTTATATCTATTTGTCGACCACGAAAAACGGTTTTATTTTCTATGGAGTATAGATTGTTTATATCCATAACTCAAAGGAATAACAGTATGAGAAATGTATTTATGATGAGCTTAAATTCTTTCATTTTATACCTCCGGGTCTGTTTCATACAAATTCGCAACAAGGGACATCGAGATCTTTTTCGTTTAGTGCTGATGCGATCAAAACTTAAAGAAATCATATATATAACTGATTGCTAAATAAATACTATTGTAAAATAGAGGAGTTGTAAAGGGGATTGTAAAAAATAAATGTTTTTTCACACTAAACTTTTGACCTGATGAATAATTTATCGGGTTGAACTATGTGGAATAAAAGAAAATAAAAAAATATTATTTATCAGTTATTGCAATGGTTTGATGGCGATTTTAGGGCGGGATTTTTACAATATTATTTTTAAGCGATTGACACTTTAAAACAATATTGATATAATTGGGTATAATAAAATTATGTAGAAAGGTAAGGTGGATTGCATGAATTCAAAGTTTGCAAAGTTAAGTGATAAGGAAAAAGAGGTTATGAATGTGTTGTGGCACTACAACGAGTCTCTTACAGCTTCGGGGATCACGGAGAAGAGCGACAGCCTCAATATCAATACGGTTCAAAATGTATTGAAGAAATTGGTAAATAAGAACTATATCGAGGTTGCGGAGATCGTCTACAGCGGTACAGTTCTCTCAAGGAGCTACAGGTACCTTGTCAGTCCCGAGGCCTATGCGGCGGATCAGTTACAGGCGATGAAGAAGACGGCCCTCAGTTTCTCCGTGATGAATTTTGTGGATTACCTCTCTCAGGATGACAGTGATGAAATACTCGCTGAATTGGAGGAGGCGATCAAACAGAAGAGGGAGGATGAGTAACTTGTCCATCTTTCTGTTCCTCACCAATCTTCTTTTCTGCAGTATGGGGATGTTGTGCCTTGTCTACGCGGTTAAGAAGAGTCATGTACAGGTGTTGAACTTTATGTATGGAAGATCCGGCTTATTGTTTGTTCTTACAGCTTTGGTGTTGCTTCGTATTTTGGTCCCTATGGAGTTTTGGTTTACGACCACGATCAAGTCGCAACATGTCCTGGTCGCCTTGCGTAAGGCGGAAATGATGACTTTGGCGGGAGGATTTACGGTACGACAACTCTATCTCTGTGTTTGGCTTTGCATAATGACGGGACTTTTTATAAGGATGTTCTGCGGTTA
Source organism: Filifactor alocis (assembly GCA_030529565.1). Taxonomy (GTDB): domain Bacteria; phylum Bacillota; class Clostridia; order Peptostreptococcales; family Filifactoraceae; genus Filifactor; species Filifactor alocis_A. Next base: position 12,318 of record JAUMWQ010000035.1, on the reverse strand, counting down.
TCGAAGGTTGAAGTCGATCGTTCGCCTCCTTCCTCCAACAAAGAATAAGGAGGTCACCGATCTTATGGAAGAGGTCGGAGGAGACGAAAGTTTTATGTCGCTGCCCAAGGTGGTGGAGGTCGAAGCGGAGATCGGTCCCTTTATTGTGGGGGGGCTTCATCCGGTAATCGTTCTGCCTAAGCATCTATCTGAGGAACAGAGAAGGCATGCCCTCTTGCATGAACTTGAGCATTTCAGAAACCGACATACATGGATAAAGCTTTGTATGGAGGTGCTCAGCCTCGTTCATTGGTGGTTCGTTCCCCTTCATTTTTTGAAGAGGGAGGTGCTTGCGATCATGGAGTTGCAGGCGGACACCTACGTGTTGAAACGTTATTCGGAAAAAGAGAAACTCTCTTATTGCAAGAGTATTGTCGATGTTGCAAAGAACAGAGATCCTCGATCTTCGCAGTTCTGTCTGTCTTTTGCAACAGAGAAAAGCGTGACAAAGAGAAGGCTCGGTCATATTTTGAATTCCTGCCAAGGGAGAAAGAGGAGCTCAAGGACGGGGGCGGTCTTGTTTCTGCTTTCGCTCTTGTTCTTCCTCCTACCCTTCTTCTATACCTTTGAGGCCTATAGCGATGATTGGGAGAGTTTGAGGGAGTTCAGGAATTCGGAGGGGAGCATCGATGTCAATGAGGACAACAGTTATTTTCTGGTGGATGAAGAAGGAAACTACCTTCTCTATACCGATGGAGAGCGTCTGGATAAGTTCGATTTCATTCCGGAGGGTTTCAGCGAATTTGAAGTGAGAGGCCGGGAAGGAAAGTAGAACGTTCAGAAGTCCGAGATCGGATTTGTTTGTAACAGGAAGAGCCTCGGCTTTGATAAGGTCTTGAAAAAGGAAGACTCCGAAAAGTCCCGTGCTGTCGGAGTCGTTCTTTCTGTTAGGAAGAAAAGACGGGATAGTCTCTGTTTTATCCTGTCTTGATACTGTTCTCCGTTTGAGCTGTCGATCATTGTTCTGTATGCTGTGCCTGCTCAAAGAATTTTGCGTATTTGTAGGGGCTGTGTCCGCTCGTTTACCGGATAACAGTATAAATATATATAGATGAGAAAGGGGATCATATATGAAAAGACGGTATTTCAGTATAGCGGTATTATCCGTATTGATGGCGGGACTTGTGTTGTCGGATGTCCACGCACAGGCGGGAGGGTTCGACTTCAGGTCGCCATCTTTTTCTCAGATCGTTATGCCTTTAAAGAGGGCTGTTGTATGGAAGTACAAGAGGGTCAAGGGTAAGATCTACAGAAGATTATACGATTGTTCCAGCGGAACGTGGATCGGAGAATGGGAACTTGCCTCCTAGGGAGGATGAGAAAGTGCTTTGCAAAGGGCCGCTGATGTTACTGCTGTTTTGAATGGGAGCTTGCTAAGATGACCGGAGGGAAGGATCCTTCCGGTTTTTTTGATTTTATTTTGGAGTTTCAGATAGAATCTTAAAATTCGATGAGAATATGTCTTGTTGTACTCTAGGAAAATATTGCATGGTTCGAAAAACAAAAGTAAGCTTGAGCGCGTTTTTTGGGTAAATATATTTCCGGAAGTATTTTTTTCGTAGATTTTCTATATTTCGTGAAACAACGAAAAAACCTTTTTGTATCTTTGTTCCGTGTTTTCTGTAAATTTCGGATCACGGGCTTTATTACGGAAAATTTGAATAAAAAGAGATATTCTGTTGAAAAAATATTTTCTTTGTTTCATAATAAAGTGGAGCGCATTGAAGTTTGTCAAATGACATCGATGTGCGAAACTTATGCGGTTTTGCATAAGGGGTCATTTCCGTTGTTTTTGTCGAAACTCTCGAACACACGAAGTAAGGAGGATCTCGTTCTGCGATCCGATCGAAGCGACTGCGGGAAAGGTATCCGAGGTATTCGATCACTTGCAGAAGGAGCTTTGATCGCGGAAGTTTGAAAGGAAAACAGTATAAACGCTCAGTCGTATCGCCGAGCAGTCCGGGAGGCTTAGAGGGCGGGGATGACCGTATTGAAAAGAAGGGAGAAGATAAGATGGATAAAACAATGACTTGGGACTTGGAGAGGATGTTTGCAAGCGAGGAAGAGATAGAGAACTGTATTGCAGAGGTAAAAGAAGGCCTGGAGCGGGTCGAGGAGCTCAAAGAGGATATGAAGAAGAACCTCTACCCCCTCTTTGATTTGGAGGAAGAGCTCGGAAGAAAGATGGAGAAACTCTACGTCTATGCTTCGATGAAGAAGGATGAGGACAGTACCGTATCGAAGAGCCAAAAGAGGATCCTTGAGATGGAGATCCTGTTATCGAAGTTTCAGGCGATTTTTTCCTTTGTTTCGCCCTACCTCCTGTCTTTGAGCGACGAAGAGGTCAAGGAACTCGAGAAACACAAGAGGTACGAGCACTATAAGCTGATGCTCGAGAGGGTATTTCGAAACAAGGAACATATGCTGAGCAAGGAACAGGAGTACATTCTTTCTTCTTTGCAGGAGGTTATGGGAGCGACCGAGAATACCTATGAAATGCTTTCCTACGCGGATATGGAGTTTCCTGTTATCGAGAGCACGCCCGACAAGGAAAGGTTGACTCACACCAACTATGTCAAGATGCTGACCGATAAGGACAGGGCGATCCGAAAAGAGGCCTTCGAAAAGATGTATGAGACCTACGCAAGGTTTGAGAACACCTTTGCTTCGACCTTGTACGGCTCCGTTAAGGCGAACTCGACAATGGCTAGACTTCGACACTTTGAGTCGGCAAGGGCGATGGCGCTGTTTGCGGACGATATCGACGAGAAGGTCTATGACACTTTGTTGGAGTGCATCCACGAGAATCTGCCCACCTTGTATCGCTACTATGAGATCAAGAGAAAGGCCCTCGGTTTGGACGAGTACCATCTCTACGACGTCTATGCGAGTGCGATCGAGAGTTATGACAGAAAGATCCCCTTTGAAGAGGCGAAGGAGATCATTTTGAAGGCTGTTGCGCCGATGGGAGAGGACTATTGTTCGATCGTGCGAAGAGCCTTTGACGAGAGGTGGATCGACGTTTATCCCAAGAAGGGAAAACGTGCCGGAGCCTACTCTTCCGGATGTTATGACAGTGTTCCCTACATTCTGATGAACTACAATGACAACATCGAATCCCTCTTTACTCTGATCCACGAATTGGGACATTCGGTTCACAGTCATTATTCGAGGGAAAATAACCCTTATATCTATTCGGGTTATACCATCTTTGTTGCCGAGGTGGCATCGACGACCAAC
>JAUMWQ010000035.1:0-9029 GCA_030529565.1 Filifactor alocis | reverse complement strand
GATGCTCCTGATCAACTACCTGCTCAAGGAGAGCAAAAGTAATGAAGAGAAGATTTATCTGCTCAACTACTTTGCGGATATGTTCAAATCGACCATCTTCAGACAGACGATGTTTGCGGAGTTTGAGAAGATCACTCACGAGAAGGTGGACAGGGGCGAGGCCTTGACTGCCGAAGAACTCAAGAAGAGTTACTACGAACTGAACAAACTCTACTTCGGAGAAAAGGTCGCCGTAGATGAGCAGATCGCTTTGGAATGGGCGAGGATTCCTCACTTTTACAGTGATTTCTATGTTTATAAATACGCTACGGGACTTTCGGCAGCGGTTCTACTGTCCGAGAAGATCCTCCAAAAAGAAGAGGGAGCCTTGGAGAACTACCTGAACTTCCTCAAGAACGGAAGTAGAGAGTTCCCGATCGAACAGCTGAAAAGAGCGGGAGCGGATATGGCCAAGAAGGAGTCGGTTCAAAGAGCTCTCGATGTCTTCAAGCAGAAGGTCGATGAACTTGAGGAGCTTCTCTAGGGAGGTAGCGTACAATTCCAAAAAACAGAGTGAAACCGTTTCCATACAAAATGGAACTGTTCAAAGCCTTTACTTCACAAGGTTTCTGTTCTTTGTCAAACAACATAAAAATCGAGATATCGTTTTGTGATTTGTTTCCCCGGTGTTGTGAATGATGTAAGGTGCGATCTTGTGTACAAGGGGATCGCACTAAATTGCAACCAAGATCTTTTAGGAATATGGAGGAGGTGAAGAAGATGAAGGCGGCTACAATGTGGAAGGCGTTTAAGAAGGAGTGTCCCGAGATCGACTGCGACTATGAGGCATGGGCCTTCGGCGAAGATGCAAACAATCTTGCGAAGTTGGTGCTCCAGGGCAAAAAGACAGCCACGAGTTCACTCTATGACGCTTACAAAGATGAGAGGGATCCCCTTCCTCAGGTCGGTGAATACAGCGTCCTTCTTTTGGACAACGAAGAAGCGGTCTGCATCCTGCGAAATATCAAGGTCAGCGTGATGCCTTTTTCGGAGGTGGGAGAAGATCACGCGCGAAAGGAAGGAGAGGGCGATCTGAGCCTTGAGTATTGGAGGAAGGTGCATCAAAATTTTTTTGAGAATCAGATGTTGGAACTCGGCAAGGTGTTCAGTCCGCGTTGCAACGTGGTCTGCGAGGAGTTCGAGATCGTCTATCCGTCGATCTTTGTCAAGAAACCTCTCAAAAAATAATACTATTCTCCAATAGAAGTATGGATATATCCGTTTTTCAACCTACAAAAAATTGCTCTATCTGCTATAGTCACATATTGTTTATATCCACAACTCAAAAGAAGAATATTATAAGAAGGCTGTTGCATAGTATATTAAAACCTCAAATTCCGATAGGGAGTTTGGGGTTTTTTGCTCTTCCGACAAAGAAAAGGTTGACAAAAGAAGGAGGTATCCTTATACTGTATCAAGTGCAAAAGCACGAGAAATGTTTTCTTGGTAACCCATTTCTATAAAAAAACAAGAGGAGGAACTCAATATGAAACCACAGGTAAGGAACCTGGTATTCAATGCGATGATCGCGGCCCTATATGCCGTGTTGACCGTTGCCTTGGAACCGATAAGCTATGGAGCGGTACAGTTTAGACTGGCGGAGGTCATGACTCTTCTCGCCTTTGTCAATCCCGTGTTTACTCCGGGGTTGGTCCTGGGTTGTCTGATCGCCAACCTGTTCAGTCCGCTGGGCATGGTCGATGTCGTTGTCGGCACCTTTGCGACCTTCTTGGCAGTCTATCCGATGAGATACTGCAAGAATGTTTGGACGGCTTCCCTGTTGCCGGTCATTTCCAACGGTCTTTTGGTAGGCATCGAATTGACACTGCTGTTTCAACTGCCTTTGTTTGCGACAATCCTTTCCGTTGCTGCAGGGGAGTTTGTCGTCGTGTCCGTCATCGGAGTCGCTTTGTACTACATCCTGATCCGGGGGAGACTGAAAGAATTGCAATCGTTTCAATAGAAGAAACAGGAAAAAGAGTAGGTAGAGACCTGCTCTTTTTTATTTATACTAAAACCCAATTAAAATGCGAGGTGTAGGGAAGGTATAGAGATAAAACGGAATTGATAGTAAATGAAAGTGCAAACGGAACGAGGACGTTCTTGGAGCTGAACACCAAGTTGTGAACCACAGCATCAGAACTCGCTAAGGCTCAAACATCTGATTTATACTAATTTTCGATAGAAGTATGGATATATCTATTTTTCGATGACGAAAAACTATGTTGTCTTCTATGGGTCACAGATTGTTTATATCCACTATTCAAAAGAATAGTAGTATCAAAACTAAAGAGAAAGAACAAGAACAATGGAAAACATAGAAGAAAGAACTTAAAAAATATGATCTACTTTGTCATTGACAACTATTACGAATTATGATATATTACATATAAAGATATATCGAAATTCGTAATAGAAAGGAGAAATCATGGGTAGAACAGCAAACAGCGGAGCTCTTACGGAATCTGTCTTTTATATTCTGCTCCTACTTCATAAACCGGCTCACGGTTATGCCCTGATGAAAGACATTGCGGAAATGACGGGCGGGCGGGTAAATCTCGGAGCGGGTTCTCTCTACGGAGCATTCGACACTCTGCAAAAAAAAGGATGGATTAAGGCACTGGACGAGAATCCTCAAGATAGAAGAATTGAATATATTATCACAAGTACAGGAAAACAGTTTTTTGAAAAAGAGCTTATCCGTCTGGAAGAATTGTTGCAAAATGCAAAAAAAGTGAAGGAGGATACAAATGAAAACAAGCGTTAAAAAGACTTTTTTGGACATATCCAAGGAAGAAGAATGGTTGAATGAGCAAGGGGAAATGGATTGATGCTTATAGGTTATCATAGTGGAGAATATGAGTTTGAAGATGTCTCCCCGGTGAAGTATCAATATAAGATTGATATACCTGATTATACAGGCGGAAAGAAAAAGGAATATCTTGATTTCTTAGAACAAACCGGCATTTCTGTAGTGACACAGTATGGTGGGAGAGTATATCTTAGAAAGAATACAGCCGACGGTCCTCTGGATTTGTATACCGAAAAGAAGGAGGTCACAAAGCAAATGAACAAACGATATTCTCACTTCTTCACCATCGCTATATCGCAGTTCACGTTGGGGCTCATCATGTTGATTCAAACGCTGTACAATGTGCAGCCAAAAGGTGTTCCGTTTTGGATCGCGGTTGTTATCGATACAGGCTTAGTTATTTCCGGAATCATTTTCTTCATTCTGGGTGTCCGAAAGCGTAGACAATATTCTTTGCCAAAAGACGAAAAGGATATTTGGGAATAGATTGCGACTTGCATAAGATTCCAAAGAGAATATATCTCTTTTATAGAGACTGGAATAAACCTCGCTCATCATCGTGGTAAAAAGCAGTTGGTCTGAAAAGATTTGCTGCTTTTTTGTTACCTTGGAAGAGTAGGTCTTTTCAGGGAAGGAAGTTTTTCTTTATAGGGATTATCATCCGGAGTGTGTCTACAAAGATTAAACAACGAATCTTAGACACATAAAAATAAAATGAATATCATAGTTTGAGAAACAGTAGACTAAACAGGTTTACTGTTTTTTTGTTGTTCAAATTTCAAAAGAAAGCAAGCATAGATCAAAAATGGTACATGACAAAAGCATCTATAACGAAAATAAGAATACTTCTTTCGGTGAATAGGAAAAAATGGGTAAGAACGTAATAGGTTGTTCGAAAATCAGAACAGTATTTTCTTCGAAATTTGCGGAAATAGCATTGGTTTTGTTTTACATAAGGCTTGGAAGAGAAAAGATGTAAACATAACAACACAAAAATAGAGGGAAATAAAAGAAAATGTTATAAAAAACGTACATTTTTGCATTAGATATCAGATTTTTAGAAGGATAAAAGAGTTTATTTTTCGATAATAAAAAAATAAATTATCTGAAAATAGAGGCGTCGGCGAGGTGACGAGGAAAGATGGTATATAATTTGCTTTTATCTTAGGCGGTAAGAATATGCTGTTGAGATAGGAGGAACTCAAATGCTGAAAGACAAGGTTGCTGTTGTTACAGGTGCGGCGAGCGGGATCGGTTATGCAATCGCAAAAGAACTTGCCGAGAAAAACGCAAAACTGGTAATGGCTGATGTCAATGAACAAGGATTGAAGGAAGCTGCCAAGGTGATCGGAGGAGAGTACTTTGTGGCGGACTTGAGCAAGAGAGAAGCATGTAAGGCTCTGATCGACTTTGCAAAAGAGAAGTTTAACGGGGTGGATATCTTAGTCAATGTGGCGGGGATCCAGACGGTTTCTCCGATCGAAGAGTTTCCGGAAGACAAGTGGGATTTTATGATGTCGCTGATGTTGACGGCTCCCTTCCTTCTGACCAAGTATGCGTGGAACTCTATGAAGGAGAAGGGTTGGGGAAGAATTATCAACCTAAGTTCCATCCACGGTTTGGTAGCATCCGAGTTTAAGTCCGCCTATGTATCGGCGAAGCACGGTCTGGTAGGTTTGACGAAGACGGCGGGAATGGAAGGAGGTCCCTTTGGGATCACGGTCAATGCGATCTGCCCGGCTTATGTGAGAACACCCTTGGTGGACAATCAGATCGCTGCACAGGCAAAGACACACAACATATCCGAGGAAGAAGTCGTGAGCAAGATCATGCTTCAGAAGGCTGCGATTAAGACAATGCTTGAGCCTAAGACGGTAGCGGATATGGTCGTCTTCCTATGCTCGGACTCCGCAGCCAACATCACGGGAAGTGCAATCACCATCGACGGAGGATGGACAGCGAACTAAGAAGGATGTTGTTTTGTCGGATCGGATATCAGTTGCTACAGAGGATCAGGCTTACAAAAGTCTCCGGTCAAGGATGATTGGAGAGAGCTTATATTTATTGCGGACTACGTTAAGGGAGGAAGCACTATGATAGGTATATTTGGGATCATTTTATCATTGGCATTGTTGATGTATTTGGCTTATCGGGGTTGGTCGGTCATTATACTGGCACCGCTCCTGTCGCTTCTCGCAGTCATCTTTGCGGGATTTGCGGGAGAGGACGTGCACTTGCTTGCGACCTACACCGAAAGATTTATGGTGAGTTTGTCAGGTTATGTAAAGAGTTATTTCCCTGTGTTCCTGCTTGGAGCTTTGTTTGGAAAGGTCATGGACGATACGGGAGCAGCGAAGTCGATCGCAACTTTCATCTCCGAAAAAGTAGGTAAGGGAAAAGAAATATGGGCAGTTGTCCTCTCTTGTGCGGTTATTACTTACGGCGGGGTATCCCTTTTTGTTGCAGCGTTTGCGATCTATCCGATCGGTGCTGCTTTGTTTAAAAAGGCCGATATTCCAAAGAGACTTCTTCCTCCGGCGATCGCTTTGGGAGCTTTTACCTTTACAATGACGGCGGTTCCCGGAACTCCTCAGATCCAGAATGCGATCCCGATGAAGTTTTTTGAAACGGATCTGTTTGCCGCTCCTATCCTGGGGATCGTTGCTACAGCGATCATGATGTTCGGCGGTGTATTTTGGCTCAACAGCAGAGCGAAAAAGGCGAGAGCCATGGGCGAAGGATACGGAGATCACGGAGATGGCCATCTTCACGGAGAAGACAAAGACAAACTTCCAAGTTTTGGAACCTCGATCATTCCGATCCTGGTCGTATTGATCGGAAATTTTGTGTTTACGAAGTTTGTCTTCGCACATACAGATGCGACTTATCTGGAAGAACAGTACAACACGACATTGGGGGCTGTTTTGGGAAACTGGAGTTTGATCACGGCTTTGATCTGTGGAGTCCTGTTGGCGATCGTTTTGAATTTGAAGAGATTTGAAAAAGGCGTTATGGCAACGATCAAAGAAGGGGTTCAAGGTTCTTTTTTGGCGGTAATGAATACAGCGTCGGAGGTAGGATACGGCAACGTTATCAAATCCTTGGGAGCCTTTGCTTTAGTCGCGACCTTCATGACCGATATATCCTCCAACCCTCTGGTCGGAGAAGCGATCTCCTCCTCTGTTCTTGCAGGTATCACAGGTTCGGCATCGGGAGGTCTGTCGATCGCCTTGGAGACCTTTGGAGAAACCTTCCTTCAAAGGGCTATGGATTCCGGGATCAGCCCTGAGGTACTGCATAGGGTCGCAGCGATTGCCTGTGGGGGACTCGATACGCTTCCTCACAACGGAGCCGTCATCACCCTTCTCGGAATTACAGGTATGACACACAAGGAATGTTATGTAAACATCGGAATGTGCACCGTTGTGATCCCTACGATCGCGGTGGTGGTCGTTATTTTACTGGGAACCATGGGTATTGTATAAACAAAGGAAGATATGTTACTGTATATACAGGTAGGAACAGAACGAGGGCTGTGAAAACTGCAGCCCTTGAAACTGTGAATTGTAGGATCGATGGGAGGAGAACAAGATGCGAGAGATAAAAACAATTGTAATTGCAGGATCGGGTACGATGGGTTCTTCTATGGGAGAGACCTTTGCGAAATTCGGATATGAAGTCGTACTGTATGACATCTTCGAGACGGCTTTGGAGAAGGCGAAGAGGTTGATCTCATTGAACCAGGAGACGGAGATCAGTGAGGGGGTCATAAGCGCGGAAGAGTCATCAAAACTCCTTGAGCGAATTGAATATACGAGCGATATCAACGTATTCAAAAAAGCGGATTTTGTAGTGGAGGCGATCCTTGAGAACCTGGATATCAAACACAAGTTTTGGTCCGAAGTATCCAAGCTTGTTGACGAAGACATCGTGCTTTGCAGTAACACTTCCGGACTAAGCATTACCAAGATCGCGGAAGTTGTTGAGAACCCGGAGAGGTTCTGTGGGATGCACTGGATCAATCCGCCTCACATCATTCCTTTGATAGAGGTGATCAAGGGCGAGAAGACGACGGAGGAAAATGCACAGATTGTCAAGGAACTGTCTCTGAAGGTTTATAAGAAACCTGTCGTCGTTCGCGACGCTCCGGGTTTCGTACTCAACCGGATCCAGTTTGCGATCATGAGAGAGTGTCTTCATATCGTTGAGCAGGGGATCGCTTCGGCGGAGTCGGTCGATGACGTAATGAAGTACGGTTTGGGGCTTCGATATGCGTGCCTGGGACCCTTCCAGGTTGCAGATCTCGGCGGGCTTGATATCTTTTACAATATCTCGTCCTATCTCTTTGAGGACTTGTGCGATAAGAAGGAAGTCTTCGGTCTTTTGAAGGAGTGTTTTGAGAACGATGCGCTCGGAGTCAAGAACCAAAAAGGCTTCTATGATTACAGCAACGGAAAGGACGAGGAGTTGATCCGTTACCGTGATACGATGTTTACCAAGGTTGCGAGCACCCTGTATGAAAAGTAAGGGAAATTCCTTTTATTTATCTTGTTTTTAGGTATTTGTGAATGAAATGGAAGGGAGTATCTTGCAAACGCTCCTTCGTTGTATTATGATGAATAAAGAAGAATGTTGAATCACAGATCTGTTATTGCGACAACTTGAAAAAATAAATAGCATAGGTGTTGCTATGGAACAGCTTGTAAAAAAAGGGCGGCAGTACAATTGTACCGCTCTTTTTTTTACCAAAGACAAAACTTGGATATGTGAAAAGAGATTACTTTGTCTCTGTTGTTGTTCTCTCAAAGGCTCAGGATCCCAAACTTTTTTGGCAAGAGATAGGTTTTGCTTGAATTTCCGTTTCGGATCATCCATGTAAACGGTCGACATTAAGATGCTTCACTCTTATAGAACGGAGCTGTTTTTCTGTGATCGTCTCATACTGCTATCCGATGGGAAGGTTATCCTATCTATTTTTTGACGGTGAAGATTCGTTTCGTCTTTATGAAGTACGATCTGCTGATATCAATAATGCAATGAATAATACTACAACATCGATATTTCGGTATTCTGATCGGAAGACAGTATAGGCGGATATTCGTATCCGTAGTGATCACGGTGCGTAGAAGGAGGTGCAGAGATGTTTGAAAAGGATGAGAATAAAGTGATGATGAATTCGGATTTTCTCCTGGAGATGATACTTTCGGATACGAACGAACTTTTGGTCTTCGTGGACAAGGATGGGATCATCGTAGAGTTGAGCAAGGCCTATGCGGAGTTCTTGAAGGTCGAGCGATCTGAGGCGATAGGGAAACATGTCTCCGAGGTGATCGAGAATACAAGGATGCATATCGTCATAAAGACAGGGAAGGCGGAGATCGAGGCAACACAGCAGATACACGGAAAAAACATGATCGCCAACCGGATCCCGGTCTATCATGGCGAGAAGATCGTAGGTGCTTTTGGAAGGGTCGTGTTTCGAGATACGGCGGAACTATACTCCCTGTCCGAGCGGATCAAGGAGATGGAGGTGGAACTCAACTACTACAAGAAGAACTTCCACCAGAGCAACCGTTCCAAATACACCCTCGATGATATCATAGGAAGATCCGTGCCAATGATGGAGCTTAAAAGCAAGATACAAAGGATAGCTCAGAATAACTCCAACATATTGATCCTGGGAGAGAGCGGAACCGGAAAGGAACTCTATGCCCATGCGATCCACGATCTGAGTGCGAGAAGGAAGCGTCCTTTTATCTGTGTAAACTGTGCAAGTATCCCCGGAGAATTGCTGGAATCGGAGCTCTTCGGTTATGAAGAGGGAGCGTTTACCGGTGCGAAAAAGGGAGGAAAGATGGGACTGTTCCAGGCGGCGAATGGAGGTACGATCTTTCTCGACGAGATCGGAGAACTTCCTCTCAATATGCAGGTGAAGATGCTCAGAGTTCTCCAGGAACGTGAGGTCAAGAAGATAGGTTCGACGATTACCGAGGCGGTCGATGTAAGGATCATATCGGCAACGAATCGAAACCTGGAAAAGATGGTCGAAACGAGGGATTTTCGCTCCGATCTCTATTACAGGCTCAACGTCGTAAGACTCGTCATACCGCCGCTCAGAGATCGACGGCAGGATGTTCCCGACCTTGTCTACCATTTTATTGAAAAACTTGCAGGAAAG
>JAUMWQ010000034.1 GCA_030529565.1 Filifactor alocis | reverse complement strand
CTGTTGCTCATTCGGACATAACCAGCCCCTTGTGCCAAATATAATATACTCTTCCAATTCCACATGATTGTTGTGAACAAAGTGTATCTTAGGGAACATGGCTCCCATCTTTTTGATACTCGTCCACCAATAATCATGGTTTCCTCTTATCATCACCTTAACACCCGGAAGATCACTTAGGATCTCCAGATCCGCTCTTGCTTCTTCCAACTTCATCGCCCACGAAATATCTCCTGCAAGCAACACGACATCTTCCTCATTGACCCGATCTTTCCAATCTCGAATGATGGAATCCATGTGGTTGATCCACCCGAACTTATCCATGGGTTTGGGGAATGCCGTGGACATATGAAGATCTCCAATTGCAAACAATGCCATCTCTTCTACCTCGTTATTTTGTCCTTTACGTCGGCTTCTTCGTGGAGTCGTAAAACGTTGCTACATCCCTTCTAAGGTTCAACAACTCATCGGTCTCCCTCTCTTCGTTATTCTCGTCCAAAAGATTCTGAAAAAATACCGCTTCTTTCTTGTAACCGAGTTCTTCTATCTTTTTGATGTAGAAGGCGATCTCCTTTACTACGATCGACTTGTACTCAAAAGCCACCTGGGCGCTTACGATCTCTTCTCTTATGATCGACATCTCCCTATCCAGCAGTGCAGCCGCATCCGCCGCTCTCGACAATCTCTCCTGGATCTCCTGCGGAACATACTTGTCATACTTATAATTCAAAGAGTGTTCTATCGTCGCCCAGAAGTTCATAGCCAGAGTTCGGATCTGTATCTCCGCCAAGATCTTCTTATGCCCGTATATCGTCTGGATCGGATATCGGATGATCATATGATAGCTTCGATATCCACTCTCCTTGTGGTTTTCGATATAGTCCTTGACATAAACGACCTCCATATCCTCTCTGTCCTGAATATGTCTTGCTATGATATAGATATCATCCACCAACTGACACATGATCCGGATACCCGCGATATCTTCCATCTCTTCCTCGAGATGAGCGATATTGATATCGAGCCTTTTGACCTTCTCCAAAATCGACGTTACCCGTTTTACTCTTCCCGTCACAAATTCAATAGGACTGTATTCTCCGTTGCTCCTAAGCTCTTTACGTACGTTCTTAAACTTGACCTTCAACTCTTCAACCGCACACTCATAAGGCAACAACGTTTTCTTCCAGTCGCGAAGTTCCATAACATCCTCTACTTTCAACTTAAAATCTTATCCCTCGTCTGTCTTGAGCCGCTTCATATCTGCAAAACGACCATTATAACACATGGAAATTCATAGTAATTTCGACTTTTATCTAAACTCTTTCGATCCATAACCAGAACAAGAGCTCAAGATAAATATCAACATGTCCATACACTGCATAAATAGAGCTCTTGTTCCCACCTTTTTCCCACCTTTCTTGGTCAAATAGCTGCACCAAACCTTGTATTACAAGCACAACGCTCCGATCCTCACCATACTGACGATCGGTTTTTCGGGAACAGCGGATAACCTCTCGGCAAAAACCATCTTCAACAGACGCCTTAAAAAACAAACTCTTTCTACAGGGAAACTTCCCCGATCATTTTTTCCTACTTATTTAAGATGATACCCTATTTCTCCTTTTCATCTTCAACATCTTCATACAAACCCCGTCATTCCAAATCAAACTCTCCGATGGTAGCACATCATTCCTTCCTCAATATAAAGATCGCGGACAAAATGCAGACGCCTCCGAGAAGAGTTAGCAAACTGAAGCTCTCTCCCAAAATAAGGACTCCGAAAAAAACTCCGGTGATCGGCTCCAACATTGACAGTATCGCCGCCATGGAAGGCCCTATCTTACCGATCCCCATTTGAAGAAAGCTCAGAGCGAAGATCGAGGTCGATAAGGCGATCCCTATCGAATAGGCCCAAGCCTTTGCATTTAACGAAAAAGTCAGGTCTTTGCTCCAAAACGAGTAGACCAACATAATAAGACTTCCGTAAAAACAAACATAAAAAGAATACAAGAAGGGATACATACCCTTCATTCCGCTTTTATCCACATAGAGAAAATACAGAGCAAAGAGTACTCCGGATAAGAGAGCAATGAAGAAGCCAAAAACACTGCCTAACCCGCCCTGAAAAAACATCGATATTCCAACCGCACTGATCAACAAAGCCGCCAGTTTTCGCCTGCTGAACTTCTCGGAAAGAAACAGGATGCTCCCGAGCATAACCAGGGTGGGATAAGTAAAATGCAAGACCGTAGCTGTTCCCACCGGAATATAAAGATAAGAAGAGTATAGGGTCGCGGTGGTCGATGAGGTCAGCAGAGCCAGAATAAACAGTTGAACATGCTGTCTCCCCGGTATGGAAACCGACAGCCCCTTCCTCTTGACGAGGAAGAAGAGAACCGGCAGAGGGATCAGATTCCTTAAAAAAGTCAACATGATCCCATTGCTTCCGTTCGAATAAGATATCTTCGCATAAATAGGAGATATTCCGTATATAATGGCTGATATCGCCGTTAAGATCATCCCTGTTCGTTTCACATCCAACTTTGTCATACTCATCCCCTTGATCCTTTTATTCCCTTCTATTATATATGATTTTGGCCCTGATATGTATAAAATTTTTCTTACATTCGCTCATTTTGCAAACCGTCTTCAAAAGAAAACAGGATATGGTATAATAGGTCATGGTACAAAATCAGGAATATGACACAAAGAGAAAACTGAACTCAAACGTATACAGAGCGCTTGTAAACGAAGCAGGTCTAACTATTCCTTCAGATTTTGAGAACTGCTTTACGTTATTTTGTCAAAGATAAAATGCCTCCTTAAAGCCGTCATATCTCTTGAAGGGAACAAACAATCTAATTTTTGAAAAGGAAGAGGATACTATGGAAAACACCTATAACAAGATCATAACCCTAAAAGGATATTACTTTACCAAGGAATATGAAAAAACAAAGAAAAACACCACCAAAATCAGGGCGATCTTAGAAGAGACCGTTCGAAAATTCTTTAAGCGGGGAAGCTGTGATATCCTCGTGATCTTCGAAGAAACCGGGAAGCAGATACGTCTGACCAAGGATTCTCCGAGAGAAGAGATCGTCAAATACCTCGGCAAAAAGTTTTTGGGTTAGAGAAACACCTTATACTTTATGCCATTCTCCATTGGAACCATTGACATCAATATCCTTTGTTCCTTGGGAGCTGAAACGGATTTTTGTGTTTATGCTATTCTCGGTTTGAAATGCCGGGTATACAGAACATCTCGTTACCGAAAAACAATTTGAATGGTCCTATGATTCAAAGCGTTCAACCCTTCAATTTTAATAGGAAAACACCGCATAATTCAAAAAATCATCGTAAAATTACTTTTATATGAATATTGAACTTCTCGAAAGTATTGATTTGACAAGATTTTATTTCTTGCAAATTCGTAGAAAAATCAAATTTTCATATTTGTGCGGTATTGCCATGGAGAATAGTATTACGGATGTGGATATGACCGCACTCCTATCGGAGAATAGAACGGACAAAAAAAGAACTTGAGGGTCGGTGTCTTTGATATCCAAAGATCTCCGTTCTTCAAGTTCTCTTACCGCGGATCATCTTTCAAAAAAAATCTCCTATGTTCGATTATCCCTCGAGCATGATCTTTTCAAGTTTCAACGGCTCTACATACTCTCCGTCCTTATATGCCCTCATATTTCCGCCCGAGATCTCATCGATCAGAGCAATATGCCTATCTTCTCCCACGCGTCCGAACTCGAACTTGATATCATAGAGTTCCAGGCCTTTTTTGGCCAACTCGTCTTTTACGATGGCTGCGATCTTTCTTGTCATATCCGCAAGGATCTCATACTCTTTCTTCGTCATAATACCGAGCATTTCCAAGGCTTCATCGGTAATAAGCGGATCGTTTCTGTCATCGTCCTTCAACGTAACTTCCACATAGGCATCGAGGAGGTCTCCGTCTTTCGCATATTTTCCGTATCTGCGGATAAAACTGCCTACAGCCCTGTATCTGCAGATCACTTCTACTCCCTCTCCGAAGACTTCTGCCGGAAGAACGGTCATTGTACGGTTGGAGATGTCCGCATCCACATAATGAGTCGCAATGCCCGCCTCGTTTATCTTCTCAAAAAAGAACTTCGTAAGCTTAAGACCGGCTTCTCCGGCACCTTCCATTGTAAGACCTACCGTATTTGCGCCCGGATCGAACACTCCGTCCACTCCCGTAACGTCATCTTTGAACTTTAACAAGTAAGTTCCGTTTTCCAAATCAAATACATCTTTTGTCTTTCCCTGATATACGCTCTTCATCACATACCATCCTTTGCTCCAATGATTTAAATTCTAAAACAATAATAAAGGATATCGGAAAAATATTCAAGTTTTTTCTTTTTTATTTCCAATTTTATCGATTTCAGGATGGTTTTCAGACCTTATTTTTTATAAAATCCGTACATTTGAGTTGTATTTCTTTTCTTATATACGATTTTGGAATACGAGATCTCCCGTACCCCTCTATCGTCGGATCTTACCCCCAAGGTAATTACAGTTACAGCCTTGACGGAGCTGATGTTCTTCCATATATTTGACGATCTCATCCTTGATCCTCCACCAAGACATATTGAAGTTGCAATCGAGCACGTCTTCCTTGGGTGCACGGCCCACCACCCTCTGTATCGATATGTCGGGAGAGAGGAAACTGAGAAAGAGGGCTGCCCTTTGCACGTAGTCGTCCACCGTACCTGCGGTGTAACGTCCTTCTTCAAACTCTTTTGCCATGAGGCTCCCCTTGGGAACATAGAGGGAGTGCAGCTTGACTCCGTCTATCCTCAGGGCGGACAAAACCTTGGCTCCCTCAATCACATCCCCCAAGTCATCGGTGGGAAGGTTCAGGATCATATGAACAGTGACCAAAAACCCCCGTTGTTTGCACCGGTTCACACAGTCGATAAACTCTGCCAAACCATGTCCCCGATTGATCTTCTCCAAGGTTCGATAGTTGACCGTTTGCAATCCGAGTTCCAAGTTGATCTCGATGTCATAATAGTGTTTTATCTCCGTCAAAAACTCAAGTTGTTCGTCCGTTACACAATCGGGCCTTGTAGCGATCGCGATCTCGACCACATCCTCTCGGATCGCCTCACGGATATAAGCTTCAAAGGCGGACTGTTCCACATAGGTGTTGGTATAGTTTTGAAAGTAGGCAATAAACTTCTTTGCCTTATACTTCTTTCCGATGTAGGTGATGTTCTCTTCCAGTTGCTCTCTTACGGACTTCGCACTGTCGAGGCTTTCAAACCCCGCCCCGATGTCCGCACAAAAAGAACAGCCTCCCACACCGATCCTCCCGTCCCTGTTCGGGCAGGTAAGAGGGAGGTTGATCGGGATCCTGTACACCTTTTCCCCGTACCTCTCCCTCAGATAGTCCGAGTACACATAGTATGGTTCGTTCATAACTCTACCGCCTTTATACCTTATCTGTGAAAGAAAGCTGGATCTGAATGCCGTCCTTCATAGCCTTGGGAGCGATCGGGATCTTCTTTGCTCTCGCAAACGCAAACTCCATCTTCTCCTCTTCCTCTGCGATCCTTGCCGATACGACTTTGTCCTTCTTGCTCAACCTTGCCACCTGTATTCCCTGACTTCCGCGATTTAAGATCGGATTGATGTCCTGCATCGGAACAAGCAAAACCTTATCCAAGGCGGTTTTGATCAGGATCTCCTCCTCTTCTTCCATAAACAAGGCCTCTACCAAGGGGCTCTTGTCCGAATAAGCTCCGACCAGTTTCTTCCGATAGCCCTTGGTTTGGTAGGAAGAGAGAGGGATCTTTGCAAACTTCCCGTTTTCAAACACAAAGACGAAATGTCCTCTGTAATCCTTGGGATGCTGCATATGGATGATGCGTTCATCCGCGGAGAGCTCCAAGTAGTTTTGGAGGAAGACCCCGAAGGCCGAGGCCTTTGTGTCCTCCATATCCGAGATCCGAAGTTGGTACATTTTGTGCTTGTCGGACAACAAGAACAAGATATCGTCGTTATTTGCCTCCAGGGACATAAACATCCTGTCATCGTCCTTGAGTTTCTGCTCGGAATAAGCCCTCAGCGACGCATCGGGGATCTTTTTGAGGTATCCGTGTTCCGTCAGGAACATCGTTACGGGATAGGTCTCGATCTTCCTGTCTTCCACGTGGACGATGACCTCCTCCTTCTTGGAGATCTCCGTCTTTCTCTCCTGTGCATACTGCTTACCCACTCGCTTGAGCTCTTTTATCATCAGCTTGTCCTGCAAGGTCTCGTCAGTATACAGTTCTTTCAGATCCGAAACCTCTTTTTCCAAGGTCTGTGTTTCTTCGATCTTGTTGAGGATATACTCTCTGTTCAAGTTTCTCAATTTGATCTCGAGGATGTACTCTCCCTGTACCTCGTCAATGCCGAAGTTTTCCATCAAGTTCTTGAGAACATCCTTTTCTTTTTCGGTGTTTCTTATGATCCGGATCGCCTTATCGATATCGAGAAGGATCTTCTCCAAGCCTCTCAACAAAAACAGACGATGGAGTTTTTTGTCGATCTGATATGCGGTCTTTCTGAGGATACAGGTCCTTCGAAACGAGATCCACTCATCCAGGATCTCATCGATGCCCATGACCTTCGGAGTATGGTTACAGAGAACGTTGAAGTTGCAACTATAG
This sequence comes from Filifactor alocis, assembly GCA_030529565.1. Taxonomy (GTDB): domain Bacteria; phylum Bacillota; class Clostridia; order Peptostreptococcales; family Filifactoraceae; genus Filifactor; species Filifactor alocis_A. Next base: position 8,743 of record JAUMWQ010000034.1, on the reverse strand, counting down.
CTGTCTTCGAGGGGAGTATATCGAAAGATCTTCGCCATCGTCTTTTCGACGTCGACGGTTTTTCTGACATCGAGGGCGATCTTAAGTCCGCCGAGATCGCTCTCATCGCGGATATCCACGACCTCCTTCAAGCGTCCCTGCTTCATCATCTCGATGATCTTTTCGATGATGGCTTCGATGGTTGCGGTGTAGGGGATCTCGTAGATCTCGATGAGGTTTTCCTTTTTGAGATAGCGATATCGGCCCCTCAGTTTGAAACTTCCCCTGCCCGTGCGGTAGATCTCCTCCATCTCCTTCTTGTCGAAGAGGAGTTCTCCTCCGGAGGGAAAATCCGGTCCCGGAATAAAGTCGAATAGGTCGACCTTCTTCTTCCTGATCCTCTCCACCGTGTAATTGCACACTTCCCCAAGGTTGAAACTCGGGATGGAGCTCGCCATCCCGACGGCGATCCCCTTGTTCGACTTGACGAGGATATTCGGGAAGGTGGTCGGCAAAAGTGTCGGTTCCTTCATCGTCGAATCGTAGTTATCGACCAGATCCACCGTATCCATATCGATCTCGGAGAACAGCTCGTTACACAGGGGCATCAGCTTCGCCTCGGTATACCGTGGTGCCGCAAACTGCATGTCCCTCGAGGACTGCTTGCCGAAGTTCCCCTTGGAGTCGACATAGGGATGCAAGAGGCTTTCGTTTCCCCTTGCGAGCTTTACCATGGTCTCATAGATCGCCATATCCGAATGGGGGTTGAGTTTCATCGTCTCCCCCACGATAGTCGCCGACTTCTTCCGGTTCCCTTTGATCAAGCCCATCTTATACATCGTATAGAGCAGCTTTCTGTGGGACGGCTTAAAACCGTCGATCTGCGGGATCGCTCTGGAGACGATCACACTCATCGCATAGGGCATATAGTTATCCTTGAGGGTATCTACAATATCCTCGACTTCGGCTTTTTTCTCAATATATTCCTGCTTGGGTTCTCTTTTTGTCTTTCGAGGCAATGTCCTTTCCTCCTTATACTTCATCGAGCTTGTTCAGGTACAAATGCCCGTACTGCTCTATATAGTCTTTTCGCCCCTGCAGGTCCTCTCCCAGCAGAAGGTCGAAGACGGCCTCCGTTTTTTCGCTTTCGTACTCCATCACCCGGATCAATCGTCTGGTTGCAGGATTCATCGTCGTCTCCCACATCATCTCCGGCTCGTTTTCTCCAAGTCCCTTGGAACGCTGGATGTGGAGTTTCCTGTTCTTCTTCTCCAGCTTTGTCACAAGTTCGGTCTTTTCGTTTTCGGAATACGCGAAGACAGTCTGTTCTCCCGCACTGATCTCGTAGAGAGGCGACTCCGCGATATAGATGTTTCCGTTTTTTATCAGAGTGGGAGTCAAGGTGTAGAACAAGGTCAAAAGAAGGGTCCTGATCTGAAAACCGTCGACGTCCGCATCCGTACAGATGATGATCTTGTTCCACCTGAGGTTGTCGAGGTTGAACTCCGCCACTTCTTTGAGGTGCTTGTTGTTGATCTCCACTCCCGTACCCAAGATCTTTATGATGTCCGTGATGATGTCGCTGGACAAAATACGATTGTGATCCGACTTTAAGCAGTTCAAAATCTTTCCGCGAATCGGGATGATCGCCTGAAAATCCGCATCCCTTCCCTGCTTACAGGAGCCCAGAGCCGAATCTCCCTCCACAATATAGAGTTCTCTCTTCGAAGAATCCTTACTCCTGCAATCCACGAACTTCTTGATCCTGTTCAAAGGGTCGAGACCCGTCTTGAGGTTTTTCTTGATCGCATTCCTTGTCTTTTCGGCATTTTCTCTCGAACGCTTATTGATCAGCACTCGATCGGCGATCTTCTCCGCCTCCTCTTTCTTTTCGATAAAGTAGATCTCCAACTGTTCCTTCAAAAAATCCGTAAGCGACTGCTGGATAAACTTGTTCGTGATCGCCTTCTTTGTCTGATTCTCATAGGAAGTCATCGTCGAGAACGAGCTGATAACGAGGAGGAGGCTCTCTTCAACATCGATGAAACTTATTTTTTTCTCGTTTTTTTGATACTTTCCCTGACTTTTTATCAGGGCATCGATCGCCGATACAAAGGCGGATCTGGTAGCCTTGTCGGGAGAGCCCCCATATTCGAGAAAGCTCGAGTTGTGATAGAACTCGATAAAACTGCTCTCGGCCGAAAACGCAAAGCAGACCTCCGCCTTCAGCTTGTACTCGGGCTTATCCTCCCGATCTCTTCCCTTGGTCTCCAAAGAGATCAGTCTGGGCTCCGTAAGAGATCTCTCTCCTATGATCTCCCTGATATAGTCTTCGATCCCGTTCTCGTAGAGGAAGATCTGCTCCGTTTCTTCCTCCTCGTCGTAGAGCTTGAAACAAAGACCCTTGTTGACGACCGCCTGACGTTTCAACGTTTCTCCATAGTAGTCCGAGGAGATCGAGATATCGGTAAACACCTCTCTGTCGGGCTTAAAGTAGATCTTGGTATAAGTGCCCGGAGTATCGTCCTTTTCTTTTTGCAGTTCTCCTACACTGTATCCCTTCTCAAAGCTGATCCGATAGACAAAACCGTCCCTCTTAACCTCCACCTTCATAAATTCGCAGGAGTATTGGGTGGCACAGCAGCCCAGACCGTTAAGACCCAGAGAATACTCGTAGTTTTCGCCTTCGTTGGTATTGTATTTTCCTCCTGCATAGAGTTCTTCAAAGACCAGCTCGTAGTTATATCTCTTCTCCACCTCGTTGTAGTCGAGGGGGATCCCTCTGCCGAAGTCCTCCACGGTGATGCAATGATCTCTGTGACGAATGACATTGATCACGGAACCGTTTCCTTCCCTCGCCTCATCGATCGAATTGGAGAGGATCTCAAAAAAGGCGTGTTGGCAGCCTTCTATCCCATCCGATCCGAAGATGACGGCGGGTCTCTTCCTGACCCTGTCCGGCCCCTTCAACGAAGTAATGCTGTTATTTCCGTAGCCTGTAGTTTTTTCTTTTTTTCTCATTCAAAAACATCCTTACTTCCCTAAATAGGACAAGGCTCTATCCCCGTCCTTCTTAACTGCAAAAGTATCCGTCCCTTTGCCTTGTGTTTTTTCCGTTTTTATCCTGTTATCCCTTGAATGCCCTTTCTCATCCATACTATTATCTATTAAAATTGACAGGTTGAACTCTTTGAAGTATAGAACCCTGCGAATTGTTTTTCGATAATTATATATGTGTATTCCCGGCATTTTTATAACCGAATAGTACTAAGGAAACAGCACACAAAGGCAAACTCCCGATCTTTCTTTGCGTTTATAAAATGCGAAAGTTTGTCATATCAAGATTTTCAAAAATTTCGTCCTTCGTATAAAACGGATTTTATGCCGTTTTTTCGAATTATGCGGTGTTTTGCTAAAAATCCACAGCCGGCACAAAAATTTCTTTTATCTCCCGGAGAGGGCGTTGGTATCAACATCGAACGGATAACAGTATCACCCCACCCTATAGCGGACGAAGTCGAAATGACTTTCCTATTTTATAATATAATCGCCCTTCTATCAATAGAAGATCCAAGAAAAAGGAGCGGATCTCTCCGCTCCCCCTGTCTATATTTATTGTTATTCTAAGCGTCTTCTCTTCCAGCCATCTTTGCATATCTTGCATATCTCTCTTGTGCATCGGCCTCCGCTTTCGCATAGAGTTCTTCTGCGATCTCGGGGAACCCTGACTTCAAGGAAGTGTAGCGGACCTGTTTGTCCAAAAATTCTCTGAAACTTGCTGTCGGTTTCTTGGAATCGAGGATGAACGGATTCTTTCCTTCCTGCTGAAGAAGAGGATTGTATCGGTACAGATGCCAATAACCGCACTCGACCGCTTCCTTCGTATTTTGTTGGGTCTTGCCCATACCCTCCTTCAAACCGTGGTTGATACACGGTGCGTAGGCGATGATCAAAGACGGACCGTCGTAAGCCTCGGCCTCTTTGAGAGCTTTGATCAACTGGTTCTTATCCGATCCCATACCTACCTGTGCAACATACACATATCCATAGGTGGCAGCGATCATTCCCAAGTCTTTCTTCTTGACCTTCTTACCTGAAGCGGCAAATTTTGCAACCGCTCCTGTCGGAGTAGCCTTGGAAGATTGTCCTCCCGTATTCGAATAAACCTCCGTATCAAAGACAAGGATGTTGACATCTTCTCCGGAAGCGAGAACGTGGTCAAGACCGCCATATCCGATGTCGTACGCCCAACCGTCTCCACCGAAGATCCACATCGACTTCTTAACGAGATAATCCTTTCTCTTTAGGATCTCATCGACAAACTCTTTTCCTTCTCCATCGTAGGAAGACAGAAGTGCAAGAAGTTTCGCGGATGACAGCTTGCTCTCATCCCCGAGGTTCATCGTATCCAAATAAGTTTGCAGAGCCTCTTTAAGATCGCTCGGGATCGCCTTCGTCAACAAAGCCTCGGCATTGTTCTTGATATGCTCCCTCATTACCTTGACCGCAGTATACATCCCCAAACCGTACTCGGCGTTATCTTCAAACAGTGAGTTGGCCCATGCCGGTCCTTGTCCGTCCGCATTGATCGTGTAGACGGATGCAGGCGCGGAACCTCCCCAGATCGATGAACAGCCCGTCGCATTCGCAATGATCATTCTTTCTCCGAAGAGCTGGGTTACCACCTTTGCATAAGGGGTCTCTCCACAGCCTGCACAAGCTCCCGAGAACTCCAACAAGGGTTGTGCAAACTGACTTCCCTTGAGAGATTGTCTATCGAGGATCTCCGGCTTGTATCCCACGTTTTTATGAAGGTTCATAAATCGGTCAAACTGCTCCATCTGTGTATCGATGGGTTTCATTTGAAGTGCCTTCGCGCCCTTCTTACCCGGACAGATATCCGCACAGTTTCCGCAGCCTGCACAGTCAAGCGGATCTACCTGGATTCGGTATGTGTAGCTGTCCAAACCTCTACCCATAGCCTTCACGCCTTCAGCATCGTATTTTTCGGACTCTTCACCGGTCATCAGGAAGGGTCTGATCGCCGCGTGGGGACATACGAAGGAACATTGGTTACATTGAATACAGTTTTCCATATTCCACTCGGGAACATTAACAGCGATACCTCTCTTCTCATATTGAGAAGTTCCCGGAGGAATGATGCCTTCCTCTCGATCCACAAAGGCGGATACAGGTATCTTATTTCCCTGGAGCGCCGCCATCGGTCTCAAAAGATCTCGGATAAACTCCGGCTCTTCCTCGGATATTCCCGACTTCTTCTCGAGCTCAACGCTCTTCCAAGCGGAAGGAACTTCGACCTTATGCAGGGCTTCCTGACCCTTGTCGACTGCCATAAAGTTCATATCGACGATATTTTGCCCCTTGTTTCCGTAGGTTTTTTCTATCGACTTCTTCAAGTGAGTTACCGCCTCTTCCACGGGAATCACTTCCGCATGCTTGAAGAAGGCACTTTGCATAATCATATTGATCCTTGATCCAAGTCCTATTTCTTCCGCAATGGACGTTGCATCTACCGTGTAGAATCTGATCTCATTGTCCGCAATATATCTCTTTAAGTTATTGGGAAGGTTTTTGTCCAACTCCTCATCGTTCCACTTGGTGTTGAGTACGAATACTCCGCCTTTTTTCAGTCCTTCCAACAACTCGTAACGATGGACATAGGACTGATTGTGACAGGCGATAAAGTCCGCCTCATCGATCAGATAGGTGGAACGGATCGGCTCTTTTCCGAATCTCAAGTGAGATACCGTAATCCCTCCGGACTTCTTGGAATCGTAATCGAAATAGCCTTGAGCATAGAGATCCGTATTGTCCCCGATGATCTTGATCGCGGATTTGTTCGCGCCTACCGTACCGTCGGAGCCCAGACCCCAGAACTTACATCTTGTCGTTCCTTGTGCTGAAGTGTGGATAAACTCATCGGTAGGAAGAGAAAGATGGGTAACATCATCCACGATAGAAATGGTAAATCTGTCCTTGGGTTCAGCAACCTCCATATTCTTGAACACCGCCAACAGGTCGGAAGGTGTTGTATCCTTGGATCCGAGACCGTATCGTCCTCCTACGATCACGGGAGCGTTCGGATTTCTGTAATAGAGGTTTAACACATCCAAGTGCAAAGGCTCTGCCGTTGCGCCCGGTTCCTTGGTTCGATCCAGGACACTGATGACTTTTACCGACGTAGGCATCACATCGAAGAAGTATTTTGCGCTGAAGGGTCTGTACAGATGTACCTTCAACACCCCTACCTTCTTGCCCTTTTCTCTCAGGTAATCGACCGTCTCTTCCAAAGCCTCGGTAACAGAACCCATCGCTACTACAACATGCTCCGCCTCGGGATCTCCGTAGTAGTTGAACGGTTTGTACTCTCTTCCCGTCTCTTTGGAGATCTCCTTCATATAGTCGTTCACAATATCGGGGATCGCATCGTAGAAACGATTGATCGCCTCTCTGTTCTGGAAGAAGATATCCGGGTTTTGTGCAGTTCCCTTCGTATAGGGATGCTCCGGATTCAAGGAACGATCTCTGAACTCCTGTACCGCTTTTTTGTCTACCAACCTGTCAAATACCTCGTAGTCGATCTGCTCGATTTTTTGGATCTCGTGAGAAGTTCTGAAACCGTCAAAGAAGTGCAGAAACGGTATTCTGGATTTGATCGCAGCCAAGTGTGCAATTCCTCCAATATCCATAACCTCCTGAACGGAACCGGACGCCAGCAAAGCAAAACCTGTCTGTCTTGCCGACATAACATCCGTATGGTCTCCGAATATTGACAAAGCGTGGCTTGCAAGGGCACGTGCAGATACATGGAAGACTCCCGGCAACAATTCTCCTGCTATCTTATACATATTGGGGATCATCAACAACAATCCTTGAGAAGCTGTATAAGTCGATGTCAACGCTCCTGCGGTCAATGAACCGTGAACGGCACCCGCTGCTCCCGCCTCGGATTGCATCTCCACGACCCTTACTTCCTGTCCGAAAATATTCTTCTGTCCCTTCGCCGCCCATTCATCTACCAGTTCCGCCATAGGGGAAGACGGGGTGATCGGATAGATACACGCAACATCTGTAAACGCATAGGAACAGTATGCTGCCGCCGTATTACCATCCATAGTCTTCATGACTTTTTTTGCCATAATCGCAACGACCTCCTAAAATATAAAACTACAAAAATTTATTGAAGAACACCATAAACCGAAATCGTCCTCCATATAAATCATTAAACAAATAAATAATGGTAAAATAAGAAAAACAAACACAACAAAAGACCCTATATTTATTCCCCTTATTTTATTCATTTTAACACTTATAAAAACAATTGACAATATCATTAAACTTAATTATTTTTATAAAAATGTTGATTTTCCAATTATTTGATAACTGTTATTAAGTAATAACTCTCTTGCAGTTGAATACTTCCCCATCAATTGAAACGTTATTTGCCTTCTAAATTGAAAATATAGACAGATCAAAGTAACACCTTTGTCCGAAAAAAGGCTACAATTTATAAATTGATTTTTACGCCCTCCTTCTTCGCCACTGTCTTCTTATAGATCCGTATTCGCAAGCGATAAATTGTTTCGGCCTTGGTATCCTGTACATCTCCCCCAAGAGCAAGCAAGACTTGCGATCGATCTTTTCAAATGAGGCGGTATCTCCCCGCCCCCATCCTCCATAGTTTTGTTGACCTGTATTTCAAACAAACCAATGTGTCCAACAAAATCGCCTGCTCGTTGCTTAAGGAAACATCGCACAAAGGCAAACTTCTGATTTCCCCTGTTTTTACAAAATACGAAGAACTGTCCTATCAATATTTTCAACAATTTCACCCTTCGTACAAAATCGATTTTATGCTGATTTTCCGAATTATGCGGGATCGCCTTAATACTATTCTCCAATAGAAGCATGGATATATTTTTTTGACTACGAAAAATCGTTCTATCTTCTATTGCTCACAGATCGTTTATATCCTCAACTCAAAAGAATAGCAGTGTAATTTACTCATGGATATTCTTCTCCTTCACTAGCTTATCATTAATAAATACTTTCACTTTTTTCCCTCCATCATCAGTGCCAAATATGGTTGTAGCATCATATCGACTATTTCCATCCTCATCTAAGTAAGCAAAGTATTCCTTTTTTCTCTCTTCCTCCAGACTACGGTATTCATCCATCCTTCCGTAATAATCGTCTTCGGAAATCCCGTGCATAATATCCCCGTTATTTTGAACATAGTCTTCGAACTTCTCCTCTTTGACGACCATCAAATCAACGGACAAGTAGAGATTGCTCTCCAAGCAGGCTTCCGCAAACTTGTTTCCTATCCCCCACAATTCCTTGTCCGAAACCTCCTCCAGCTCCGAAGAGGGGATCGCAAGATCAATGCTAGGCATAAACAGCCACCCTTCATCCATATTATCTGCTATCTCTTCAATCGGAATATCCTTGGTCAACTTCGATGAATACGCTTTATCTCGGTCAATTCGTATTGTAAAGTGATATCGATCCAAGATCTTACCGAATAAGTCATCCAGATACTGATAATAACGTTCTTCAATAAGCTGGCCGAAATACCCGTCAGTTAACACATATTCCCCCCGATAATATTCTCCGACTACCTTGGTCCATCCTTCTTGCCCCTTTGACTTGGGATAGACAAAGAACTCGTCGTATTCTTTAAATATCTCTGCGAGATTGTAGGAGATCCCCACAAATTCCTCCCCGTATTTTTCCTGCATAT
>JAUMWQ010000259.1 GCA_030529565.1 Filifactor alocis | reverse complement strand
GAGGTAGAAAGACAAGCACAAGGATGAAGCCTGAATTGGTTGAACGATAGTCCAGAGGCTGTTAAATGAGCCGTGACGGGAGGCAATTACAAACGCCACTCCGTAGTACTTTCCGGTGTAGTCTGACGGATTGAACAAAAGGTCGAACGTCGCATCCGACAGTTTGTCGCACTAATAGATTATGCAAGCTAAATGGGGATTGCCTAAGTCGAGGAGCCTAAAGGCTATGAGGTATAGCCTCTGAAAACCCGATATGGCAACGGAGCTCCCGTAGTAATCCGAGGAGGATAGCGTCCTGTACATGGCGAAGATGAACAGTTGGAAACTTTATATTGAAAAGCATGTAATCTCATTCTATGTCAAACAAATGAGCGTTTCAGATATATCAGATATAGAAGATAAGTTTTGTGATATATACGAAATAAGCCTTTCTACGAGTGCCATATCCATTATTACTAATAAAGTAATCCAATCTGCCCTTGAATGGCAAAATTCTCCTCTTGACAGGCGTTATATGGTTGTCTAGATGATGATATTGTATTCAAAGTAAGAGAATCAGGCAAGATAATCAAGAAAACGGTTTATCTATGCGTAGGACTTAACGACAGGGCTATAAGGAAGTTCTTGGGATGTGGATAGGCCAAGGCGAGAGTTCTTCGTTTTGGATGGGCATATTGACTGATTTAAAGGCTCGTGGTGTTGAGGATGTGCTCATTACAATAACGGATAATCTCAATGACTTCACATACATCATTAAAACGGTTTTTCCCCATTCCACCACCAGATATGTGTTGTGCATCAGATACGCAATTCCTGCAAGTATGTGGTTTTGGAAGGATATGAAGGATGTTACGGCTGACATGAGGGAAATATATACTTCCGTAAACCGAGAACAAGCGGTATCGGCATTATCTCACTTCGAGCAAAAGTGGGGTTCAAAGTATAGACATGCGGTACAGAGTTGGCATCGTAATTAGGACGATTTAATGGCTTTCTTTGATTTCTCTGTAGAGATGAATGATTTTTACACGATCAATCTGATTGAAAATCTCAATGGGAAAATTCGCATATACACGAAAAAAAGATGTCACTCCCTACAGATGATGCTCTTCGCAAGTCTGTTTGGTTAGCTCTGCAAGAGATAGAAAAGAAGTGGACAATGCCGATAAAAAAAACTGGGATTGGGTTATGAATCAATTTGTTGCTATATTTAAAAATAGAATCGAGATTTAGTCGAGTGCTAAATCTCGACCCAAATTATCGTTTACACAAAATAATGGACAGTTCCTTTTCGACTACTCATATCGCTACCTTTTACTCCTTTGAGTGAAAAATTCTTCTACCAGATGTTCACACTTATCCTTTGCATCTTCAATATCTTATACCTCCGTCCTTTATTAGAGCAGGAAAAGATCGAAATGACCATTCCTGAAAAGCCCCAAAGTAAGAACCAGAAGTATCGAACGAAGGAAACAATCAAATGATATTATCTCTCAAAAGGTCTCTCAAACCCTCGAAAGAGGAGACAATATAATCGGTGTAG
>JAUMWQ010000258.1 GCA_030529565.1 Filifactor alocis | reverse complement strand
GTGATAATATGCCTCAACAAACAGAAGATAAAGGGCGCGCCTATGCGCTGTTTAATAAAATTTGTTCTCTTTCAGAAAAAAATAATTATCACGATGCGATTCACTTGATCGAAAAAGAACAGGACTTCCTCGGCACCATGCTCAATATGGGCGATCAACAGAAGTTAAGTAAGTTGTATGCACACTGTGCTTACAAGGAGATTGAGCGTATCTATTTGGACAAACCATCATCGAGCCAAATGAAAGAGTTGATCGCAAAATATTCTCACATGCTTGAAGTCCATCTTTCGCCTGAGGAAAAAAAGGGCTATGATGAAATATCTTCGAAATTCGATGTATCAAAGTCTGTAATCAACCCCTCAAAGAAGAGATTTCACAATTTAAGATCTCCTCGCTCTTACTCGAAGGAGAGTTCCGTGGGTATGGTTCTTCCCACCGTTGTTTTCATCCTGTTTATCGCAGTGCTGGGAGTGGTGGTCTTTCCCTACCTGCAATCCAAGTTCGGCTCGGAAAAAGAGAGCACTCCTACCGAGCAGGTACCGATAGAGCAAACTTCTCCCGATGAGACCGAACCGGTCGAGTCTCCTGTGCCTACCGAACCTTCTACCGAAACCCCCGTTACCTCCGGATCTGCCGCCTCGGTTCAAGACGAGATTTCGTCCTATCTTCTTCCGAGCGACACCAGTCTTTTGACCCGAGAGGATGTCGCAGGTTTTTCAAAGGATCAGGTTTCTTTGGCGATCAACGAGATGTTTGCACGACACGGCTACAGTTTCGACGGAAGCGGTCTTTACTATGAGTATTTTATGAAGAAGTCGTGGTACAAACCGGATCCGTCCATCAAGCAGCCCATTGAAGCCGAGAAAAAATTCAACGAGATCGAACGTAAAAATCTGAAGTTTTTAGCAGATCTCAGAAAATCACTGTGATACTGTTGTCAGTAAAATCTCATTCAAAAAAGCGATATGGTTATTGAGGAAACACCCTACAAAGTCAAACTTCTGATTTTCTTTCTGTTTTATAAAGTACGAAAGTTTTCCATGTCAACATTCTTGACAAATTGATCCTTCGTATAAGCATTGATTTTATGTCGATCTTTTAAATTATTTGCTATCGCTATATATGCTGTGTTCTTAGCCTTCTAATACAGAGAACGGTATGGAACACTACCGATTTGCAATAAGGCCATATAAGTCGGGAACCGAGATGTTTTTGTCATATGTCCTTCATAAGGATTCACAGACTTAGAACAAATGCAGTAAAAGATCTTGTTTGATCCTACATGTTCTTTGCTCAAGTCGGAGAGCACCTGCTCCCTTATGGTGATAAGATAGTGAAACCCCCGTATTAAACGGGGGTTTCGTTATCTTTCGACTTTACTCGACACTCAAAGAGGAAGGCTCCTGCCGATGTTTCGTTATAGTATGCCCTAACTGATCTTTCGATCCTTGTTGGATACGAGTATAGAAGTGCAATTGTATCTACGCTCTCAAATCTAATACTATTCTTCCTTTGATAAACGATCTATGACCCATAGAAGATAAA
>JAUMWQ010000033.1 GCA_030529565.1 Filifactor alocis | reverse complement strand
CGATTATTTTCTATAATTCAAGAAAAAAACACAAAACGGTTACAAAAAGGTAACAAAAAGACAACAAAAAGGGAGGGGAGAATGTTTTAAACAGTAGGTTTAAAGGGGGAATGTAAAAAAAGATAGTGAAAAAGCAGAATTATTGTCTGAAAATTGGTTCAATTCAAATAAAAATCCTGCTTTTTTCCGTCAAATAAATAAACTTCAAAGAAAAAATCTAATTCTACGGATAGATCAAATACTGTTGTCTCAAGGATTTGAATTCATTTAATTCTTTTTGGTAACTTGCAACGATTTCTTCAGGTGATTCTTTTTTCTTCAAAGATCTACCCATGGCATCGCTTCCGAAAAGCTTTTCAAACATGGGGATGACCCCGTTCTTTTCGGTCGGAACTTGGATGGGACGAAGAAGGTTTGCGGTTGCAAGAGTGTAGATGCCTGTTTTGGCAGGGTTAAAGGTGTGATAATCGGTGATGATGACCTTTACTCCTCCTCGATTGTTGATGGTAGAAGGTTCAAATCGAACCCCGCTGAGTCCTGAGCGATTGAGCTTATCGGCAAACTGTACCGAATCAATGTTCTTACCGCCTATCCAATGAAATTTATTAGCCTGTCCGATGCCGGTTCCCTCTCCCATTCCTGTCGCCATATACAGGAAGGCCGATTCGATGTCGGGGATGTTCGGAGAAGTTTGAGCGAATGGGAGTCCTGTGTCCTGCCATATCATCGAACGGGAATAGTTTTTCATCGGGATGACTGTGAGGTCTGCATGGATATTACGATTGAAGAAACGGGCAAGCTCTCCGCAGGTCATACCGTGGGCAAGCGGGAGGTTGTCCACACCGACAAAGGTGAGGTACTTATCCTTTGCTACATGACCTTCAACGATGATCCCACCCAAGGGATTGGGACGATCGAGGACGATGACGGGGATCTTGTGCTGTGCAGCCGCCTTCATAACATAGTTTAAGGTCGACATATAGGTATAGGTCCTCGAACCGATGTCCTGCATATCAAAGACGAGGACATCAACTCCTTCCAGCATCTGTTTAGAAGGCTTTCTCGTCTTGCCGTAGAGACTGTAGACGGGAAGATTTCTCTTGGTATCGGTGTAGGACATCACATAGGCGCCTGCCTTGGTTTTGCCATCGAGGCCGTGCTCCGGAGAGTAGGCTGCGACAAGGCGGGCAGAAGGATGGTTGTAGAACTTATCTACAGTACTTTCGCCCTTGGAGTTCACTCCGGTCTGGTTGGTGACCAGGCCGATCTTCTTTCCATTGATGAGATGTTCGAAATCTGTAAACAGAACTTCGTTGCCCAAAATGACCTTGCCGTAGGATATAGTCTTTGGGCTGAGCGTTGGGGTCTTATCTTCGTGGGATGCCAATACGGAGTCGAGATAGTCAAAGACATCGCGGACCGATTCCTGTGCAAAACTGACTCCTGTTTGAAGGAGCGCAGCCAATACCAAAATAGAGATCAAAACCTTTTTTTTCATAATTTCCTCCTTGTTGTAACAAAAGCGGATGTCTTTTCGTGCCGGTGTGGTGTACGAGCACGAGATAAGGGAATTAAATAAGAGGGATCTTCCTTTATTGTATCCAATAATAAAAGAATGTGGGGTTACAATATCTTTACAATCTCTGTCGTTTTTCGGATATAGTGAGGATTTTTTTGGGCAGAAAGGTAACAGTCAAGTCTTAAAAAGCAGAAGAAGGTCTCTGAGCTATGGTGCTTACATATTCCTGTTTTTTTCAATAAAGCAAACACCTTCTTATAAAAGCGGGAGAAGGTCGCTGAGCTAGGGCACTGTCTTTTTTTGAAAAAATTTGCAAGAAGTCAAAAAACTTCTTGACTCAAAAAGAAATATGTCCTATTATATTATTGTATCAATTCAGTAGTACAATATGAGAGATATAAGGAGGGTCAAGGATGACATGGGTGTTTGATGAGAAGAGTCCGATCTATCTTCAGCTTATGGAATATTTGAAAAAGCAGATCATGTCCGGAGAGTTGCAGGGAGGTCAGAAGATATTGTCGGTCCGTGAGTTGGCAAAGCTTGCGGGGGTCAATCCCAACACGATGCAGAAGGCTCTCTCGGAATTGGAGAGGGAGAAACTGATTTATTCGGAGAGGACGGCAGGTCGTTTTGTAACCAAGGACATCGAGCTTATCGAGCAGAAGCGAAAGGATCTGGCGAGAAAATATATGGAAGAGTTTATTTCTTCGTTGAGAGGATTGGGTTACACAAAGGAGCAAATCAAGGCCCTGATGGATGATTTGTTTGAGGGAGGTAAGTAGGATGAATTTGGAGAAAGAATTTCAGCCGGAAGAAAAAGAGGAGATCCGCAAAAAACAAGATATGGATTTTGAAAGGGCATTTGAGAAGGAAAACGGCAGGTGTCTGGTCGAGTTTCGCAATGTAACAAAAAGGTTTGGTAAATTTAAGGCTTTGGAGAATGTATCCTTTAAGTTGAATACGGGTAGGATCATCGGCCTTTTGGGCCCCAACGGAAGCGGAAAGTCCACGACGATCAAGTTGATCAACGGACTTCTTCAGGCGGATGAGGGAGAGGTTCTGGTCAACGGAGAAAAACCCGGACTGGAGAGCAAGAAGATCGTGTCCTATCTTCCTGAGAGGACCTATCTTAATAACTGGATGAAGGTTTCTCAACTTTTGGAGTTCTTTGAGGATTTCTATGAAGATTTCGATATCAATGTGGCAAGGGAGATGCTCGATAATCTGGGTATTGACGAAAAGTCAAGTCTGAAAACTTTATCGAAGGGAACCAAGGAGAAGGTACAGCTCATCCTTGTGATGTCGAGAAAGGCACAACTCTATGTGCTGGATGAGCCGATCGGAGGAGTGGATCCGGCGGCACGGGATTACATCCTCTCCACCATCATCCAAAATTACTCTCCTGATTCTGCGATCCTGATATCCACCCATCTTATTCAAGATGTCGAGAGGGTTCTTGACGAGGTCATCCTGATCAAAGAAGGAAGAATATATCTGCAGGACAGCGTCGATAATATCAGGGAAGAGAAGGAGAGCTCAATCGATCACTTGTTCAGGGAGGTATTCAAATGTTAGGAAAATTGATCAAATATGAGATGAAGTCGGTTGCGCGTTATTTTGTACCCTTGTATGCCTTGATCCTTATAAGTTCCCTTCTTTTGGGTCTGAATGTAGGAGCTTCGGTGCAATCCGGGCTGGAAACTTACGGGGGTGAAGGAATTGTTCCCACCTTGTTGATCCTCATCTTGGTTTCGGGCTATATCGCCCTCTATGTGATCACCATCATTATGATCGTTACCAGATACAGTAGAAACCTGTTGGGTGATGAGGGCTATCTGATGATGACCCTTCCGGTAAAGACGGAGGACATCTTACACTCCAAATGGATATCCTCTCTGATATGGATGTTTTTGAGTACGATCGTGGCGACTTTGAGTGTTATTCTGATCTTTGCTCAGTTTATTACTCCGGATCATATACGTGGTATGAAGTTGGGGATCATGATGCTGTATGAATCAATGGACAAACTTTTTATTCTCCTAGTTATGGTCAATATGTTGTTTGCCTACATTTCAAGTGTGTGCATGATCTATGCTGCGATCTCTATTGCGCATCTGCCACCCTTTGCCAAGCATAGGACGATTTGGGGATTTGTCATTTATATAGTGGGAAGCAACGTTCTGGGAGTTTTTGTAGGAAAACTTTTGGAGCCTCTGATGGAGTACTATGGAGACGCGGAGGGCCTTATGTACGGGAGTAGTTTTTTCTGGAGCAACTTCAACCAGCTTCTAGGAATCTTATTGTTGGTACAGATCGTATTGGCTTGCGGTTTCTTCTTGCTCAATCACTATATCTTGTCTAAAAAACTGAATTTGGAATAGCAGTATTCCTCGTTTGGAATATCAGCTACATGCAACACCTAATTACAGGAAATAATTTTCTGAGTGGCTATAGATCTCAAAGTATACAACCGCGAAATTTAAACGGGTAGCGATAATAAAAACACAGGTAAGGGGGTTGATCCAACTCTCCTACCTGTTTTTTTATTGGTTTTTGAGTCTTTTCCTTAAGATTGTTTCCGTTTTTTTACATAATAACCGTGGAAAGAGGGTGAGGATGAGGTATTCTTTTACAAAGAAAAATATTCTTGACTTTTGTTGAGGCGGAAAGAGAAAGGAACTTATCTATGAAGATTTTGATTACAACGGACACCTACCTTCCGAGCATCAATGGAGTAGTTACATCAGTTAATATGCTGTATCAGGAACTTAAGGCAAGAGGGCACGATGTGAGGATCCTTACCTTGTCGGACGACATTCATATGAAGAAACGGGGTGATGTGTATTATCTTCGATCTTTTCGAATGTATGTCTATCCGGGAGTACGGGGCACCGTTCCGATCGAAAAGACCTTTCGTAAGGAGATCGAGAGGTGGAGGCCGGACATCATCCACACGCAGACGGAGTTTTTTACCATGGTTATTGCGAAGAAGATCGCCTCTGTGTTGAATATCCCGATCGTACATACCTACCATACGATGTACGAGCATTATACGAGGTATCTGTTGAGGGTTGATGCGATAAGCAGACAATCGGCAAAACTCTTTACCCGTGAATCGCTAAGATTGGTGGATGCGGTGATCGCGCCCACGGGAAAGGTTGAGAAGACCTTGAGGGACTACGGTGTCGATCTTCCTGTATATGTGATCCCGACGGGTCTGTCGATGGATAAGTTTCAAAAATCGGTATCCGAGGAGGAGAAGAAGGCCCTTAGACAAAAGCACGGCATCTGCGAGGGCAAAAAGATCATGGCGACGATAGGAAGGATCGGTCTGGAGAAGAACCTCGATGAGGTGGCGGATTACTTTTTGTATGTAGTAAGAACACACCCGCAGATCGTTTGGCTGATCGTAGGAGATGGACCTTACAGGGAGGAATTGCAGAGTCGGATCGCACGTCTTAAACTCTCTGACAACGTTATTTTTACCGGAATGGTCGCTCCGGAAGAGATCTACCTCTATTATAAGTTGGCGGATGTGTTTGTCAGTGCGTCAATGAGTGAAACGCAGGGACTTACTTATGTGGAAGCCTTGATGGCGGGGACTCCTCTGGTTTGTAAGAAGGATGCCTGCTTGTTCGATATTCTTGAGGAGGGTCTCAACGGCTATTACTTCGAGACCGGGGACGAGTTTGGCAGACACTTAAACGAGCTTCTGAGCGATGAAGATAAGAGGAGACGGTTTTCGAACCGTGCCCTGGAGTCGAGCGAGAAATTCTCCAAGGAGAGGTTTGCAGAAAACATCGAGAAAGCATACCTCGATTGTTTGAAGAGGTTCTCGGGGCGTGAAGAGAGGTTCCTTCGTTCGAGAAGGCTGGGAAGAATGAAGAAACTGCCTCATCTTTATATGGAAAAGATCAGCGATTATTTCCGTTTTTAGCCAAAGAAGGACTGTCGGATCCCTTCTGAGGATTCACCGCATAAAGGCAAACCTCTGTTTTCACTTTGAGTTTGCAAAACATGAAGGTCTTTCAAATCAACACGTTCAAGAAGTTTATCCCTCATATAAAATTAGTTTTATGCTGATTTTTCGAATTGTGCGGTATTTCCCTAATACTAAAAACGGATCGGAGAGGTCTGATACTATTATTCATTGCAGTTAGTTACACAGAGGATCTGTATTTCACAGGAAATGAAACAAATCTCCGCAGTTGGGGGATCGATGGGCTATCCTTCTGCTGAATAACGGTATTATGTGTTTTGGAGGAGGAAGAGATGGAAGAAGGGGGTCGCTTGAGATTCAGCTTTGATTTTACAAAACAGGATTATGTGGATTTCAGTATGTTTGCCATCGAAGGCATGAAGTTCTATCGAAGGCAGAAGAAACTATTTCATATTGTATTTACCCTTATTCCTCCGGGGATGTGGTTGTTTTTTTGGCTTATGGAAGGAAGGGGAAGGATCGACTTTGTAGATAAGTGCACCTTGTCTGTGATGGGAGTTCTCTCCTTCCTGTTCTACCGTTACTTTCCCAAGTTCTATGACGCTCTCATCCTTGCCAATACAAAGAAAATCATCTTCAAGGAGGGAAGGTCGAACATCTTCGGACGAACGACCGTCGAGTTTGGAGAGGATAAGCTCCTTCACATCACCGAGTATGAAGAGTCTTCGATGAGGTATGAAAAGATCACTAAGGTAATGGAGTCGGACAAGGCGATCTACCTTTTTACTGCGCCGTCTATGGCGGTCATCCTTCCGTTAAGGGTCTTTGAGAGCCGGGAGGAGAAGGAAGCCTTTGCGGAATTTATCGGGAGGAAGGTCGGATGCTGATTGCAAGCGGGCCGTCGGCGATGGATCCGACACCTTGAATGAAATTCTAGAAGAAACAGCAAATTAGAACGATTTGCTGTTTTTTTGTCGTTTGAAGAGAGGGGCGTTTTTTGGCAAAGGCTATTGAAAACAAACGCAAAAAATGTTATTTTAACTAGGATGTGCCTTGCGTTCTATCCTCGTTTTTTCAAGACGGGATCCCGTTGTCTATTCAACTTTCCGGGTCGTTCAACTTGAGTTTTGTACTGTTCTTCGTTTGAAATGTCGGGTATACAGAATATACAATTGCTGAAAACAATTTGGAAGATCCTATGAAAGCACTCAAGTTGTAAATTCCAATAGAGAATGGTATTTGGGAGATACCGCATAATTCAAAAAATCAGTATAAAGTCGATGTTATACAAAGGATGAAATTCTTGGAGATATTGACATGACAAACTTTTGTGTTCTATGAAACCAAAGAAAAATCAGAAGTTTGCCTTTGTGCGCTGTTTCCTTAGAGAACTGCCACACAAAGACACGAAGGGATCTTCCCTTTGTTTTGAGAGCGATAGAAAAGCTCTAAAAGGAGAGGTTTCAGAAATGTATGTATCTAAGAAAAACCGAATTTCTTTTGCTTTTTGAAATTATAAGGTGTTTTCATAATATGGGGAGCGGATCGAAATTCCGTCCGCAGAAATGATATGAGGTTGAGGGACAACGCAGTAAGTTTTCTGTCATGCACCGATCTAAACGGGTATAGATATCAAGAGGATGGAGAATCCTCGTGAAGAGGTTCGAGCGGATCTTGGACGGAAGGGATGATGTCGGGAGGCTGTCGCCGTACTTTTTGAATGTTTCAACCATAGAGAAAGGAAAGATCTATGATTTTTGTCGATACGTTGTTTCAGGTGTTACGCCTGTTTATCATTATTATCTTCGGTTATATTTTGGGCAAGAAAGGTCTTGTGTCAAAGGAAGGACAGAGGCAGATCAGCCATGTCCTGCTCTATATTGCAATGCCCTGTGCGATCATTCGGGGTATGCAGATCCCCTTTTCGCAGGAGAAGTTTGCTGTAGGGGTGTCCATTATTTTGATCATGGGGCTCACCTATGCACTGATCAGCCTTCTCTCCTTCGGGCTGGTACGTCTGATCCCCGGCTCCGAGGGCAAACAGAGGGATGTTATGCAATTGTCCATGATACTGCCTAACGTCGGATATATGGGATATTCGATCATCGGGCAGGTGCTGGGGATGGAGAATATTTTTTATGCGACCCTGGCAAGTTTGTTCTTTGAGTTTACCTCGTGGAGCGTCGGAGTCTATCTTCTGTCGCGAAACGGCGATATCAAGTCCAAGCACAATGTTTTTTACAAAAGTATAGTGAATCCGGGCGTACTGGCAGTATTGACGGGCTTTGCCTTGTTTCTGCTTCGCCTTGAGATCCCCGAGCCTCTGAAGGGAGCCGTTGAGGTCAGCGGAGCGATGATGTCTCCGCTTGCTATGGTCATCATCGGGGTATCTTTGTCCAGGGCAAAGATCAGGGAGTTTGTTTTCAATTATAAAATCTATTTGGTAAGTTTTTTCAAGCTTCTTCTCATCCCCTTTGCAATGATGCTGCTCTATTATGCAGCGGGGCTTCGGGATATGAGAATCATGATACCGACGATTTTGATTGCTATGCCTTCTGCAAGTTATGTGACGATATTTGCTACGAACCTTGGAAGTGATGAGACCTTTGCTTCACAGATTGCGTCGGTGTGTACGATTTTGTCTATGATAACGATACCGGCGGTCGTGGGGGTTCTGCACTACCTTCATTAGGGCAAGAGCGTACAGTTTTAAAAAAGCGGTAGCAGGCGGAAGGGTTTTGAGAGAAGGGGAAGATAGTATGCATAAGTATGATCAGGTAATGGAAGCGGCGAAATACATCAAATCTAAGGTTGATGTTCAGGCAAAGACAGCCATCGTTTTGGGTTCGGGATTGTCCGGCTTTGCGGAGAAGGTGGAGAAGATCGCGGAGCTTGCTTACAGGGACATCCCGCATTTTTGCACTTCGAAGGTGGAAGGGCATAAGAATCGCCTTGTTGTAGGCGAGGTGCAGGGCAGGCAGGTCCTCGTCCTTCAAGGGAGGTATCACTACTATGAGGGCTATAGTGTCGAGGAGATCAGTTTTCCGATAAGGGTACTTCAGTTTTTGGGGATTGAGAAGCTGATACTGACCAATGCGTCGGGCGCTGTTGACAGAAGTTTTGTTCCGGGAGATATCATGCTTATTACGGACCATATCAATACGGTGGGGCGCAACCCTTTGATCGGAGCAAACGATCAGAGGATGGGAGAGCGCTTTCCCGATATGAGCCGTGTTTACAGCGAAAGACTTCGAAGTCTTGCCCTCAAGGCGGCCGTTTCCTGCGAGATAACGTTGCGAGAGGGAGTCTATGTCTGGACGAGCGGACCGATGTTTGAGACTCCTGCGGAGATCCGAGCTTATGAGATAATGGGAGGTTCGGCGGTCGGAATGTCTACGGTTCCCGAGGCGATCGTTGCCGCACATGCAAAGATGGAGGTGCTGGGCCTGTCGTGTATCTCCAATATGGCGGCAGGTATCTCGCAAGGAGCATTAAGTCTGGAAGAAGTGTTCGATACGATGAAGGAGAATGAGGACAGATTCACACGGCTGATGTTTGAGATCCTCCGAGATGAGGAGATGAAGTAGATCCTCGAAGAGTTCGATGGGATCTTGTAGTGGAGAAGGTGTAGAAAGTGGCATATATAGAGAATTTTTTCGAAATTTTTCTCGAAAACAAAAACTCTTTGAACAGGCAGTTCTATCAAGGGGATATTACGAAGAAGGAATATATCGAATCGAATTATTTTTTTCTGAAACAGTTGGACAAAAGGCCGTTCAAAAACGTCGACAATATGTGGAAGGCGCTCTATAACTACCAGTATTACAATATGACGGGCAAGTACTTCAAGATGATAGCCAGGGAATTGGAAGAGAAGAACAAGCATCCCGAGAAGACCAAGGAGTACTTCGATAAGGTGAACTACCTCTATCGAAAAAAGGATGAGAACATCTTTCATGCGATCAGGCTGACGGACGGAGACGGGATCCGGGCCTATTATATTCGGGTGCAGTCCAAGTATCTCAAACACAAGCTGTTTGAAGTCCTGCTCGAAAACGAGGAGGTCAACGCGGTCTTTCATTCGATCAACCCCGTCCTCCAAAAGAGGTTGGATGAATTGGGACTGTTTGAACACGGGAACCGAAGGTCCGTGATCGACAACTATGTAAACACCCTCTATTGAAGGGATAAGGGCGGAGGATCGGTCGAGGAGGGCAGATAAGGCAGTCCGGGAGATCGAGACGATAGCGATGCTACGCTTTGAATTATGAGGTGTTTTTAATACTATTATCTATTAAAATTGTCCGGTCGTGAAGTTTGAATTCTACGATTACTCAAAACATTTCCGACAAACATATAGTCTGTTTACTTGACATTTTAAACGGAGAATAGTATGGAGAAGTTTAAACGATCTTATTAAGTTATCGACGGGACAAACGGCTCCTTTCGAGAACAAAGCGGGGTATCTTCTCTTTTAAGAGTATGAAACGGAGAATATCAAATGAAGAAAAAAGAAGTTGTGGTCTTGGAATTTCAGGAGTTTGACTTGGACGGAACGTCGAAGGCGCATTGTGAGTCGAAGACGATCACGGCAAAACATGCCATTCCGGGGCAGGTCGCAAAGGTATATATCAAGAAGCTCCGCGGAAACAAAGGAGAAGGAAGGGTAATGGAAGTTGTGCACAAATCTCCCTTGGAAACGGAGGAGGTCTGTGCACATTTTGACGTGTGCGGAGGCTGTTCCCTTCTTCCCGTAGCCTACAAAGAACAGTTGGAACTAAAAAGAAAGGCGCTGATAAGGCGTTTTGAGCAGAAGGGGCACGAGGAGTTTTCGGATCTTGAAATCGTGGGGAGTCCCGAACCTCGCGAATACAAGAACAAGATGGAATTTACCTTCGGAAATGAAGAAAAAGACGGCCCCCTTACCTTGGGTATGCATATGACGACTAGGAGCAACAGCATCGTCTTTGTGGAAGACTGTCGTATTATCGACGAGGACTACCGCCGTATCCTCAAGTTGACCAAGGAGCACTTTGAGGAGGAAGGCCTTCCCTTCTACCATATTATGAGGAGGGAAGGGTGCTTGAGACACCTTGTTTTGCGCAAGGGGAAGAATACGGGGGAGATCCTTGTCAACTTGGTTACAACAACGCAGAAGGAGCTAGATACTTCGACCTATGTCCAAAAACTGAAGAGTTTGGAGCTGGACGGGAAGATAGAGGGGGTCCTGCACACGTACAACGATTCCTTTTCGGATGCCGTTGTTCCGGAAAAGGTGGAGGTCCTTCATGGAAGTCCGATCTTTAAAGACAAGTTGCTGGGCAAGGAGTTTCGGATCTCTCCGTTTTCGTTCTTCCAGACCAATACGAGGGGGGCCGAGGTTCTGTATGCGACTTTGAGGAAGATGGTGGAGGAGGTCCTCATAGGCAAAGAGGAGGAGACCGTCTTCGATCTCTACAGCGGAACGGGGACCATCGGTATCCTGCTCTCCGATGTTGCAAAGCACATCACTTCGATCGAGATCGTGGAAGAAGCCGTCGATATGGCGAGAGAAAACGCCGTGCTCAACGGGGTGGATAACGTCCGATTTATCGCGGGAGACGTCGCCAAGGAAGTGGGAAAACTCGAGGAAAAGCCCTATCTCATCATCCTCGATCCGCCCAGAAGCGGGATCCATCCCAAGGCGATGGGCGATATCTTAAGCTTTGAGGCAGAGAACATCGTCTATGTCTCCTGTAACCCCAAAGTCTTTGCCGATGAACTCCAAACCTTTAAGAATGCGGGCTACAATATTGTAAAAAGTACGGCTGTCGACCAATTCCCCAACACCAACCATGTGGAGATGATCGTATTGATGTCAAAGGAGAGATAAGTAAATACTATTATGAAGATGCAAAAGTAATTGTATGGAAGTCGGGTTGTCCCGGGCACAGCTTTTGGAAATGATCGGAACGACAGGTCGGTATGCAAATTACATCATCAAAAGCAGGATGGGGTTGTGAATAAGACCTTTGCGAAGATGATTGAAACCTTGAGCATGATATTGAGCGGACCTATGTAAAACGAGATCAAACTTAAAATCGATTATTTTTGGAAAGGGATTATGTTGTGAATGGTTTGACACCTCATTTGGGACTTGACCTTGAAAAGAGAAGATAAACGGATCCTAAAAATAGATTGAAACATCTGTAATATTTATAATCGACAGAGATGAGAGAAGAGGAGGAGATAATATGCTGGGAGCAATAATCGGAGATATCGTCGGGTCGCGTTTTGAGTGGAACAACCACAGGGACAAAGACTTTGAGTTTTTTACATCGGAGTGTTTTCCGACGGATGACAGCATTATGAGCCTTGCAGTAGCTCAAGCGATAGTGGAAAGCAAACCCGACTACAGCGACCTTTCCGAAAAAGCGGTGGAATGTATGCAGGCTGTCGGGAGAAACTACCCCGACTGTGGATACGGAGGACGCTTTTGTGAGTGGATGTTTTCGGACGATCCGCAACCGTATCACAGCTATGGAAACGGTTCTGCAATGAGAGTCAGTGCCGCGGGCTTTGCCGCACGAAGTCTGGACGAGGTCAAGCTGCTCTCAAGGCTCGTTACAGAGGTGAGTCATGATCATCCGGAGGGGCTCAAGGGAGCTGAGGCTACAGCGGTAGCGATCTATATGGCTAAGACCGGAAGTGATATCGGTGAGATTAGAGATCATATCGATAAGAATTATTATCCTATGGACTTTACCCTCGATGAGATCAGAGACAGCTATCAGTTTAATGAGACCTGTCAGGAAACGGTGCCTCAGGCGTTGAAGGCGTTTTTTGAATCAAACGGTTTCGAAGATGCGGTAAGAAATGCGATCTCTATCGGGGGCGACAGCGATACCGTAGCTGCGATATGTGCAGGGGTGGCGGAGGCCTACTACGGGATCCCGGCCGATATCAGAGATCAGGCTCTGACCTTTTTGGATCCTCGTTTGTTGGAACTCCTTGTGCTGTTCGAGACCAAATATCCTCCGATAACGGAAAAGAAGACCTGGAATTAGGGAAGACACTAGTGGTTGTATAATGGTATAAAATGAGAAGAGCCAAAGTGCTCGCCTTTAGGTATACTGTTAAGTGTCAAACGAAAAACAATACCAAAGGGGAACACAAATGGCTCAACTCAATATTACGCTAAATCAGGAAGAAATTCTACAACTAATTGCAAGCGATCGCTTTCAAACAGCAAATAGACTGAGTTTCTAAACAAGACCAAAAATCTTTTCTTTCTCTTGATCATACTCTTATCTCAACATCCGTTTCCAAAGCGGAAAGTCCGCATACAGCTTTTTATCTCATATCTGTGGAAGTTCCTGTCAGCTCCTTGATATAGCTTTCCACCTTATCGGGTCCGTAGGTGAGAGAATTGCATTCGAACTTGTTGGGAGTCCAGGTTTTGTGAAAACCTCTTTCATCCCTTGCCCGGATCTCTTCCGAAGTCAAGTTGATATAGCGATTTCTAAGTTTTTTGTAGCCGTATTCCTTGTTGGGTCTTCCGGTATCGCTCTCATAGGGGTCTTCCCAGGTAACATCGACATGGTAGTAGTTGCCGTCATCGAGTTTTATGATGTTCCAGGCATGGTCTCCGTTACTGACGATATGTGCTTCCAGACCGCAACGAGTTGCGAGCAGGTAGAAGGTGTGGGCGTATCCTTGACAGACAGCCTCTTTCTTGACCAGAGCGCCGTAGGCGGTAGCATCGTCGTCGCTTATCGTATCGGTATTGTAGCGGTCGATCGCGTAGTCGATGTTCTCAAGCATATATCGTATGATCTCCATCTCGCGCTTGAATCTCCAGTCGGGTTCGGTGGGTGGGAACTGATTTTGAATACGTTCCAGGTAGAAGTTTCTCACTACACTGTTCGCCGATTGGATCTTTTGTTTCAGTGCTTCCGATTTGTGCTGAACGATCTTGTAGCCGGTAACCTTTCCCTTGCTGTTCATGGTATAGTGGATCTTGATCTGAGTCCCGTATACAAAATTAGGTGAAGAATAGATCTTGTCGAGTTCGGCTTTGATCTCTTTGTCAAAATACTTGAACTTTGAATTTGATGCCAGAGACGGTGCGACTGCTGTTTGAACAAACATAAGCGTCAATAGGACAAAGGATATCAGTTTCTTTTTCATAAGCTCCTCCTTGGTAGTGATCATAATAGTATAAGATGGTTTTCCAAAATCTGCAAGCCTTAAATCGATCCGCTTACAATATAATATCTCCCCCGGAAAAAATGGATGTTAAATTTTTTGGAAAAATTTTTGAAAAATATTTTTTGCACCGGAATCATTGAGAGAAGGGTACCGTTATCCCTTTACTTATGGGAGACATCTCAAAAAATCGTTTGGGATCATCCTGAGATCTTGAGTAGTTTCTTTATGTTATTGTCTGTTTGAATTGTATGATCCCGAATTTTGAACCGGGATGATCCAAGTTGTTTTTCGATAGGGATATGTCGGACATTTCGGCGCAGAACAGTATTAAACGGATGCCGTAAAAGGAGAAAACTTGATTTCTCTATGAAGTTCCAAAGTCCAAACATCTGTCGAATCAATATGTTCAAGAAAATCACCCTTTATACAAAATGGGTATTGCACCGATTTTTTTAAATTTCTCGGCGTTTTCTTAACATGGCTTAAAAAACGAAGGATATAAAAGTAGGAGGCAAGTTAGGGCTTGATGGCATCGGTAAGTACTGTACAGAAGGCCTTGGTTTGTGATACAGTATACTAAGGAGATGTCGAACAATTCAAAAATCCGCAATGAAATCGGTGTTACACGAATGGTAAAATTCCGGCAAGCAACTATTTATAAAGATATCCGTTTGGTACAACAACGACAGGAATGCGGTATGGCGCTGTGAGACCTCCCTAAAAATCAAAACGAAGGAAGGTGATCTTATGTTGATCAATTTTTCGAATCATCCGTCTCAGCATTGGAGCAAGGAACAAAGAGAAGCGGCATCGCAATGGGGAGAAATCGAAGACCTCGCTTTTCCGGCGGTTCCTGCTCACGCGGATGAAACAGAGGTGGAAGACCTTGCATGCAGACAGGTGGAGCGGATCCTTGAAAAAAATCCCACCGCTGTTCTGTGCCAGGGAGAATTTACCCTGACCTATGCTGTAGTGAAAAAACTGAAAGAAAAAGGAATCACCGTGGTTTCCGCTTGTAGCGAAAGAAATACGAAGGAGGTGTATGTGGAGGGCATCAGCAAGAAAGAGATCGTATTTGAGTTTGTACGTTTTCGGGAATATGGAGAGAAATAAGAAAGACGCTTCACAAAGACAGAGTGGAATATACGGATGTTTCTAACGACTTATCTTACCGCTGTTCAATGCAAGTGCGACTACTCATCACAAAAAAGTATTTCGACGTCTGTAAAGCTCAAATCGTTGGTATAAGAAGTGTGTGAGCAGGTTAAAGTTTGAATGGACATCGGTCGTTTTTTGTACCGTTTTACTCCGAATACTATTCTCCGATAGAAGTGTGGATATATCTGTTTTTCGACCATGAAAAATTGTGTTATCTTCTATGGTACAAATCGTTCATATCCACAACTTAAAGGAGCGATAGTATAAAACGACGGAGGAGAGGTTACATCCTTGTGAGGCTTTATCTTTGAAAAGGAAGGTTGAAGATACTGAGTACCTGTACTCCTGTGCAGGTCGTGGCATGATTTCGGTTTACATACGATAGGGGTGTTGACTTTGCGCCTTTGCTTTAAGGAAACACCGCACAAAGGCAAACTTTCGATGTTTCTTTGTTTATAAAACATAAAGGCTTGTCATATCAATATTTTCAAGAATTTTATTCTTCGCGCAAAATGGATTTTAGGTTGATTGTTGGATTATGTGGTATCGCCTTAATACTTTGATCTATTGGGATTATTGATCGAAGAGTTGTATTTTACAGGATATGAAACGAAGATTCAAAGTTGCAGGGTCGATATGACCACTCTTTTATCCGATCTTAGCATAAGATTGTGATTGACGGTTGAGAGAGGATCGTTATATTGATATAAGGAGGAAAAACCTATGGAAGAACAAAAAAGGTCAAGTATGATATTGTTTTTGAGTAAT
>JAUMWQ010000032.1 GCA_030529565.1 Filifactor alocis | reverse complement strand
TCCGTGCCCGGTGCAGGAACTGAAGGATGTCCGCTACCGTCCGTGCCCGGTGCAGGAACTGAAGGTTCGTTATTTTCCTGATCTTCAACTTTCGCATCTATTCCCTTTTTGGGCATATCTCTGTAATCGAATACATTTCCTTCGAAGTACGAGACCAAACTTCTAAATGCCTGTTCTGTTGCAAGTTCTTTTCCTCCGGCGACCATAGCCAAGCTATTTGAGTTGTCGGATATATCTCCGTCCGCCTGCTGTTTCAGTCCGATAGCAGCCACACTGAGCTCTACTGCATGCTTTACTTCTTCGCTGTCGTTGTAGTATGGTGCCAGCGCATAAAGAGCAAATCCCGTAGCATCCTGCCAAAGATCTCCGCTGCTACCATCGATCCACAATCCCTCCTCCAGATTTTGCATAGCCAAGATAGCCATAACAGCTTCTTCTCTGGTCTCTTTGATATACGGTACTCCGTAGTTGTCAGAAGACAGAGCCCACAGATAAGCCGACAGACTGTAGATATTGTCCTTGGGCATCTCTTTTTCAGACAGTTCACTGATCAAATTGTGTCCATAGTATCTCTCAGGGTCTACACCCGCCGCACGAAGTGCAAGTATAGATTTCGCAAGTTTCATCGCATCCTTTGTCAGTTTGCCGTCAGTAAACAAACTCTTGTATATATAATCCAGGTCATCTTGCGAAATTTCTTTTCTCAACTTTCCATTTTCCGCGATTTTCCAAGGATCTCCCAGTTTCGGACGGGAAGCATAGGCAGATGAGATACCGTTCATCTTGTTCTGTGCCCAGCTTAAGATATCGCTCAGATCGCTTATACTATTTCCATTTACAGAATCCTTAACGACAACTTCAAATTCTATAGGTCTTGCGCCTGCCGTCTGATCGTAGGGAGTTCCTGTAACTTTGACCGTTCCCGTCTTGATACCGCGCATGGTGTGAACGGTTCTCTTCGGTGTATTCACATTTGTCGGATCCGTGTATATCGTATCGGAAATGTGGACTATACCAGGTTCGCTATAACTCCAGTGGAATCTCTGTTCCGAAGCATTCTGTGGATTGATGCCCAAATTCAGGTTCTTAACTTTCCCTGTGTCTATGTTGTGATTTGCTATTGCCACGACACTTGTAAGTGGATATTTGTAGCGGAATTCCACCTGTACTTCCCTCTTGATCTCAGGCTTATCCACACTGCTTACCACAAACTTTGCAATTCCGGGTTTTCTGGGCACTATTCCGTTGGAATACAGCGGATCATAATACGCGATCTCCGGTGTCAGAGACTCCCATTTCAGGTCTATAACACTCGCATTTCTAGGAGAAACACTTAGGGTATATCCCTTATCGAGGCTTTCGTACCAACGAATACCGTTGAAATTTCCGCTAAGGGTGTTCCATTGATCCATCTCCCAAACGGCAGGAACCTCACCGACCAAACCGCTTACAGGAACATATGCGGATCGTGCACTGAAATTAGTCTGCACATCGGGATTATCCCTCATGAACACGTTCACATTGAAGGTTCCGGGCTTCCACAAGGCAAAGCTGCTGCCCATAATGTGCTGATCTTCCTGATCCCTGAGTCTGTAAGCCGTCTCAGGAAGCACTTTGAACTCCTGCTGTCCTCTTACCTTTCCCTTCACCACAATGTGGACTCTCTCAGAACCCTGTACTTGTATCGGATCAGCCTGTGTAAGTTCTCTATCGCCTACATAAGCCTTTATTTCTTCGATTTCGCTGGGAAGAACTTGAATCACAAAATCATGCTTCAAGACTTTTCCGTTTTCTTCATAAACCACGGTGGCATTTTGTGCCCCGATCTTTCTCGGATTGTATCTCGAAAACTGATCGATCCAGAAATGGAACGCATATTTCGTATCCGTCAAATAGTATTTTTCTTTGGCATCCCAACGAAGAGCCTTTAGGTTTGTTCCTTCGATGTGGAATTGACCCTCATCCAAAACCGTCAATACCATCTGGTTCTGATCATCCAAATACTTTTTCTCCCCATCTTTACCTTGGAAATACACCTTGGGCAGATGGTTCTCTTCTTCCACTCGGACATTTACATCTACGTTTTGGCCATTTAAAGCAAATCTTAAACTTGTAGCTCCTGCCTTTTTAGGCTCGATCTTCCAAGTATTGGCTTCCGTATCGGCAGATACTACTACCGTCTGCTGATCACTGTCAGCCTCTTGATACTGCCATCCGCTTTGACCGTCGTCTATGTTCAAAAATACCGGTTTATCTTTAAGAAGGTGTAATCCGTCTTCCGGTATATAGCGCCATAGATTCTCAGTCTCTACTCTGTATTTAACGCGAGGCTGTTTAGCTTCCCCAATGTGGATCGTAATATTCTTCTTTTGCTTTCCTATTTTTGCATTAAGGGTAAAATCTCCAACCTTAGTTGCTCCGAACCTTAATGTTCCATCGACGTAATCATAGATTTGAAGGTCCCTCTTTACATCTTCAGCTACTTCCCACTCCACTTTTCCGGAATCGGAAGCCGCTTTAAGCAGATGGATCCCTTCTCCAAAATCGTAATCTAAGTTCAGATCACCCTCGATGGCCCTCCATTCTCCTCCTTCAACCTTATGCTGAAGCTGAACATTCGCTACAGGAGCCTCCGTTTTGGGCAGTCTGATCCTTATTGCAGCGACAGAAGATCTGTACGGATCAAACTTGGGCTCCATATTGCCATAGTTATTTATCTGTAGACTGATGCTGTCACTGTCTTCCTGTGTCTCTACGATCTGGAATCTGAAGATATTGGTCTCATCACTGTTTCCATCATATCCGCTTCCAAGCCTTTTGATCGGAGATTGTCTTTCCTTTACTCCACCCGAATCAATGCTCCACCACCACCAGGTTTGGTCCAGTTCCTCTTTTAGGGTAGTCTCAAGATTTGCCTCTATCTCCTGCAAGCCTTCGGCGAACTTAGCCTCATATTCAGGGCCCTCTCCTGCACCGACTTCTCTTCTGACTTTACTCTTAAGTCGGCTTACCAGCTCATCCTTGAGATCTTTTTTCAGACTCTCTCTTGCACTGTCCTTAAGCTCCGCCTGCACGGCATATTCGCTTCTATAAGGCTTGTATATGGTCCATCCCTTGTCCGGAGATTCAAGTTTTTCTCGTTCTCCATCCGAGTTCAGCAAATAGAAATTAAAGTACTGATCTTTTGCTTCCGGCTCTTTAGGTTTCGGCGGTTCCACGGGCTTTGCATTAACTACGAAGGTAAAGCTCATAGTTTCATAGCCCGGCACTTCTATCCGGATCGTTTCCTGACCTGCTTTTTTCGCTATGATGACAACGCGTCTGTTCCAGTTGTAGTCATATTTTTCTCCCGCTCCGAAGGCCCTGTGAACTTGCAGTGTATCGTTGTTTTCAATAGGATTGTTCTCAAGATACTGATCGCCTACCTTAAACGGAAGCATGGTCTTTCTGAGTTCTTCATACTTCTCCAACAATGCCCTATAGTTAGGATCGTTCTCATCAGCAGGTTTGATTATATTCACTTTAAGCTCGGTTCTTCCTTCTTCTTCAAGAGTGATGGTCGAACCTGCCTCGATAGGCACCATTCCTTCACCGCTCTTGTAGTATTCGATTTGAAGTTCAGGTTTTATCTCCCGTGCAGGTTGATTTTCAGTTCCCGTCTCTTGCAACGGTTGAACTTCAGGTCCGGTTTCCTGTGTTTGTCGATTTTCAACTGCTGTCTCTTGTGTCTGCTCGTTTTCGGGCCTTATCTCTTGTGTGTGCTGATCTTCAAGTCTTGTCTCCTGTACCTGTTGTGCAGCTGATGCTACCTCCCCGAAAGACCATTGGGGCACAAAAACTGACGTGAGCATCAATATACTCAGCACTACGGCAGTCAATTGTTCGCGCCTTGTCCTACGACTCTTCTTCATCTGTCTCCCTCCAATTAATAAAAAATACTCTTAATCCTTGAGACTAAGAGCATAATTACAGGCACGAAACCGGGAGGTTTATCAAAACCCCACACAGACGGTCTACTTTCATTCCCTTATCCCAAGAATAAAGTAATCCGACAGGCAGATATTCCGGCTCCGATTCATCCTCCGAACGCCTTCCCATACTTTTCGTACAGTGGCTACATCGTTCTTCGTCCTCGTCACGGCAGAGGTAACTGCGTGGGATTTTCACCCATCTTCCCTTTTAAAACGATCCGGAGCAATGACATATTGATAATTCAGCCTATTTACATTCCCATTGTGATGCACAATCGTCAACAATATAGTTGCAAATAATCTCATTTTCAAAGTGTCAATGCACCGATTCATTACCTGTCAGATCCACATATAAATTTTTCAACACGCATAGCCTATCATAAATTTGTAATAATGTCCACAATTTTTCCAAATTCATACTAAACTTGGAGCGAATCATTTGCATTATTATACAAATACCGCACAAAGATATAACGCAATAGCGTAAGATTCAAAAAACGTGATAAAAACAACGTCAAAGGATGAAATTTTTGAAGCCCTCGACCCGAAAGCTTTGATATTTTGCAACTCAAGACCGAATTCTCACCTTTAGACGGAGTTTCTCAAGATAAGGACAGCACTTCATAGAGGGATATCCGTCTTTTAATGTTGCTTTATATGGCACAAAGATTTCACAAAAGAAAGACTTACGCCATTTTTTGTATACAGCGGGTTTCACTTTATTTTTTCGAACTCTGTAATATCTTCCAAAGTTCCCGTTATTTTGGGAAATACATCCTTCGTCCCTCCAACTCTCGCAACAATCAGGCCATTGCTCTGATCTTGCGAACATTGCTATAGAAGAGGATCGCCGAGCCTGCTAACATAAAGCCCAGCCCGATAAGGGAACGCGCCGGGATCTCCTCCTTCAAGATGAGGTAGGCCAGGATGGGAACGAGCACCGGTTTGATAAAAAAGACTAAACTCGTCATCGTAACTCCCACCGTATCGATGGCGAGGAAGTAGAAGGCAAACCCCAAACCCGTAACTCCGATCGCAATATACAGGAGGTAGGGCAGGTTATCCATGCTGACAGCTCGAATTACGGGAATGTCGGCAAAAATCGGAAGGCCTCGTTCCGTAAAATATTCCGATACTCCATCCATCCTGCTGAGCAGGACAAGGAGGGCGAGCTGTGCTGTCCCGAATATAAAACTGTAGCAGGTGGTAACGACTCCCCCCGTAGGCTTTCCCCTACTGAACAGCTTCGCCAAGACCCCATAGAAGGCGAAGGCGATCGCCGAAGTCAGACAGCTGATGACACCGATGGCACTTCCTTCAAAGTTAAAGGGATTGATCAGGATCATAAGGCCCGTGAAGGACACCGCCATCGCCGCAATATCGAAACGAGTGATGACCTCTTTAAGGACGACATAGGCAAAAAGAATCGAAAAATAGATGTTACCCGCGAAGATGAGCGCCGACTTATGTGCAGGAATATAGTTGACACTCAGGGTGAAAAACGTCATCCCGAAGGTAGTACAAACAAAGCCGAGAAGGTTGAATTGACCATAGTCCTGCGCCGTCAAACGATAGCCCTTCGCACTTAATTGTCTGCGCGCCAAGGGATAGAGAATAACGGCCCCTATCGCGAAGCGGATGAGGTTGAGCTGGATCGGATTGAAAGCCCCGTTCGTCGCCTTGATAGAGATCTCCATCCCCGAAAACAGCAGAGTCGCCATCAATATGTAGATCAAACCTTTATTATTGTTCATAAGTTCCTCCGTCAAAATATTTTGGAGATACCGCATAATTCACAAAAAACATAAAACAGCTTCCATACAAAACACAAGGTTTTTGTACGCTTTCATCTTACAGGCTTTTTGTGCTTCGAAAAACAATGAAGCATGCAAGGCATCTCTTTGTTCGTTGTTTCCTTTTTTCTTTAGACCGCCTTCTCTTTCAAAAACGATCTTTCTTCCTTACAATACACTGTTTGGTTCGTAGTTTCAATAGCAAAAACGGAGGAGACAAGAAGGAAGGTCAATGAAGCGGAGTTATCCGCTCCCTTCCGTTTCCATGGAGATCCTCTGCAAAGACAGCATCCTCTCCTTCGATCGTTTCGCCGGGTGCAACGTCCCGATAAAACAGATGCTTTCGCTGACTTTATTTTCGCATTGAACCGATTTCGTTTCGCCTTTCAGAGCTTCGGTATCTTTCCAAAAAACACTCCCCGAAAACAGGATCTCTTTATGTCTTGGTTCCCTTTCTCAACTCCACCATGACAATATCGGGATAGTTGTTGATCCGAAGAGGGATGATGCTCTTGCCCAAGCCT
The DNA here is from genome assembly GCA_030529565.1 of Filifactor alocis. Lineage (GTDB taxonomy): Bacteria > Bacillota > Clostridia > Peptostreptococcales > Filifactoraceae > Filifactor > Filifactor alocis_A. Next base: position 9,400 of record JAUMWQ010000032.1, on the reverse strand, counting down.
GCACTCACGACGAGGAAGGAGGTTCCACTGCGATAGAGACCCTTTTGATACTTTGGAAAAAAGCCCTGCTCGGGAGAATACAGTCCCTTGAGCAAGGGAAGTCGGATCTGTCCTCCGTGGACATGTCCGCTAAAGGTCAGATCGATCCCGCAGGCTTCATAAAAAGCAAACCTCTCCGGTCTGTGAGAGAGCAGAATCTTCAGTTCTTCTTCCCCAAGACCCTCAACCAAATCGGACAGCAGGCGGAAAAATCTCTCCCGTCTCTCCTTCCACACAAAGCAGGTAGGATCATCGACTCCGAGAAGAACAATCTCCTCGCCTCCCCTCGAAAGACGCACGAGCCTGTTGTTGTGGATGAAGATGCCTTCTTCTTCCAGGCGTCGGTACAGTTCTTCCCTCATCCTCTCATCCGGTTTGAACTCGTGGTTTCCGCTGACAAAATAGGTCGGTGCAATCTTCGGCAGCCCTGCAACGGCTCTGATCGCCTTATCGATATCCGGCGTATATCCGAAAAGCACATCTCCCGTAATGGCGATAAGATCGGGTCTCTCCTTCTCCACCCGCATCAAAAGGCGTCTGTTTCCTCTTCCGAAGGTCTTTTGATGAAGGTCCGAGAGTTGGAGGATCCTATAGCCATCGAAGGAGCTTGGAAGCTTGGGGCTGCTCCAAACGTAGCGTGATACGGTCAATCGCTCGTTTTGAACATAGGCCAAAGTTCCCAAAAGAAGAGGGATCCCTACATATTTCAATAGATTCATAGCCTTGTCTCCTTCTTTTCGGCCGGACCGTACGCTTCAAGTCCGGATCTAAGATGTTCCAAAACTTCTTCATACCTTTCTTCCTTTTTACAATCTCACAGGAAGGTTCGAAGCGCATGGTGCTTTCCGAGCATAGATCCGATGCCAAAAGTCTCCCCCTAATCCAAGTAGACAACCCTTCTGAGTTCATCGACGGAAAACCCGTACTCCGGTGTCGAAATTTCTTTTTGACCCTCTTCCAGTCGATACCAGGGATTTGCATTGTTCTGAGGATTTTTGAGCAGGTGAAACTCCTGCGCCGGCATATAGCCCTGTGCCAAGAGGAAGAGCAACTCGCCCTTCTCGTTCTTGCAGGTATCGACGACCATCACGATATGTCCGGGACTTCCGCCTCGCAGGAAGACATCTCCGATCTTGAGATCCTTCGGTGAGATCTTCTTTGTTTCGTCCACCATGGATAGGGTCGAAGAATAGGCAAAGACGACATTGAGATACTTCTCAAAGACCTCCCTGTCATCCTTGGCTCCCGCCTTCTTGCTCCAATAAGGCTTTCCGTTCTTTTTGAAGGCCACCCGGTAACCCTGTCTCCAATGTTTGTAATCACAGAGGAAGCCGTCGACAAAGTGAAAGGCAATCTTATCCTTCTGCCCGCTTTGATACAGGTATTCCGCATAGACCCTCATAATCGAGTCCGCACACTGTTGCAGGTCTCTGTTTCCCAAATTCATCTTGAACACCGCCTCGTGTGCTCCCTGGTTCCTCTTTTTCTTCTTGTCAAAGAGGAGGACGGGACTTCCATGAGGTTTCAGAGGATAGGCCCTGAGAAACTCTCCTAAGCTCCCCTTCTTTTCCTGTGTTCTTTGATAGCCTTCGGGCACCTTCACCCTGGACTCGAGGGTCTTGCCCTCCTTGACGATAAGCTCCTGTACAACTTCCTGTTTCTTCAACGGTTCAACAGGCTTCCCCTGTCTCGGAGCCGCCGCACAGGCGGACAAAACTCCCGCAAGGAGCAGCAACCATATAGCGATCTTCTTCATCTTCTCTCCTTTCTCATTGACATCGGTGCAGACCGATCCTTCCTACGACATCTGCCCGGTGTTTTGACACGTCGGTATTCACACTAATGTCAACTACGTTGTTAACCCGGCCGATTATGACAAAGACATAAAATATACGGTAATTATCGATATGTCGCTACACCGAGACAATGCCGCATAATTCAAAAAGTCAGTATAAAAACAACAACATCTGAAGGATGAAATTCTCAAAACCGTTCATAGGACAAACCCTTGTATTTTATAGGCTCAAAAAGATCAAAAACCTGTCTTTGTACGGCACTTCCCTAGATCACCAAACCTCCGTTCATACTAAGGACCTGACCCGTGATAAAGTTCGCCTCCTCCGATGCCAAGTACAACACCGCACTTGCGACATCTTCGGGCTTGCCCAACACACCGAGCGGAGTTTCGTCCACCACCATATCGAGGATGGCCTTGTCGAGCCCCGCTATCATATCGGTCATAATCGCCCCGGGCGCAACTGCATTGACTTGGATGTTGGACGGCCCCTCTTCCTTGGCAAGCGCCTTGGTAAAGGCAATGATCGCACCCTTGGTCGCAGAGTAGTGAGTTTCGCAGGAAGCTCCGACCAGCCCCCATATCGAGGCGACATTGATGATCTTGCCCTTCTTGCGGGAGATCATCGAAGGCAGGACGTACTTGCAACAGTGGTAAACCCCGTTGACATTGACCGCGAAGATACGATTCCACATCTTCGTATCGATGTCATTGAACATCGTCATACTTGCAATTCCTGCATTGTTGACCAATACGTCGATCTTTCCGAACGTCTTCTCGGCCTCTTCGACCATCGCCTTGACCTCTTCCTCGCAGGAAACGTCCGCCCTGACCACCATGGCGCTCTTACCCGCATCCAACAATTCCCTCTGAAGGCTTAGCGCCCTGTCTTTACTCTGATAATAATTGATGACGACCCTGTCGCCCTGCATCGCAAAGCGTCTTGCAATCTCCCTGCCTATCCCCCTTGAACTTCCCGTTACCAATACTGTTCTCATCTATCACTCAGCCCTTCTCTACAGATCTTGAAAATCACCTCATAAACTCTCGACTGTACTATTCTCCAATAGAAATATGGATATATCTATTTTTTGACTACGAAACATCGTTCTATCTTCTATTGCTGACAGATCGGTTATATCCACAACTCAAAAGAAGAATAGTATTAAACCCTTGCAAAAGAACTGCCACACAAAGGAGAGGTCTTGACTTTCTATGACTTTACAAAAAATGAAATTTTATCAAATTCGATACCCTCCGGAAATTTGGCATTTTATATACGGCGGTTTTACGCCGGTCTTTTGAACTATGCGGTGTTTTCTCGGTATTACTTCTTCAGTTCCCATACGGTAAAGGTGTAGGACGGCGCCCTCTCCGGCACCTGCCTTCCCTCCTCTTCGCTGACCTTGACCCAGACCTCCTCCTCGATCTCGGGGAAGAAGGCCTCCGCCTCCACCTCCTCATCCTCTCGGATCAAGGTGATATAGAGCTTGGATACATAGGGCATAAACTGTCGATATATCGTATCTCCTCCTACGATAAAGATATTCTCATCCCTATGGCTCCTTGCGTAGTCCAGAACTTCTTCGATACCGTGAAGGATGTAGGCTCCCTCCAAGACCCTGTCGTGTCTGGTCAACACAATGTTCTTCCTGTTTGGAAGAGGTCTTTTGGGAAAACTCATATAGGTGTTGTAGCCCATCACTATCGTATGGTTGAGAGTCGTTTCCTTAAAGTAGCTCAGATCCTCGGGCAGGTGATAGAGCATCTCGTTTTTTCGTCCGATCGCCCTCGTCTTCTCCGTCATCGCAACTATGGAATACAAGTTATCAAGTCTTTCCATCTTCTTCTCCTTTGTTTTATCCTTACTTATCTTTCAATATAAGCATATTTTCAAACGCGTTTTCTTCACAGGATTTCGGTGTTTTATAAAATAACAGAACGCTCCTTTTATTTCTTTGTACGGCATTGCCTTAAGAATGCACGGAAACACCGCTATCACCGATCTTCTATATCGCCAATTCAAAACTGAGATTCGGCCTGTCCGGCTCGTAGCCTTCCATCCTAAAATCATCGATATCGAAACTGTAGAAGTCCGTCTTGTCCGTGTCGAGCACCAAGCGCACCTGTTCGGCCTCCTGACCTTCCCTCAGCAACAACTCCTGAACCGCATCGATATGTCTGTCGTAGATATGGGCATTTTGTACCAGATGGCAGAACCTCCCCGGCTCCAAACCGCTCGCCTTGGCGACCATAAGCTGGAGGGCTACGTACTGGATCTTGTTGATGGCATTTGCCACGGGAACATCGGACGAACGCTGGATCAAGGTCATATCAAGCAGACCCTGCCTTACGTTCCAGTGCGTCTCCATAGCACAGGGAAAGAGCCCCCCCGTCTCTTCAAAGTCCTCATACTGATAGAGGTTGATAATATGCCTCCTGCCGTAGGGCTGCTCCTTGAGTCCGCGAAGCAGTTTGTTCATCAGATCGTAACGCTTGACTGTCGCTCCGTAACGCTGACCGATCGTCCTCGTACCGTCGACCTCCCAGTCGTTCCACCAATGAATGTCATACTTCTCCTCCAGGACATCCAAACTGTTGGTCTGGTCCTGATAGATCCAAAAGATCTCCTTGATCGCAGACTTCCATGCGATCGGCCTCAGGGTCAAAATAGGGAACTCTCCCTTTTGTAAGTCATACTCCTCCCACACCTGATTGATAAAGTAGGTGTGGGACGGTGTTCCGTCGGCATACCTGGGCCTGACCTTCTCGCCCAAGGTATGACTGCCTTGGGTCAGTATCTTGGTACATAAGTCTTTAAACATTCTATCCGCCTTTGTCATGATCATCCTTCCTTCTCATAGGCCTCGGAGCTGAAGATCAGATCCCTACTTTCTTCATCTTCCCCTCCCGAGCGATTTTTTTCATCTTTGCCGTATATGTTCTCTTTCTCAATAATTCCTGTCCCTGTTTATCTTCGTCAATATAAGCAGGACAAAGAGACCTGCCAAAACAAGGTAGCCCATCCCTCCTTGGAAAAAAGGGAGCCGGGCCTCCTCCTTGGGAATCATGTCTTCCGCTTCCTCCTGCGTAGCAACATCTTCTTCCTTCTTTTCCGCAGATGCAGGGAAGAACTCGATCTTCTGCCCCTTGGAGTTGACAAAGACTTCAATGGTTTTCGCTACGCTTTTTTCATGCTCTAACATCTCCTCGTAAGAGGCCAAACGAAACCTGCCCTCCCCGTCCTTCTCAAGTTTAAAGATCCCCCATTCCACCAGGAAGTCCTCTCCTTCCTTGTTCAAGGAGACCAAATAAGGCTCTTCGAGCTCGAAGAAGTCATTTTCCGACCTCTGTCCCGCAATATTGATCTCAGGAATCGTTGAAGACTTCAGGCGAAAGTGATCGATCTCCAAAGGCTCCCACTTATCCTGCGACATATTCTCCACGCTTACAATGGACTCCTCCACACGAAACGAAAGCTCCCCGTCCTCGATCTCCTCCAAAATTGCAAGGTAGAGCCCGTCCTGGTCGTTATGGGTCAGACGATGCAAAGCATCTCCCGCAAACACGGTTACAGGGATCAAGCCTATGAGCAAAACAAACACTAATCTTCTCAAAACTCTCATTCTTATCATCCTCCCCTTCTTGTTCGATCTTTTGTCCGCCCCTTATCAAGCGGACCTCTTTCGTCCGAATCACGAACGGAACAAACCGTTACTTCGGCCGTCATAATAAGTTTCTTTCTTATTATACCTGATTTGTGTGAAGAATATATACCTGATTTGTGTGAAAATCTTATATTCTTTTCCTCCTTTGTTCTAAACCGAAGTCCAAAGTGATATAATTCTGTATAAGAAAAATAAGGAGTTTATCTTGTGCGGTATTTTTCTAAAACCGTATAACAACATGGATTCGAATTTCGAATCGCCGATGACAATAAGATATTCACATCCGCTTCTATTCAAGGCTTTTGAGATCCGCAAAGGAGGTCCCCCATGACAATCACATTGACTCCCGAATTCATCCGAACCCTCATTCCCATTAGACAACCTTCCTCTCACAAAGGAAGTTACGGACGTGTCCTCATCGTTGCCGGAAGTCCGCGTTTCCCCGGAGCTCCCTGCCTTTGCGCGAGGGCCTGTATGAGAAGCGGTAGCGGTCTTGTTACCCTTGCGGTCGAAAAAGAGATTTTTCCCATTGTAGCCCAAAAGCTCGATGAAGCGATGGTCTTGGACCTCCAAACCTATGAGATGGACTTTTTTCAGCTTCTTCACTCTGCCGACTGCGTTGCCTTCGGCTGCGGAAGCGGAATCCGTGATTACAGCAGAAAAAAACTCTCCCTCCTTCTCAACCGCATAAGCTGCCCCCTCGTCATCGACGCCGACGGATTGAACCTCCTCGCGGAGAGACCCTCCCTCTTGCATACGGACAAGACTCTTATCCTGACTCCCCACGAAGGAGAATTTTCGCGCCTGACCACAACGAGCATCCAAGACATCAAGGCAAACAAGGTGGAGCTTGCCGAGGCCTTCGCTCGAAACTTCGGTCTCATCCTCGTACTCAAGGGCGAGATCAGCGTTATCACCGATGGAAAAACCACCTACCTCTCAGATGTCGGAGTCCCCGAGATGGCGACGGGAGGCATGGGAGATGCCCTGACCGGAGTGATCGCCTCCTTTATCGGACAAAAAATCTCCCCCCTCGAAGCCTCTGCCCTTGCGGTCTACCTGCACTCTTACACGGCTCGAGAGCTCTCCCGATCGATGTACAGCGTGCTCGCCGGAGACGTAATATCCCGTCTTCCCTTTACGATCAGGGAGCTGATGTCAAATCGGAGCTGATCCTCCTGCACCGTTTTGAAGTCTTTACGGTCGAACGCTCTCGACGTCTATGATCGTCTATATTGTTATCCGCATTGAGTTGTTTATCAATGACCTACAACCCATCAACACCGAAGAGATACTTCGTATTTGCGGACTGGATATCCCCGAGGTTTACACTGCCGACATTTCAAAAGGACAACACTATGACCTTTCATTCTTATGTTTGAAATCCTCTATAAATTGGTAGATATAAGCTAACAACATTCATATGTCTAAGAACCTCCTTTGTTCTATAACAAAATTGTAATCTTCTCCTTCGTTGCTGTTTCAATCATTTAAGGGAGATTGAAAACTTTTTCGCCAAAACCTATTGACTTTTGTGCGCAACGTTCTTAGAATATAATTAAGACAGTTGTAGAATAAGGAGAGAGGTCATGAAAAATATTCAAAAAAGACTGCCCGATACGGAATTTACGGTTATGAAGGCCATTTGGCATTCTCAGGCCCCCGTTACGACGCATACGATCATGGAACAACTGAATTCCGACATTAGCTGGAAGCCTCAGACCCTGCTTACCATTTTGGCACGCCTTACGGAAAAAGGGTTTTTGAGCAGCTCACGAGTCGGAAGGGAGCGATGTTACACTCCCCTCATCTCGGAACAGGATTATCTCGAGGTCGAGACCGGTAGTTTCTTGAAACGATATGCAGGAAATTCCCTCGGAACACTTATCAAAACATTTTGCTTGGAAGGGGATCTGTCTTCCGACGACTTAGACGAACTGCGAGAGTGGTTTAAAGAAAGGAAGTGATCGGTGTGCAATTTCTGATTACACTATTATCCGTCAGCTTGGTAATGTCATGTATCATGCTTTCTCTTTTTCTCTTGTCTTCCTTTACGATCCGGAAGACATCGGCGAAGACGCGTTACATGATGTGGATCGTTTTGCTGATAGGCCTTATAATTCCGTTTCGCCCCATCTTGGGCAAGGGCTTGATTACTCTGAATTCACCCTCAGTAAATCCGCCTATCGAAGAGCGTATTCAAGCTGAAATAGTCGTGGAAGAAACTGCAAGACCGGAACTTTCTGCAGATAACTCCGCTTCGGAATTTTCCCTAGCGGAAACGTCTGCCCAACAAGAAGAAGTCTCTGCTTCTTCAAGTTCTGCTAACTCTACATCGAGGTCTTTTTTCGATGCCTTCTTCTCGATCTATACCCTGATCTTGATATGGGCGATAGGAGCAATTGCCGTATTCAGCCGTTATATGTTACAATATCAAAACTTTCGACGTATGATAAGACGTTGGGGTGAAAAGGTAAGAGAAGCCGAGACCTTGTTGCTCTTTGAAGAAGTTAAAGCCTACATGGGCCTTGGCAACAAGCGCATAGATCTCGCTGTCTGCCCCTTTATCACCACTCCGATGTTGACAGGTATCTTTAAACCCGTCGTGCTTCTTCCTCAAAGAGTTTTCAGCGAGGATGAGTTGGAATTGATCTTCGAACACGAGCTCACCCACTATAAGCACAAGGATCTGTTGGTAAACTTTCTGACTGTTGTTACCTTGGCCGTCCACTGGTTCAATCCTCTTTTGTACATCTTCGTTCCAAGCGTTTACAACGACGGAGAGTCCTACTGTGACGAAACTGTTCTGTTTGGAAAGGACAATAATTATAGAAGATTTTACGGAGAGGTCATCATCAGTATGATTGATACGAATGTAAAACGTCCGATTGCACTTTCCACTTGTTTCTATACGAAAAAAATCAACTTGAAGAGAAGGCTTTTCCATATTATGGAATCCAGCAAGAGAAAAAAACAATACTCCATGGTGGGGATCGCTCTTGCTCTCGGCTTGACCTTAGCTTCCGGTTCTGTCTTTGTATTTGCTTCACCTTCACGAAATGACATCGGTCTCCAAAAAGCAAAGATGATCGCGCTAAAGAACGCCGGCCTGTACGCTGCAAATGTATCCTTTGTAAATGCACGTCTTGATAAGGACGGAGCAACCAGGGTCTACGAAATCGAATTTTTCAGCAATGGTATGGAATACGATTACACGATCGATGCAATATCCGGAGCCATCTTGAATAAAGACTCTGATATTGACAACTTTTCGATTCCGCAAAACAATAAGACCTCTCAAGGATCCGCTCCTGTAAACACTTCAGGAATCTCCCTTGAAAAAGCGAAAGAGATCGCTCTTAAGAACGCGGGTTTGAACTCTTCCAACGTGTCCTTTGTAAAAGCTAAGCTCGACAGCGACGATGGTCGAAAGGTGTACGATATAGAGTTTTACAGTAACAATGTGGAGTACGATTACGAGATCGACGCGACATCCGGAGCAATCTTGGACAAAGACACCGATATCGAGAGTTTCTCTACTTCTCAGAATAACGAAGTTGTCCAAGGGTCAAACTCCTCCAACATCTCAGGAGTTGCTCAACCGATCCGTTCTTCCGACACCTCGGGAGTTGCTCAAACATCAGCTTCTTCAAATAACTCGGGAACTGCTCAAACATCAGCTTCTTCGAACACTTCGGGAGTCTCTCTCGACAAGTCGAAGCCTGTATCTGTCAATCAGGCGGGCCTGACCGGTTCTCAGGTTCAGACCACAAAATCAACATCCGGTAATGAAGGCGGTAGATCCAACTACAACATCGACCGTGGCATTGTTACGCAATTGGATGTTGTTGTTGGATCTTCCGCCTTCAGTACCGGCTGTTGATTTTGTGGTCTGTAC
>JAUMWQ010000257.1 GCA_030529565.1 Filifactor alocis | reverse complement strand
AAGAGCAACGGATTGATCACTGCATCTTCCATCGTATGTGCAATAACCAAAGGCCATATCGATCCGGTGATTCTGAAAATTTCGGTATACATCACTGTCCAAACTGTAACTACAACAGTTCCTATCAAGAAAAACGTCAGCCTTCCAACCGGCAAAGAATTTTGGATCTCAGCTTCGGACAGAAATATCATGATATAAGGCAGGTGCCAAACCCACCAAATAAGGCCGATCAGCAGATAAAGCTTTAAATCCGACAACTTCAATTTTAGCAATTGGTTTGTAAGATAGGCTCTCCAAACGGATTCCTCAAATATGTTCTTCACAAACTGTATGGCGATCTGTGAAAATAGAATTCCAAGATAGGCTGTAAGTCCAATGTCCATATCGGAAAATCGGATCCCGCCCGTCATCAGTCCCAGCAAAACAACGACTCCGGTAACAGCAGGATATATCAAGAAACTTATCAAATATAAAACTCTATTGTTTTTCAATCGGATGGAAAAACCCGCATTTTCCCATCCGTCTCCTCCAAAGTTCCGAAGAACGACTGTGTATATCAAAGGAAGAACCAGCCAGATAAACATTCCAAAAGGTTCTTCGCCTTCCATTGTTCCCACATTCTGATAATGAGCTTTACCGCTCAACTTATCAAAAAGATGACCCAACCACCCGCAAATCGTAGTGGAAATCGTAAAAATCATTATATTTCGTTTGATCTTATTTGTGTCCTTCATCTCTCTCCATCTTTTCTTCTATATTCCATAAATATTTTTTCTTTAAATCCTCTTTGTTTACTAAACCGGACTTTTTCTCGCTTAGTTTCAACGAAGTTCAATTTACTGTAACACTTGATTGCCGCGTGATTGGTATCTACTACATCCAAAATATAGCTTTTGTAACCCGTTTCAGAGATCACCCTCTTGATTAATATCGAAGCCAATCCCCTTCCTCGAAAATCTTGCCTGACTGCTACAAATTCAATACATGCGGTATGTTTTGAAGTGCAATAATTGATATCAAAATCCTTAAAATTTGCCATATACAAGAGTCCGCCAAACAAAGCTCCAAAGGAATTTTGAGCCGCTTTTTTCGTTTGACGCATCGCCCTCCCTCGAATATTTGAGAGTGCCAGAACCGCTATGATCTCCCGTTCAAGTTCCATAACATAAAAACAATGTATTCTTAAGCCGGCTTCAAGGAAGTTTTGTACCTTGTCCCTGCCTACCTTATTTATAAATTCAGCAAAATCTTTCTGAAATGCATCGAGGATGCACTCAACAACCTCTCTTCTATCGGCTTCTTCCGCTCGTCTGATTTTTTCCATACACGAACTCCCTTATGTGATCTTCCGAAAATACAATACGGCCCGTTTCAAGCCTATAAACAAAACATCCCGGAGCTTATACTCTTTTTCTTAATTTTTTAAACCACTTGATATTAAATTCGGCAACATCGACACCGTAATCTAAGATAGCCAGTGTAAATTTGCCGACCTCTTTGATATTTTCGGAAAGATCGGTTTCTTTGTTCAATCTTCTAAACCTCTCTTGATACTCTGTATCCGTAAGCATGTAGTTT
>JAUMWQ010000256.1 GCA_030529565.1 Filifactor alocis | reverse complement strand
CTGGAAATGTTTCATCTCGCAAAGAATTTATATCTGATCCACCCAACAGGATGGAGCCACAATCAGGATGAAGATATTTGATTATATGTTTTAAAATCGTTGTTTTTCCAGCTCCGTTTGCACCAATTAAACCAACAATTTTGTTTTCAGGAATGTCAAAAGACAGTTTATGTAACGCACATACCTCCCCATATGTTTTTGTTACGTTTTTAAAAACAATTATCTTCTCGTGCATAGTATTCCCTCACTTACATCATACCGCTCACATCCTCAAACTATTGATACTATTATATAATCCAATATTTTGTTGTTTCCAAGAACAATCCTCTACAGTCGTATCCCAAGCTAAGGCTATACAGCCACCACATTCAATAATCTTCTTGCAACTTTTACAGATTTCATAATCCGTTTCTGGAATATTTATAAAATGGGATATAGATAACATCCCTAGAACGGTGTAAAAAATTGAGCCACCATCTCAAATCTAAATTCTATCGTGTGAAACAAAAGAAAAGGAGGACAGATAAAGTGGTTCAATCACAGATTACACTAGATAGCGATGTGATTCAAGGATTATTCGCGAATGGTCCAGATAAGTCATTTTCAAGCTTTTGGAGACGATTCTGAATCAGGTATTAGAAGCACAGTCAGAAGTGGGCTATAGTCAAGCAAGTAGACATAAAATGCGAAGAGTTTTGTTAATCGGGGATCAATTTGATTGAGTAATAATCTCTCTCCTTGCAATGATTCTCCTGAAAAAAGTCCGTAATGTTAAAAAAATGTGCCATTTCCCACCCGGCAGCTCGAAGAAAATTTTTGTATTAGGTGCTGCGGTTAACTCCAGCACCTTGCTAAGAAGCCGGATATTATGCTGAAAGTGTAGTACAAATCGCGTTGAATCGTACTTTGAGTGGATTAATATGAGATAAGCGATGACAACTTTTTGAGATGAAGAATGAGGATTTTAACCTCTGAAATGAAAAAGGGATGCCATGCTGATCGCAAAAGAGGACGGTTAGGTGCGTTTTGAATACTTTGGTAAAGTTTATGAGGAAGCGAGCCGAGGTGCACGAGGCCGCCCAAAATTCGATTTCATTCGCTGGGCGCGCCGTCAATGAACAAGCCTTTCGGACGACCGCCATTTTCCGTCTATCTTACTAATAATGAATTATTAACGTCGGCCGGAATTTCTCATGTCGGCATTGTTATGTACCGACGCCTCAATATGGATTTAACAGCCGTCGCTTGCGACGGCTGTCTTTCGCTTGAAGAGATTGGAGGATGCCTACGTCGTACGAACGATGTTCTGTCGGCGGCTACGGCTGAAGTAGACTGCGATCAGAGCAAATACGACAGCGAAGAGAAGTTGCATCCCGAGGTAGTATGCGATTTGTCCCCATTCAAGTCCCGCGTTTTTGACGACTTGTACGCTGTGATATGCCGGGAAAAACTTAGAGAGATCGACGACGAAGCTCGGAAGAAAGTCGGCTGGAACAAAAATTCCGGAGACAAAGGCGACGATCATTGAAAATGCATTGGCGATGGCGCTGATGCCCTGGCGCGACAGCCGCAGCGAACTGAGTGCAAGCAGGAAGCTTGC
>JAUMWQ010000001.1:38981-77385 GCA_030529565.1 Filifactor alocis | reverse complement strand
GGAGAAGAGATCCGTCGAGTTTGAGTTTGTCAATATCACGGAATCGATGAAGAACCTAAAGGAATTTACTGCCCTGAGAGATCACCGGGCGGAGTTCGAGGATGCACGAAAAAACGGATATATGGGTATTCCCTGCCTCTTGACTCCAGAAGGTGCCATCTTGTTTGAAGAAGAGATCTTAAAGAATTTCTAGGGGAATACACTCCTTCTCACCCGTATTGGAGAAGAAGGAGCGATCTAAAATCAAAAAAAGAGCCTTTCGGCTCTTTTTTTCTGAAAATAAGCTGGAAACAAAGTTTATCTTATCATTCCTACTTATTTCCATTTTCAAGTGTTTGGTTTGCTACATCTTCGTATCTATCCCATACTTTTTGCATTTTTCATAGTAGGAGGACTTGGAGATATCAAGCTCTTGCATTACCTTTAAGGAGTTGTTGTTATGTCTGCATAGACATTCCCGCAATATCCTTTCTTCCTCCTTTTGGAGCCTTTCCTTCATCGTGATCGTCCCCTCACGTTCGGCAATATTGATGTGCTCGGGATGGATGAGTTTGGACTCGCAGAGGACGATGGAGCGTTCGATGACATTTTCGAGTTCTCTTACGTTTCCCGGCCAATGATAGTTCGCCATCTTCTTGAGCGCTTCCCCCGAGAACTGTTTCTCTGCGATCTGATATTGCTCACACAATCGACGCAGAATCTGTTCGACCAGGAAGTAAATATCGATCTTCCTCTCTCTCAAGGGAGGGATCTCAATGGGAAATACATTGATCCGATAGAAGAGGTCTTGGCGAAACCGTCCCTTTTCGACTTCTTCCTCCAAATTTTTGTTGGTCGCTGTGATGATCCTTACATCGACCTTGACGGGTTTGGAGGATCCTACCCGATAGATGACCTTGGTCTGGAGGGCTTGGAGGAGTTTTGCCTGGATCTCCGAAGGCAATTCTCCGATCTCGTCCAAAAACAAGGTCCCTCCCCTTGCCACTTCAAAGTATCCCGCCCTTCCTTGAGGAGAAGCTCCCGTAAAAGCTCCTGCGACATAACCGAACAGTTCGCTCTCAAAAAGCGTGGGAGCAATCGCATTACAGTTGACTTCAACAAAGGGTGTATCGGAAGAAGCCAAGTTATGGATCTCACGTGCCAGATAGGACTTTCCCGTTCCGCTCTCCCCCGTGATAATAACGTTGAACCTCGTCTTCGAGGCCTTGTAGGCAAGGTATTTGATGTGCTGAAGAGAAGGGCTCCTTCCGACAAAACCGCTGAGTACATCTTGAGGAAGACAGGGTTGAGCCTTTTCATGCACCTTATAAGTCTGTTCGATCTTATCAATAATGCTGTTTCTGTCTTCCAACATCTTCTCCAGCTCCGCCGCATCCTCAAGGGCAATAAACAGCCCATTGATCTCTCCCTTCTCGTCCTTGGAAGAGATAAGGGAGCAGAGAAAGAGTTTTTTGTTGATCTCGTAGAGGCAGTCCCTGATCGAAGGTCTCCTCTCCTCCATAACATCGGCGATCTTATCGGTGAGTTCACTGGGTTCGAAGACATCGAGGAGGTGTTTTCCTATGACGGGAAGACGGTTGGAGTTGTTCTTCTTTTCCAAAAACCTTCTTCCTCTGAGAAGGTAGGCGATCTCTTCTTTTCTTGCACTGTAGCCCGGGAGTTGAAAAAACTTGATCTTCCCGCTTTTGCCGTCAATGGCGACCATGTGTCCGATCGAGCGATAAAAGTTCATCTCATAGTTTCTGTCATTGACACGTATAGTGATGTTTTTTTCCTTCGGATCGATACAAAGATGCAGATCAAAGCCCAAGTAGTTCGTCTCGAGTTTGAAGGGAAGGCTCAATTGACGTTCCCTAATGTATTTGTAGACAGGCTTGACACTCTGTGTTTTGTAGACACCTGCCACAAGAAGCATATCTCCTTTTTTGATCTTAGGGTCTTCGAGATTGAGGATTTTGAGATCTTCAAGGTTCAGTTCTCCGTCATCGGCTCCCAGTTCATTGTCTGCTATGAGAACGATGTCCCCTTCCTGTAGATCGCCTTCTTCATGGGTATGGTTTTTGTTGTCAAAGTGGATACCGGTCATCTCCCTCGCCCTGCGGTTACACAGGAGGATCTTTCTTTCCTCGTTGAGGTAGATCAGTCCCATGGAGAGGTTGTCGGTCAGCTCCTCGATCATTTTCATCTTTTCGTTCATCTTTTGTCCTTTCCCCAAACCATTCGAGAGAACAATATCTCGGACCCTCTACTTGACATCCGGTCCATCATTTCTCTCAAAAAATTCATAACTGATGTTTCGCATAAAATCATTGACCTTGTAAATGTCGGCATCCTTGGAAAAGATCGACAAAACAAAGGGCCTTCTTGCATAGATGATCCCGACATCATTGGAGATCCCGCTGTCCTCTCCCGTCTTGTGAGCTACCCGTGTCCCCTGAGGCAGCCTCTCCTTGATCTTGTGATTGATCTGTTGTTTGGAGAGGATCTCGAGGATACTGTCACAGGCATCGACATTCAGGATCTGCCTTCGATAGAGTTTCTCGAGCAGGATACCCATATCGAAGGCTGTGGTCTGGTTTTCGATCCCCTTCGAGGAGGCCTCTTCATCGAAGAGAAGGCGGTTGATCAAGGTGTCTCTAAGATTCATCCGATAAAAGAGTTCATTGAGCACATCCTGCCCGCAGTAACGGATAAGGAGGTTGGTCGCAGTGTTGTCGCTGATGGTGATCATCAATCTGCAAAGGGTCAAAAGATCGACTTCGATCTCTCTGCTGAATGAATTCAAGGCCCCGCAACTCGGCAACTTGTCTTCTTCCTTGACAAAAAGCGTATCTTCCAGGCTCAGCTTCTTTTGGTAGGCGAGCCAAAAGACTCCGACAAGGACGGGAAGCTTGATCACGCTTGCAGGGATAAAAAGTTCCTTTTCGTTATGGGAATATACTTCTTGGGTTACAAGGTTCTTGTAATAGAATCCGATGTTTTGATCCAAAGATCCTATCCTCAGTCTAAGGTCTTGCATAGAAATACCTCCTCGATAAATGATAAATTGTCCGATAGAAGAGCGATCATATCGATCCTGTGACGTACGAATATTTGTTTCATCCTCTGTGAAATACAACTTTAAGATATTTATGGCTTAAATAGAAGATGTTAAGACACTTCATTATTTGAAAAATCTGCATAGGACCACTCTTATACGAAGGATCAAATGGTTGAACATGTTAATATCTCAAACTTTTATACTTTAGAAGATACCGCATAATTAGAAAAAACATCGTAAAGTCATCTTTATATAAGTACTGAATTCTCTAAATTGTTGATTTTACAAGGTTTTATTTCTTGCAAATCAATAGGAAAATCAAAATTTCATATTTGTGCGGTATTGCCTTTACACCCTTATTGTAAAACCGGAAGTTTGCCTTTGTACGACATTTCTTTTCGTTGTGATCCGTAGAATTCAAAATCATTCTTTGTCTCTTACTAGAGCAGATATGCTTTCCGGTTGTAATAGATGGTCTTCTTTGATGTTTTTTTAAGTGGAAGATTCCATAGGTTGTTCTCTTTGATTTTTATTATACTACAAATCGGTTTGTATAAATATAAATAATAAACAATATATAGTAGTAGTAGTAGGTGTTGTGGATAAGTGGATAAGTAGGTAGGATGCGGAAGGACGGATGAAAAAGAATTCGAATCCGACTGTGGATAAGATTGAGAAAAATGAGGCCGATTGTGGATAAAGAAGGGGTGGACGAAGGCTTCGGATCTTATGTAAAAGTCTTGAAATATACGAAAAAAACATCGGAAACAAACTATGAGCCGAGAGTTTGTTTTTGGAAGTAGCAACAAAGGAGGAAAAAGTTCAAATCGTTAATACAATAACGAAGGTAAAAATGTATGAAGGAGATCTGTCAAGGTCTTTTTTCATAAAGCCTTCTTTGGTGGATCATGCAGGGATCGGGTTCCCTTCACGGAAGCCATAGGAAGGCTGCTCGGTCTCTTAATTTTTGAGACAGAGGCAGCTACCTTCCTGTTGAACATTCTTTATTTCTTCCTTTGATATCGATAAGATCGATAAACCTCTTTGTTTCTGTGCGCTACTTTCGTTATTTGAAGGAGTTGCCCCCATTCCTGACCGGTATCTTCCTAGGAGTTATGGATATCCTTCTTCAACTGCTCGATCAGTTTCCTTGTCTTCTCATCAGTGGAGATCTCGTTGGCTATTTTTTCGCAGGCATGGATGACCGTAGTGTGGTCCCTGCCTCCAAACTCACTGCCGATCTTGGGAAGGGAGAGAGGAGTAAGTTCCCGGCATAAGTACATCGCCACCTGTCTGGGATAGGCGATCTCTCTTTTTCGGGCTTTGGAACTGAAGTCTTCGACTCTTACCGAGAAGAAGTGAGACACCTTTTCCTTTATAAGTACAGGGGTGATCTCGACGTTTCGGTTGATGTCGAAGATGTCCTTGAGAGCCTCCTTGGCAAGTTCGTAGTTGATCTCCTTCTTGGTCAGATCCGCAAAGGCGAAGATCCTGGTCAGAGCACCCTCCAGTTCTCGGATATTGGATTTGATATGCTTGGTGATGTATTCGATGACATCGTTGGGCACTTCCCTGTTTTCCGCCTGAGCCTTCTTGCGAAGGATGGCGATCCTGGTTTCGTAGTCCGGAGATTGGATATCGGCGATCAGACCCATTTCAAACCTGGAACGCAGACGATCTTCCAAGGTCCTTATCTCTTTGGGAGTCCGGTCGCTGGAGATAATGATCTGCTTGTTGGCTCCGTGGAGGGCATTGAAGGTATGGAAGAACTCTTCTTGGGTCCCTTCTTTTTCTGCAATAAACTGGATATCATCGATCAGAAGCACGTCGACATCTCTTCTATACTTACTTCTGAATTCTTCATTAGTATCGTCCTTGATGGAGTTGATCAGCTCGTTGGTAAAGGTTTCGGACGAGAGGTAGAGGATCTTGGCATCCTTGTTTTTGGAAAGGATGTGGTTTCCGATGGCGTGCATCAGGTGGGTTTTGCCGAGCCCTACTCCTCCGTAGATGAAGAGAGGGTTGTAAGCTTTGGACGGAGAGTCCGCAACCGCGATACAGGCCGCATGTGCAAATTGGTTGCTCTTTCCGATGACGAAGCTGTCGAAGGTGTATTTCGGAATGAGGGTAACATTGTTCGAGAAGGTCTCCGAACGTTTTTCCTCCGAAGAGTCCTCTTCCATCTCTTCTATGGAAGCGATGATCTTGAGTTTGATCGTGCGGTTGGTCTGTTTGTCACAGATCTCCTGCAAGGGTCTCAAGTGCGTATTTACGACGGTTTCGTAGATGAACGAGCCGTCGGCAAGCAAGATAAGACAGTTGTTTTTTATAGTCAAAGGATCCAAACGCTCGATAAAAGTATCAAAGGAGTGTTTGGAAGGAGCTTGGGTTCTGTAGGCTTCTTTGATCGAAGCCCATAAGTCAAAAACGTTCATTGGTTCCCCCTAGTGAAAAAATTCATTTATCCACAAAAAATATCTTGGATCAATACAGGGATCACTGTCGAAAAGACCCTGTGGTTAAGTATCGGGATAAGATCCCTATCCTGTGTAAAGAGATGTGGATAAAGCGGATATCGGATAGAAAAAGATCGGTTGTCCATAACCTGTGGATAAACGATCGATGATCATAAATCTGTGTGGATAGGTAAGAAAAAATACCTCTTATCCACATACTTATAAACATAATGTGGATAAAGTGGATAGATCCTTCAAAGTTATCCACATGCAAAAATAATATAACAAAACTTGGAAAAAACTTCAACATAATCTTGTGGATAAATTCAAGAAATCATTCACAGGAAGAAGAGAAAACGAAGGTGAGATCGAAAGAAAAATATTTTTTTAACAAATATAAAACTATTTGCCTCTTTTTTCTTTTTGCAAAGCTCATATCTCCAATATCAAAAATTGTATCGATACAATCGGATAAATTTTGCCGATATCCTATTCAAATTTTCCCATCCGGCTATAATGGTAGGTAGGAGGTCGGGAGTGCGGACGGAGGATATCTTTACAAGAGGTCGGCAACATCCCCGATAAAAACAGAAAAGGAGAATGAAAGATGAAACAGCAAAGACAGGATGTAAGAGATTTGGTTTTAAGTGCTCTTCTGATCGCGCTCGTTACCGTGAGTACGATGTCGATCCAGATCCCCGTTCCGATGACCAGCGGGTATATTCACTTGGGAGACAGTATGATCTTTTTGGTCGCGATCTTCTTCGGCAGAAAAAAAGGACTGATCGCCGCAGGAATAGGCTCGATGCTTGCCGATATTTTTTCGGGCTATGCACACTGGGCTCCGTTCACCCTCATCATCAAGGCCTGTATGGGTTATGTTGCGGGAAGCATCGCCTTTCGTAAAGAAGAGGGAGGAGCGTTTTTTTCGATCCGACTGTTTACGGCTCTGATCGCAGGAAGTTTGGTAATGGTAGGAG
Source organism: Filifactor alocis (assembly GCA_030529565.1). GTDB lineage: Bacteria > Bacillota > Clostridia > Peptostreptococcales > Filifactoraceae > Filifactor > Filifactor alocis_A. Next base: position 70,909 of record JAUMWQ010000001.1, on the reverse strand, counting down.
GCTACTTTGTGGGAGGTTCGATCTTGAAGTCGAGTATGATCGTAGCTCTGCAATCGGTTCCGGAGAATATGATCCAGGCAGGTTTGGGAGCGGGGATCTTCCTTGTCGTAGGTAAGGCGTTTGACAAACTCTCGCTTCAAAGGTATTTTGAGAAGAGAGCCTAGGGTAATACCGTGCAGATCGAAAAAATATATTGAAGGAAATGTCGCATCTTTTAAAAAATCGGAACGGAACCCGTTTTTCGGGTCGGATACATTTTCGAAAGGCAGGGTTTCTGTATTTTGTGAAACAAAGGCAGACAATTTTGGCAATGCCGTATAATTCTAAAAATAAATATTATACGAAGGATGTAGTTCTCAAAAATATTGATATGATAAGCTTTTGTACTTTAATAGATTCAAAGGGGAGTCAGGAGTTCGTCTTTGTAGCTGTTTCCTTTTGTATCTTTGTGCGGTACTTCCTTGATCTCACAAGGTTTACGTAATGTATCAAAACACGGCAGGATCAAGTTCTTCCTGTGTTTGATGCCACCCTAAAAACGACGGAAAACGGATGCTCTGTCTTCGTGCGGTATTTCTATAACGAATGAAAGCGCAGAAAAGATGAAAAAAATTCTTGACATATTACAACCGCGGACTTATAATACCTCTATAATGTAAAAATGCGGAATTTGACTTTAAACCAAGTTCGTATTTTGGAAAAGGAAGGCGGTGGATAGAATGAAAAGAACTTATCAACCAAAGAAGAGACAAAGAAAAAAAGTACACGGATTCAGAAAAAGAATGCAATCTCCGACCGGAAGAAATGTACTTAGAAGAAGAAGAGCAAAAGGTAGAAAAAGACTATCTGCTTAATAAAAAGGCCGCTCAGTGAGATGTGGCCTTTTTTTTTCACGTTTTGTTAACCGAGGTCGAAAGATGGATTTTTCAAGTTTAAAGAAGAATGAAGAGTTTAAGAGGGTGTATCACAAGGGTAAGTCTTTTGCAAACAGACAGTTTGTTCTCTATTATTACAAGAATGGAACAGAGAGCAACAGGGTGGGTTTTTCCATTTCAAAGAAATACGGGAAGGCCGTCGAGAGAAACAAACTTCGCAGAAGGCTCAAGGAGATCCTTCGCTTGATGCAGGGAGTTCGAGAGGGCTATGACTTTGTATGGATCGCCAGAAGCGGCGCGAAGGAAGCTGATTACAACGAATTGAGACATTCCGTAAAACATTTATTTCGAAAAACAAAGATGATGAGATGACAAAGATAGCAAAAAAGATTATAATAGGCTTGATACGGGGATATCAGCTTATTATATCTCCGATGAAGGCGCCAAGTTGCAGATTTTCTCCGACTTGTTCGGCTTACAGCATAGAAGCGATTGAAAAACACGGGATCCTTCGTGGAACGTATCTTGCACTCAAACGCATATTGAAGTGCCATCCCTTTCACGAAGGCGGATACGATCCGGTTCCCGAAAAAACAGAAAAACAGTAGGAGGTTATAAATTTGACAACGGCAATTGCAAATTTACTGGGAATGCTCTTGAAGCTCCTCTACAACCTTGTAGGACACTATGGGGTTTCCATTATCTTATTTACGATCATTGTAAAGCTGGCAACTCTTCCTCTGACCTTGTCTCAGAACAAGTCGATGATGGAGATGAACAAGATACAACCTTTGGTTCAAGAAATCCAGAGAAAGTATCCCAACGACAAAAACAAGCAGGCGGAACTTACATCGAAATTGTACAAAGAGCACAATGTCAACCCTATGATGGGTTGTCTTCCCCTATTGATCCAAATGCCTATCTTATTCGGACTGTTCAAGGTATTGAGAGATCCCGTCCTCTACGTGTTCGGGACACAGGCGCTCTACGATGCGGCGGATACGGGTTTCCTCTGGCTCGAGAACCTCAAGAACCCCGATGTCATCATGGTGGGAGGATTTGCGGTACCCTTTATTTTCCCTTTGATCGCAGCTCTTTCTCAGTTTATAGATTCTAAGATGATGATGGTAAAACATGAGAAGAAGAAGGAAGGCAAGGAGCCCGAGAAGGAAAATCCGGGAGAAGGGATGCAAAAGTCCATGACCTACATGATGCCCTTGTTCATCTTTTACTGGGGACGTCAATTTCCTGCCGGACTGTCCATGTACTGGGCGGTATCGACACTGTTTTCTATCGCACAACGTAAGGTAGTGGAAAGGATGACACTTGCCAAAGAAGAAGAAAAAATTGTCAGTGGAAGGAGAAAATAATGATGAAGTCTGTTGAAACGATCGGAAAAACAAAAGAAGAAGCGATCCAAGAAGCCATTTTGCAACTCAATGTGACAAGAGATAAGTTGAAGATCGAAGTGATCGAAGAAACCTCGAAGTTTTTGGGCTTGTTCGGCTCGAAAGAATGTAAGATCAGGGCTACCTTATTGGAAGATACCAGAGCCAAAGACGCTGCCGATGCCTTCTTAAAAGGGCTGTTTGAAGTATCCGGCCTCAACTGTAGCTTCTCCTTAAGCAAAGATGAAGAAGAGGTGTTGCATACCAAGATCGAGGGCGAAGATGCGTCCTACCTTATCGGAAGAAGGGGAGATACCTTGGATGCACTTCAGCTTTTGACAAACTTGGCGGTGAACAAGGAATTGGAAGATTATCAAAGGGTGATGGTCGACGTGGAGGACTATCGTCAAAAGAGGGAAGAGTCTTTGACGAACTATGTCAAGAAGATGGCTCGTCAGGCAGCAAAGCAGAGAAGAACGATCAAGCTCGATGCAATGAATCCCTATGAGAGAAGGATTGCTCATTCCGTCTTGCAGGACGATCCCTATGTAACGACCTACAGCGAAGGCAAGGAGCCTTATCGAAGGGTCGTTATCGCACTCAAAAAATAAGAATAAGACCGATATGGATACAAACCCGAGAAGATATTTCTCGGGTTTTGTTGATTGGATCCCATGATACAAATAATACAAAAAATACTGTCCTCCGTTTGAGATGCCTAATATACAGAACTGAAAAACGGAGGATGGTAGTTCAAAACATTCAACCTGTCAATTTACAGTATAAAAAACGTTCGTACAGGGAAGCGGAAAATGCAGGCGGCAGAGCATATCATCTTCCATGGAATGAGAGATTGGTATCAATGCTCCAAGGGGAAGATGGTATAGTATGGTTTATGATCGCTGTTGCCTTAGTGAAGACAATATAAAGGAGGCTCGGATATTGAAGATAAAGAAGTCAGGCCTATGGATATTGCTCTTGGCGGGAGTTTTGCTCTTTGTTCTCTTCAACGGAGAAAGCGGGAAGGAGGAAGAACTCGGATGGATCTACGGGCTCACCGTCGATGATTCCTGGTATGAGGATAAGACGGCGCAAGAGGTCGTCAACGCTCTTGAGGCGCTTCCCGTCAAACCTACGGTGAGGATCGTGATGTCAAAGGAGATGGAGCCGAAGGAGTACCGGGCTTTGTTCAAACAGATCCACGAGGTCGCCTTTGTGATGGCAACTCCTGTAGATTCCTATGATATGGCAGAGTATAAGACGGTGGGATCCTATCGGGACAGGTTTCTATCTTCCTATGAGGAATTGAACGACTATGTCGATATCTGGGAGGTGGGCAATGAGATCAACGGTCAAGGTTGGTTGGGCGATGACCCCGAATTGATCGCGGACAAGATGGTAGCGGCGCACTCTCTTCTGTCGGAGAAGGGCGCAAAGACAGCTCTGACCGCCTATTACACACCTCCGGAAGGGCAGGAGGATCAAATGCGAGAGTGGTTGAATCTCTATGTTCCTCCCTCTGTCAAAGAAGAGCTGGACTATCTCTTCGTAAGTTACTACGAGGATGATAACGGAAGCTATCTCCCGGATTGGAGCAGGGTATTTCGGCAGTTGGAAGAAGACTTTCCGGGTGTAAAGCTGGGGATCGGAGAATGCGGCTGCTCCGATCTTCACGAAGAAGAGGAGGTTAAAAAGCGGAGGATGAGCTCCTACTACCGAATGCCCCGATATACCCCAAACTATGTGGGAGGCTATTTCTGGTGGTATTGGGTGCAGGACTGTGTGCCTTATCAGGGAAACAGATTGTGGGAAGAGTTTTGTGAATTAGGTTTTCAAGAAGGTCGGTAAGCTGCCCTAAGAAGGTTATTTGCTTGAATATCGACGAATAGTTCCGATAGAAGTGAGGTCATATCTATTTTCGACCATGAAAGATCGTTTTGTCTTCTTTGAGTTACACATCGTTTATATCCATAATTTAAAAGAAGAATAGTATAGGAGGAGGAAGACGATTTAAAATCGTAGGATCCGAAAAGCATATGAAAGGGGTACAATAGGTAATTATAGAACAATTTTATGAGGTGAAGCCATGAGTATACACAAGAGTGAATTTCCTATTTTGGAATTTGATGACAAACCGCAATCGGTAATTATGCCGGGGCATGCAAATCTGAATTTAAATCTTCCCAAAAGATGTGTCTATGCTTTTTTAGGGGAATATATAGATAAATTTGCCGAGGAAGAAAGGGCTGTAAAGGTAGCTGAATTCGATTCGATCACAAAAAAATATCCGATCTATATCGTTGACTATAAAGGCGAGGAAGTATGTTTGGTTCAGGCTCCCATGGGTTCTGCACCATCTGCACAGATTTTGGACTGGTTGATTGCCTATGGTGTCGAAAAAGTGATCAGTGCAGGTTCCTGTGGGGTTCTGGAAGATTTTCCGGAAAACTATTTTTTGGTTCCCAAATCGGCTCTCAGGGATGAAGGAACAAGTTATCACTATTTGGAACCTTCCAGATTTGTTGAAATAAGTGAGGAGGCATTAAAAGCAATCGAGGAGACATTGAGAGAGCATAACTTGAAATATAAGGAAGTGGTCACTTGGACAACGGATGGATTTTATAGAGAAACGGTAGAATTAGTCCAATATAGAATAGAAGAAGGTTGCTCCGTCGTTGAAATGGAATGTTCCGCACTGGCATCTGTTACGAAATTCAGAGATGTTATATGGGGAGAAATTTTGTTTACAGCGGATTCATTGGCGGATGTAGCGCAGTACGATGTCAGAAGTTTCGGTTTGGACTCTTTTGAATATGCATTGATATTATGCTTGGATTCTGTTTTAAAATTATAAATAAGGGAAGATCGGTCTTGTTCAATCGAAGTGATAGTCCGTACAGATGTTGCACAAAGATAGATCTTGGGATGGTTTTGTTGTTTTTTAAGTGCAAAGATCCTATAAAATCAATGTTTTCACAAACCTTATGTTTCGTGTCATACTACTCTTCCTTTGAGTTGTGGATATAAACAATCTGTGACCCATAGAAGACAACATAGTTTTTCGTCATCGAAAAATCGATATATATGGGCAAAATCTATCAAAAACAAGTAAAAAAGGCGGGATTTTTACATCCTATACAAAAAATTTGAAATTTGATAAAATAGGAAGGAAGAATCTAAGCTGTTATCCGATCGAAACAGGATGTCTGAGGATAGAGCTTCCAAAAATATTTGAGTTGTTGAAGATCATAGCCATGCGGTTATTCATAGCATTGTTGATACCGGCGATTTGCTGTTCGTAGCGGATGGAACGAATTTTCAAAATCCCAGACAGATAGGACAATAGTTTTATTGGAGGATAACAGTATTTATGTAGCAATGAAACAGATCGTATAAAAATCAGTAAGGAGAGCCTATGTTGTATTACCAAACCTTTTTCATTTCTTCTTTGGGGGAGATGACAATCAGTTGTAATGAAGGATATATCACTTCGATCTCTTTTGGAACATTGGACTTGGAAGGGACTTATCGGACCTGTCCCTTGTTGGAAAAGGCAAGGGAGGAGCTGGAGGAGTATGTCGAGGGAAGAAGAAGGGAGTTCAGCCTTCCTTTGCGTGCGGAAGGCACCGACTTTCAGAAGAAGGTATGGGAAGAGCTGTGCAAGGTAGGTTACGCAGAGACTGTGAGCTACGCACAGATCGCGCAACGTATAGGAAACCCCAAGGCGGTGAGGGCGGTCGGTATGGCGAACAACAGAAATCCGATCAGCATCGTTATTCCCTGCCACAGGGTGATAGGAAAAGACGGGAAACTCGTCGGCTACGGAGGAGGACTGGAACGCAAGGAGTTTCTCCTGGACTTGGAGAAGAGAAACCGATAGAGGAAGGGATGAGAGATGTATTATATCGATGATACCATAGCTGCGATCGCTACCGCTCCCGGAGAGGGCGGGATAGGGATCATAAGGATAAGCGGAAAGCTCGCCTTGGAGGTGGGAGAAGGGGTTTTTTCTTCGTTTCGGGGCAAAAAACTCGGTGATCATCCGGGCAGGCTTCTTTACGGTCATATCGTAAAACAGGAGGAGAAGCTCGATGAGGTGCTGGCGGTCTATCTCAAGGCGCCCCATACCTATACTACGGAGGATGTGGTCGAACTTCACTGCCACGGGGGGATGATAGCGACAAGGCTCGTCCTGGAATGGGTCCTGCACAACGGAGCGAGGATGGCGGAGCCGGGCGAGTTTACCAAGAGGGCCTTTTTGAACGGAAGGATCGACCTGTCCCAGGCGGAGGCGATCCAAGATATCGTTTCGGCAAAGACGAGCAGGAGTTATACGGTGGCCCAAAGTCAACTAAAGGGTAGTTTGTCGACAAAGATAAAGAAGATCCGCGATAAGGTGACGGAAGATGTCGCCAAGATCACGGTGGCGATCGATTTTCCCGAAGAGGATACTCCCGAGGTTACCTACGAGGAACTCTACGAGAGTATGAAAGATATCCGCGAGCAGATGAAGGAGCTCCTCTCTACCTTTGAGACGGGGCGTATGTTGAAGGAAGGTTTGAAGACGGCGATCGTCGGCAAGCCCAACGTCGGCAAGTCTTCCCTCCTCAATGAGATGTTGGAGGAGCAGAGGGCGATCGTTACCGATATTGAGGGTACGACCCGAGATGTGATCGAGGAGATGATCACGATAGAGGGGATACCGCTTCGCATCATAGATACGGCAGGGATCCGTGTCACCGAGGACATCGTGGAACAGATCGGGGTGGAACGCTCCAAGCAGATGATGGAAGAGGCCGATCTCGTCTTGCTCATCCTTGATACATCGAGGGAACTGACGCAGGAAGACAGGGATATCCTGACGATGAGCGAGGGCAAGAAACGCATCCTCCTGCTCAACAAGACCGACCTGCCTTCTCTTTGGACGAGGAGGGAATTGGGTACGCAGGAGAGGCTGCTTGAGACTTCGATCCTGAAAAAAGAGGGGATCGATGCCTTGAAGAGGATGATCAAGGACCTTGTCTTCAAGGGAGAGGTCGTGATCGATCGTGAGGGGATGTTGACGAATGTACGGCATAAAGATGCTTTGACCAAGGCGATCGAAAGCAGTGAGGATGCCTTGCGTTCGATCAGGGAAGAATTGCCTCTGGATATCTTGGAGACCGATTTCAAAAACTGCTGGGACTTTCTCGGAGAGATCACAGGCGAGTCGGTCTCGGAGGATCTGCTCGATACGATATTTAAGAATTTCTGTATCGGGAAGTAAAAGAGCACACTTCCTGTGTGCCTGTGGAAGAGGTTTACAAGCGGAACTTTCTACATCGGGAAGAGGGACGGGAGCATTGCTGGAGAAGAAGTTCTGAGGCTGAAGTCGCCCTCGGTGCGTCAGTAATACTATTCTCCGTTTGAAGTGCCGGGTATACAGAACATATCATTACCAAAAAACAGGATATGAGCCTATACTTCAAAGTGCTCAACCTGTCAATTCGAATAGATAATACTATAAAGGCAATACCGCATAATTTGAAAAATCAGCATAAAATCGATTCCGAAGGTTGAAATTGTTACAAATATTGATAGGACAAACCCTTGTGTTTTATAAAATCGAAGGGTTGCCTTTGTGCGGTGTTTCCTAAAAACTCAAGTAAATAAATATAAAAACAATATTATGCAAGGGATATCTTTTTTACAGCTGTTTTTTGAACATGAGAGGAGAACTTATGTGTCTTGCAGGGTATTGCCTTGAAAAAGTGGGCTGTTTGTTACAGCTTGATAAATAAACAGAAGGAAGGGAAGAACAGATGGCAGGAATATTTGAGATCATAACGGATGCGACGGTGGATTTTATACCGGATCTGATAGAGGAGCATGAGATCACCGTCATTCCGATGGAGTTTCATATAGGAGGAAGCTCTTACCAACATCATTATGACTTTAGGGAGTACGGGGCGAAGGAGTTTTATGACGCTCTACAGTCAGGTTTGAACTCTACGACGAGTCAGGTTACACCGAATCATTTCGAGGATGTGTTTCGTGATTTTGCCCGTCAGGGAAAGGATTTTATCTATCTGGGCTTTTCTTCGGGGATGAGCGGGACCTATGGAGCCTCTCTTCTTGCGATCCGCAATCTGCAGGAGGAGTTTCCCGAGGTGAAGATGATGGCGGTCGATACCCTCTGCGCGTCGGGAGGGGAAGGTCTTGCAGTCTATATTGCCTCGAAGATGCGTGAAAACGGAGCATCGATGGAGGAGATCGCGACCTGGGTCACGGAGAAGGCCTCCAAAAAGATCGTGCACTGGATCAGTGTCGATGATCTCAAGCACCTTGCCAGAGGAGGCCGTATCAGTGCGGTGTCAGCCTCGATCGGTACGGTGTTGAGCGTGAAGCCCATCCTTCGGGTCAATGAGGAAGGCAAGCTCGAGGTGGTGGACAAGTGTCGAGGAAACAAGGCAAAGATGAAGAACTTGGCCCAAAAGTTTGAGGCGATGTGGGAGCCGGATGAACACAGGGAGATCGTGATCTTCCATGCGCAGGCTAAGGAGGAGGCCCAAAAGACGGAGGAGATGCTGAGAAGTTTGGATCTCTGCAAGAAGTATCAGCCGGAGATCCTGATCACGGAGATCGGCCCCGTTGTGGGTTCGCATACGGGCAAGGGCTGCGTGTGTGTCGCTTTTTGGGGAAAGAACAGAGGATAAGGGGTTATCTCTATGGAACGTAAGAAGGTAGGTCTTAATGTACTGAGGACCTGTTTTATCGTACTGTGGATCCTGTCGATCTTTTTTAAACAGTGGGACAGGAGTTTTTTCAAATTGGCCTTGAGTGTGACGGGATCTGCTTATTTTGTTTGGAGTTCCGTCTGTACAAGGGGTTGGAAGAAGACGGTCTATTTGCTCCTCGCTCTGGTTCTGATCGCTCTGTTGACGGCGGTGGTCTTGTATCGGATCGGTTTTATTTCGGGAGGAGAGGTCTCTCTCCTGTATCTTATAGGAATCATCGTCCTCGATGCTCTGATCTATCTCAAGGTCGTGCATATCTTGGATAGGGAGGAAGAAGAGTAGGATCTGTACAAAAGGGCGGAAAGGATCGCCCAAAAAAATAGAACAAAAAACTTGGAAACAGCGTATGTCTTTACAGAATGGCGGAAGGAACCGCCTGTTGAAGATAGTAGAAAGGAATATGGAAGTTATATGTATTTTCATGCAGGAGATTACGATATTGTAGTAATAGGTGCCGGCCATGCCGGTTGTGAAGCGGCGCTTGCATCGGCGCGCCTGGGCAAGAAGACCCTTCTTGTAACGATGTCTTTGGAGGCCATCGGTCATATGCCCTGCAACCCCGCGATCGGCGGGACGGGAAAGAGCCAGCTGGTCAAGGAAGTCGATGCCCTCGGCGGAGAGATGGGGGTCAATATCGATAAGAGTTTTATCCAGAGCAGGACTTTGAATGCCTCCAAAGGTCCGGCAGTGCAGTCGATACGGGCGCAGGCCGATAAGAACCTCTACCACAGGGAGATGAAGAAGACGATCGAAAATACCCCGGGTCTCGATGTGATCATGGATGAGGTTACGTCGCTCATCCATGACGGAAAGTCGGTGTCGGGGGTCCGTACCAGGTTGAACTGCGAGTATTATGCGAAGGCGGTTGTTATCGCGACGGGAGTTTTTTTGAGGGGCAGGATCTACATGGGAGAGGTGAATTTTTCTTCCGGTCCTCTCGGACAGCTTCCATCAGAAGAGTTGACAAGCTCTCTTGAAGAGCTGGGCCTGCCTTTGAGAAGGTTCAAGACGGGGACTCCGGCGAGGGTCCATGCGGACAGCATCGATTTTTCGAAGATGGAGCTTCAGGAAGGCGACGAGGAGATCGAGCCTTTTTCGTTTATGAACGACAGTTTGGAGGGCGGAAACAAGGTCGTGTGTTACTTGACGAGAACGACGTCCAAGACTCACGATATCATCCGTGAGAATCTGGAGCGTTCCGCAATGTACGGGGGTTTCATCGACAGTAAGGGGCCCAGATACTGTCCTTCGATCGAGGACAAGGTGGTCCGATTCTCGGACAAGGAGAGCCATCAGTTCTTTGTAGAGCCGGAGGGTCTCGACACCAAAGAATACTATATTCAGGGGTTTTCGAGTTCGATGGCGTATGAGGTCCAACTTCAGATGTACCACACGGTCATCGGTCTGGAGAACTGCCATATGATGAGGCCGGCCTATGCGATCGAATATGATTCCATCGATCCCCTGCGATTGAAACCTTCGCTCGAGATCATGGGAGTAGAGAATTTGTTCAGTGCGGGGCAGTTCAACGGAACGAGTGGCTATGAGGAAGCGGCGGCTCAAGGTCTGATGGCGGGCATCAATGCGGTGCGCAAGATCGACGGCAAGGAACCGGTCATCCTCGATCGGGCGACGGCTTATATCGGAGTACTGATCGACGACTTGGTGACCAAGGGCACGAACGAGCCTTACAGGATGATGACATCGAGGGCGGAGTACCGTCTTCTTCTGCGTCAGGACAATGCGGACCTGCGACTTACGGAACTGGGCTATGAGATCGGTCTGGTTACCGGTGAGAGGTACGAGAAGTTCTTGAGCAAGAAGGAGGAGATCGAGAGGGAGATCGAGCGTCTGAAGAAGGAGAAGATAAGGCCTGAAGAAGTTGCAGAGTATCTGGAAGAGGTAGGAGCGTCTCCCCTTGCAAAGACGATCTCGCTCTACGAGGTGCTCAAGAGGCCGGAGATGAATTACGCCGTCCTCAAAAAGCTGGGTCGTGCGGACGAGGGTCTCTCTGTCCAGGTGCAGAAACAGGCGGAGATCACGGCGAAGTATGAAGGCTATATCAAAAAGCAGATCGACCAGGTAACGTCGTTTCGAAAACTGGAGAAGAGGATGATCCCGGAAGATATCCGCTATGAGGAGATCTCGGGTCTTCGCTTGGAGGCAAGGCAGAAGCTCAACGAGATCAAACCCGTCAATATCGGACAGGCTTCGAGGATCTCGGGGGTATCTCCGGCGGATATCTCGGTGCTGCTGATCTATATGAAGCAACATTCGGCTCAGGAAGAAGTATAGTCAAGATGGAGATCACCGCATCAAAAAACAGAGCAATCACCAAAGAAATCCTTAGAAGTGTTGATTTTAAGAGGTTTTTGTACTATGTAACACAACAGAAAAAACAAGACATCCCTTGTGAGGTGTTGACACGAGAAGGACGGATTTCTTCAAATTTTTCTATTTAAGTTTTATTCCACACGCAAATCATGTATAATAAACAGATAGAGAAGATAGGAAAAGATACAGAGGACAGTATGAACAATGAGATATTAAGACGGGGACTGGCATCCTGGAAGATGGAGTCAAGTCCCGATATAGAGAGGGACTTTGAGATATACAAGGACCTTCTGCTCCAATACAATAAGGTGATGAACCTGACGAATATTACGAAGGAAGACGAGGTCTATACCAAACATTTTCTGGATTCGATCTCCTGTCTTTACGCCTATGACATTCCGATCGGAGCGAGATTGATCGATGTCGGAACGGGAGCGGGCTTTCCCTCTCTTCCGATGAAGATCATGAGAGGAGATCTTCATCTCACCTTGCTCGATTCTTTAAACAAGAGGGTCGAGTTTCTAAAAAAGGTGGGGGAAGCTCTCTCTTTGGAGAAGGTCGATTACGTCCATTCCAGAGCTGAGGACTTGGCAAGGGATCCCCTGTACAGGGAAGCTTATGACTTCGCCGTATCCAGGGCTGTCGCCAATTTGTCGACCTTGCTGGAGTATACGATCCCATTTTTGAAAAAGGGAGGCATCCTTCTCTGTCAGAAGGGCCCTCAAGTCGAGGAGGAACTTCACGGGGCGAAGATCGCCCTCAAACTCCTAGGAGCGAGACTGATTAAGAAGGTAGAGATCCCCTTGGAAGGTACCGACCTCGCACACAATGTCCTTGTGATAAAGAAGGTGGAGGCAACGGCTAAGAAGTATCCGAGAAAAGCGGGTAAGCCGTCCAAGGAACCCCTGTAGGAGTTGGTAGCAATGCAAGTTGTCGAACTTAGTTTAAGCAAGATCATCCCCGATCCCGATCAGCCTCGCAAGGAGTTTGATCCCGAGGCTTTGAAGGAGTTGGCGGAGTCGATAAGACGCTATGGTCTCCTATCTCCCATCTTGGTGAGATATGATGGCGAGAACTACATCATCATCGCGGGAGAGAGAAGGTATCGCGCCCTTTTGTTAAACGGAGCAAAGACCGTTCCTGCCCTTGTTCACACTGAGGACGATTTCAGGGAGGTGTCCCTGATCGAGAACCTTCAGAGGGAGGACCTCAATCCGATCGAAGAAGCACGGGCTTTGAAGGTTTTGATGGAGGAGAAATCCTATCGTCAGGAAGACTTGGCGTCGATCATCGGCAAGAGTCGCTCCTATGTGGCAAATTCCATTCGACTTTTGAAGTTGGATGAGAGGACGACGCAGGCTGTCCTCAAGGAGGAGATCTCGGAGGCACACGGTCGTTCCTTGGCCGGGATCCGCGACGAAGAGGAAAGACAAAAACTTCTTCAACTCATCTTGGACAACAAGCTGTCGGTTCGTTCGACCGAGACCTTGGTCAAAAAACATAAGAAGAAGCAGGCGGTATGGGAGGATGTGTTTTTGAGACGGGCCTTGGAAGAAGCGGAGAATCGTCTTGACACCAAGGTCGAACTCCAAGGCGATGAGAGAAGAGGAAGACTTGTGATAGAATACTACGGAAAGGAAGAACTTGAGCGGATCTTGGAGCTGTTGACAGGGCAGTAGGAAGTCGCTTGACAGGAGAGAGCAGATGAAGAAGAAATCGGTGTTGATGATAGGGATTTTGATATTGATGCTGATGTTTAATCCCTATACCTTGGATAAGATGGGTGGAATGTTTCGCACAACGAACAGCAAGACGGTCCATCTTCCGTTTTCGTATGCAAACAATAGCTTTGTAACCTCATTTCAAAACGGACTTCTCACCTATGACGGACTTTCGTTGAGGCTGATCGACAGCGAAGGTATTGAAGTCTTCGATGTTACGATCAATGCGGACAACTACTCGATCTCCACCTCGCAGAACCGTATCTTCGTCTTGGATATCGCCAAAAAGAGTATATTCATCCTTGACGAAAAAGGCAGTGTGATCACCCAAGAAAAGACGGGAGATATGCCTAAGAGGATCGTGGGGATGGAGGATGGAGGTTTCCTCATCCATTATTTTACGGATGTCTATGTGGAAGGGATCCGCGTATTTTCGAAGAGCGGGAAGGAAGTCAAGGATATGCCCTACCCGAATGTAACCATCACCCTGATCCAACCGGTGGATACGACTTCATTCTTGGTCACGGGATTCTTTCGAAATTCCGATTCTCTCGACAACAGTGTCTACTACTATACGAACAAGGGAGAGTTGCAGTTCGCAACTCAGGTGAACAATGCGATCTTGGGCAGGATCGTGCCTCGCAAGGACAAGTTTGTGATGATGGACGTGTCTTCCATCATTGTGGGGGATAAGGCTATGGAGGAGACGACGAGCTTCGACTTTACGCTGAATCTCAAAGATATTCTGGCGACGGACAAGGAGATCTATGTATTGGCTTCGGATAATTCGGTCAAGACGCTGAACTACGACTTTCAGTTTTTGGCGGAAAAGTCTTCACAGGCGGAGATCCTGGGCATTCTCTTTCACAAGGGCAAACTGCTCTATTATACCGACAATTCCGTGGTCTACGGTTCAGTGTCCAAGCAGTATTCCAAGGATGTTATGAAGGTTGTGGATATCGGAGAGAAGGTAGCGGTCATTTTTAAGGAAGGGATCCAACTACTGACTTTGAAGGAATAAGAGATAGAAAGGTCGGCGAGAACATTGGCAAGATATACGATTGTAGATATCATAATGATACTCTTTGTGCTGTATCATTCGATCAGAAGTTATCATAAGGGAATAAAACTCTTGTTGTTTGAAGAGGCCAAGTTGTTTTGTTCTTGGTTGGCAGCATGGTTTATATATGGTTTTTTTTATGAGGTGATAAGTAGAAGTGTTATGTTTGATATCCTATACTCTGTTTTTTATGCATTTATAAGACCTTTGACAGGTGTATCTCGTTTTATCGCCCATGTTCCTTGGAGGATGCTGTTCTTTTTTGCAATATTTATGCCTTTGATCTATATGGGGATCAAGTATGTCTTTAAGTCGGTTGCAGGAGATGAAAGCAGCAAAAAAGAAAAGATGTGGGGGATCGTTGGAGGAGCAGTGAAGGCGGTTATTTACCTTTTTATCATCGTAGCGATCTTGGATCCTGTTTTTCAGAGAATGGGTGGGGGTGTGAGTCCTGCAATAACAAGAAGTTTCTTTATGCCCTACCTCTATAAGTACAACCTTGTTATCTATACGTTCTATTGATGGCGGTGTTGCCCGAGGACTCACCAAAGGATGAAAGGGTATGGGACAAGACCGGTCAAAAGAGAAGTCAGGCATTGTTTTGCCGGTATTGAAGAGAGATCAAGGATATAAAATCAAGGAACTTCCTGCAAAAGTATAGCCTGTTTTTTTCTATTGTTTTACGGAATATATAGATCTTGTAGGATCAATACCTCCAATCACTTTGTTTTTTTGTATGAAAAGGGTTTCCTGTATTTTGAAAGTTGTGAGATACTGCCTAAGGGGATTGATCGGTTATAAAAGGACTCATATAAGGGAATCGGTTTGAAAGATGGAAGTACAGAATCGTCAGGAGTGCGGTAAGAAGGGGGAAGAAAGATGTATAAACCTAAGAAGATCAATGTAGGGGATCGGGTTACCTTGAAGAAGAACCATCCCTGCGGAGGAAATACCTTTGTGATCACGAGGACGGGGATGGATTTTCGGATGAAGTGTGAAAACTGCGGAAAAGAAGTCTGGATTGAGCGTCCCGAACTTGAAAGAAGGATCAAAAAGATGGAAACCAAGGACGAAGAGTAAGGGTTTGAGTGTAAGGCCGGAGTTCACGGTTTGTTATCGTCCTAGGAATAAGACGAAACGGGAATGTTTCGAATGTTTCGCGCTTTGCTGTATTTTTAGAGAGCTTGAAGAACTGTTTTTCGATTGAAGTGTGGTTATAGTTAAGAACTGAAAATACAAAAATTGTTTCATCACCCATGGAATAAAGGACATTGATATTAACAGTTCGAAAGGAGACGGAAACTCTTTTTTCTTGTTTTGTAAATATCTTTTTCATGGAAAACCGTTTGAAAGGAACTACCTCCGAAAGGATAATGGTATAAGACCGATATGAGATTTCCTTTTGTACGAAACCGAAAGTTGTTATACTTTAGGGAACACCGCACGAAGGCAAGTTTTTGATTTTTCTCGGGTTTTATAAAATACGAAAGTCTGTCATATCAACTTTTTGAGGATATCATCCTTCGTATAAGATTGGTGTTATGCTGATTTTTTCGAATTATGCAGTATTTATTTTACACTTTTACCTATTAAAATTGACAGGCTGAATGCTTTGAAGTAGAGGATCCTTAGGATGGTTTTCCGGCAATTATATACTCTGTACCCCTTATGCTTCAAATGGAGGAGATTACAAATAAGTAGCAGTATTCTACCTTGCAAACGAGGAGTAGGATTGACGAGATACAAATGCTTGATACAAGCAATGTACCGGTAATAATATCAGCGTCCTTTTGTCGGAAGTTATGCGACCGGAAGAAGAGGCCCAAAAAATAAAATTTTTTTCAAAAAAAGATGGCGAAAACTTCGATTTTGAGATACAATAGAAGACGATAAAAATGCTTGTAAGCAGTTTTGATTGCATAAGAATTTGCGGATGTGGCGGAATTGGCAGACGCGTACGGTTCAGGTCCGTATGTATGAAAGTACTTGGGGGTTCGAGTCCCTTCATCCGCACCAATACCAATTTGTTTTTGATTAGAATGTCGTAAGTGTTGAAAATACGACATTCTTTTTCTATATATTTTTTGATGGTCCGGTAATTTCTTTCCGTGAGTTTCATGATTTCACTGAGCGATTTTCCTTCCCTAAAATACAATTCTCGTATATACTTAATAGTGATAATTGTCAGCACTTCCTCTCTTGCCCCCTTCTAAGTTTTTGGATCTCTTAAAAGGGTAACGGATTTTGGTGGTGCCGGCAATTATTTTTTTGTATTTTTCATTTCCTTTTTTGTAGTTTTATATTACCATAAACATTTATATGTTTTTTTGTTTATCAAAAAAATAAAAAATCTTTGGTTTTAGCACTCCCCTTATGGTGGGGGGCTTACTCCCAAAGATTGAATTAACATATTGTAAGAACATATGTCGTATTTACAGTATATAATCCGATCTTTTGAAAATCAATATTACTTTATATTATATTTTTGTAATATCATACATCTAAAGACAGTAAAAAATCGGACACCTGAAATTCCAGTATCTACAGACTTCCGTCATAGACTTCTTTTCGATGTTCACCTGTCAAGGTCATACTATGGCGATAAGGAAATGCCTATCCGCTTGCCGTTTGCTCCTTCATACATTTTTAAAGAAACATCGCACAAAGACAAATTTTTGATTTCCTTTTGAGTTTGCAAAAAATGAAAATTTGCCAAATCAACACCTTCAAGAATTTTATCCTACAGATAAAATTGATTTTATGCTGATTTCTCAAATTATGCGGCATTTCCTTTATAACTATTATCTATTAAAATTCAGGGGTTGAACGCTTTGAAGCATAGGATCATCCAAATGTTTTTCACTAACGATATGTTCCGTATACTCGCCATTTCAAATGGAGAATAGTATAAACGGTGGATCGGATAACTTGAAAGATCCGGAGCATCCTTCCTATTCAAGACCCAAGTATTTTTTTCTCAGATAGTCGGCTACTTCCTTTGTGATCTCATACCCGTGTTGGGCTGAGTTGATCGAACCGTACACCTCGCACCACAGTTCATTTGCATCCAAACGATCATTCCTTTTCAACGCCTTTTGAAATTCTTCAATATCCCTCTGAAGGTAGGTCGGAAGGGTCCTTTCATCCAAATACATCATCATCTCTCCTTTCTATGGGGAAGTTGCCCCTATAGGTTTAAAAATTTGTATACGTGTTTTTCGATCATCTTTCCCCAAGAGTTATGTGCGATCTCTCTTATTGATGGATGGCCGATACATAGAAGAACCGATGGTTCGACGTTTGGATCCTCCAACTGGGGAAGGCCCTTGCTCGTTCTGTAAGCAGGAGGTCGGAGTCATTCTCGGGACGGTAGTAGTAGACCAGCTCCACCTGAGTGATACGGGATCCGGGCTCCATCTGTGATACCACCTGAGAGACAGCCTTGATAGGCGAAGACACAGAGTGCTCTTCTACAGAAGATTTTCGGGGCTTTATGTTGATCTTGCTGATGTTTAGTGCATGGAAGGTATCGTCGAACTGAAAGGTCAAAAAAGCCTCTTCTAAAGGTCGCCCCTTATAGAGAGGCGTGTAGTAATAAAACTCCCCGTGTTCATCACGAGAGGTGTATTTTAAGCTCATATCCTCATCAGGAAAATATCGTTTAATAAACTTTTCGGTATATTCAAGATGGTCGGTATCTCCGGTCAATATCATCGCAAGAGGAATAGCCATCGTGAGTTTCTTTCCTTTTTGGACGCGAATGTAGGGACTGAAGTCACGAAAGAGTTCAGGATAGAGACTCTCGCTGATATTGAGATAGTTGATCTCGATGGGTGAGATCGTCTCTTTCTCCTCTACTAAAGTCGTGTCCAAAGAGATATCGTGCTGTTTGAGATAGTTATGAAAATGTCCGATCATTTCCTCAGAGTAGGTATGTTTTGGCTTGTTTGCCTGGACCTCCGTGTATATGCTGTAACTCAGAAGGATATTCACGAGAAGCAAGGCAAGGATCAAATAGTTCTTAGCTCGGTTCCAGTTCATTTGCAAGCACCTCCCCGGTATAAATATCAACGTAGTAATTACGTCTGTTCATCGTTATCTTGTAACATGGAAGAAGATCCTTGTTCTCATCCATAAAATAGGAGACGGTGAAGTCGGCGATGGAGTTGAAGTAAGAGGTCGCATCCAGGGAGGGATCTTTTTTCTTGGAGTAGATATAAACACTCTCCAAGGCATTGAGTCCCGGGATGGTCTGCGAATCGTACTTCAAGTCCAAACCGGAAAGATTTCGCGCTTGTCCGCGGAACTTATAGACATCTTCACCCACGAGAGTTACCTCGATGTTACAAGAGTTTCCTGTAGAATCGATCTCAAGACCGTTGAACATTCGCTTGAAGATAAACTTCGTAGCATCATTGCCGTGGATCTTGACGTATCTGTGAGCGTAGAGGCGCAGGGAAGGAATGTCGTAGTTGAGCATTTTCAAAAAATCGACTGCTACATGGAACTGTTCCTGCAGGTCGTGTTTACCAACCTTGAAATTTTCATCGGTGTATTCCATCATCCCGCCCTTTGTCGTCTTAAACACCTTTTGACCATAGTTGTAAGAATAGATATAGCGACCGTCTGTCTCCGTGATTTCACTTAGAAAGTCGAATTGTTGCCCGAACAACCGGCGTGCGATCTCTTCGCGGATCTCACGATCCAGAGAACTCTTGGTATTATAGATAGGAAAATTACCGATCTCATCCTGGTTTACAAAAGCGGGACTGCTGCTTTCAAAGAGGTAACTCAGACTATAATAGCCTACATAAGAAGACTGCTGAAGATTCTCCAAAAGTTGATTGATCTCCTGTTTTTGGATAGAGAACTCGACAAGCCCTTCTTCTCCTTCAAAATAAAGGGGTTTGTTTTGAATGGAGGAAAGGTAGATCGTGGAGACCTTGGATAGACCTCTCAACCTCTCCGAATCATTGAAGATGCTTCCCGACAGGAGTTTTGCATCGACGGAAGGACGGAAGATGATCTCCACGGCACGTTCATTCCTTGAAGAAGGTAGAGTCTTTCCCGGATGAAAACTGCCTTTTTCGGACGAGGGCAGGTTTTCACGGATAAGGGTGCGTAGTTTGATGTAGGATTCCATCTTGGTATCGAACATCTTGGTGATCTTGTTTCCTCCGAGATAACAGATGATGTAGTTGGGCTCCACAGTGTTTTCCCTCGCATAATCCAAGGTAATACTGCGATAAGCGGTTGCATTCTCCATCAGATGAGGAAGGTAGTAGAACTTTGTCAACATCAGAGCAAAGGATAGGAGGAACAAAAAAATCGTCATAAATGATTTTATAGGTTCTATCGATAGTTTCATAGCATTCACCCGAAAGTAGTTTATAATAAAAATATCATGATAGTTCTATCATGATATTTTGTTCATACATATACACTATTATATTACGGTTTTCTGATATTTTCCAATGATTTTTTGATATCCGAAATATCAGAGTATACAATCTTGCGTGCATCGACGATCAGCTCGTTCTTCCTCTGGATCTTCACCAACACAAAAAGTTCCTTGGTAGAAGAACCGAAGGAGTTTTTTATAGCGACTTCTTTTGAGAAGACGCCTAAAGGTCCTAGGGTTACTTCTATCGGTTGCTTGTCAAAAACATAATCATCTTTTACCTTATAGTAAAGTTCGATAGTAACTTTTTCTTTTTCGCGACCTTTTCCGGAGACAACTATGGTATTCGAAGTTGTGAAAACGTTTAACTCTTCGGGCTTCTTTATGATCGGACTGTTTTCGGTATCGATATTTTCCAAAATCTGCACAACTTCTTTTTGTGAAAGTGTTTCATTACTTGAGGGATTCGCATAAGAGACCGAAATAGATACAAGCATTAGAGAGAGCAGTAAAACACTGACAAATTTTTTCACCAAGTAACACCTCCTTTTTTGTAAAATAGTCGTGTAACGTCATACAGAAGTTATGGCTACACTTAAAAATATTATAGCCTTCTTATATTACAAAACGATTACACCTAAATTAAATGTCGCTTACATTTCAGACTTATGCACAGGCAGGCTGATTGTAAAACAGGTACCCTCATTTAGCTTTGAAACCACTTCGACGGTGCCGTTGTGAGCCTCTATGATATTCTTAGCTATGGACAGCCCAAGTCCTGTTCCTCCCTGTTCTCTGGAGCGTCCCTTATCGACGCGGTAGAAGCGGTCAAAGATGTGCGGAAGGTCTTCTTCAGGAATACCCATACCCGTGTCTTTGATCGAGACAAAGACTGTGTTATCCACAAGCATCAGAGAGATATCCACAGTTCCTGATTCCGGAGTGTACTTGATCGCATTGGATAGGATGTTGATAATAACCTGTTCCAATTTGGAGCGATCCGCCCAGACCAAAAACAAGTTTTCCGGAGATTCGAGGCGGATGCTCTGATGTTTTTCTTCATAGAAGAGTTTCATCTTCTCTACGGCATCGACCAAAAGAGAGTGGATGTCCGTGTACTCGAAGTTCCAAGTTACTTTTTTGAAGTCGATATGGGACAGTTGCAAAAGGTCGCGGATCAGTGAGGTCATCCGATCAGCCTCTTTGAGCATCACATTGAGAAAGCTCTTTGCAAGCTCCGGCTCTTCCAAGGCGCCGTTCAATAGGGTCTCGGAGTAACTTTTTATTGTAGTGATCGGGGTTTTGAGCTCGTGTGACACATTGGCGACGAACTCTTTTCGCATATTGTCCAGATGTTCCCTCTCTGTAATGTCCTGGAACAAGATGACATAGCCTTTCAGGATCTTCTTGTCGTCGCTGAAGAAAGCGGAAGAGAGTTTCAGTGCCTTGTTGTTTACCGTGATAACAGGAAGCTCATTCGCTGTACCCTGAGTATCGAGGGGGTTCACCTGCATGATCTGTTCAGGAGAGAGTTCATTGTTCTCCAAGGGAAAAATCTCCTTAAGGTATTCTTTGGTCCCAATGGGCAGGTTCAAAAGAACTTCTGCCGAAGAGTTATAGTGGATGATTTTTCCAACTTCGTCGATAGCGATCAGGGCATCGTCCATGTGTTCGATGATCGCATTGAGTTTATTCTGTTCGGATGAGATTTCGGCCAAGGTCTCGTTGAGACGCTCCGTCAAAAAGTTAAAAGTAGATGCAAGTTGCCCGATCTCATCATGAGACTGGATCAGAACCCTTTGAGAAAAATCTCCTTGAGACATCTTCAAGGCCTTATTTCTCAAATCATTGATGGGAACAGTAATCGAAATTGCGATCGCATACCCCAGAACGATGGTAACCGCCAAAGCGATGAAGGTAGCGTTGAGGAAGATACCCTTTGCATGATTGAGAGATTCATCGACGGATTCGAGGGAAGCCCTTGAGTAGATAATATACGCAGTGTTCTTGTCTCGACCGTCATCGTAGGTAAACGCCATATGCTGGTATCTGGTTTTATAGGGACCTTCTTCGACGATGACTTTTTCAATCACATTGTTCTCGCTGGTTTCTAGGATCATCTCGACACTGAAGACATCCATCCCCTGTTTGTCAAAGAGGTTGGGGTTTGTTGAAGCGACGATGGCCCCTGTCGAGAGGTCAATAACCGAGACCTCATAACCTTCAGGCAGTGGTGTCGTGTCGAGTGTCCTTTGGATATCATATCTTTGTTCAGTTACATTGATATCGGGATCGATACTCTGGTTAATAAGATTGTTCGAGACATCCGAAAGGGTTCTTTTCACCGTAGAGAGATTGTAGCTCTCCAGCTGCTGCGTGATAAAGAGCCCAACGATCGCCATAGCAACAAATACCAAAATAAAATACAGAGAGATCAATTTCCAACGAATACTTTTAAACAAGGATTATTCCCCCTTAAAGAAGTAACCGACGCCCCTCTTGGTCATGATGTAGGAGGGATTGGATGAGTCATCCTCCACCTTTTCTCTCAGTCTTCGCACGGTAACATCCACGGTACGGATGTCTCCATAGTACTCATATCCCCACACCTGTTTGAGCAGCTGCTCTCTTGAGAAGACTTGATCCTGTTGCATGGCAAGAAACTTGAGCAATTCGTATTCTCGGACGGTCAACTCCAGCGGAACATCGTTTTTGGTGACCTCGTATTTGACGATATCGATAATAAGGCCCTTGCATCGGATAATATCTTTTTCGGTCGAATTTTGGTTAGGCATCCCGGTTCTTCTCAGATTCGCCTTGACCCTTGCGATCAGTTCACGCAAACTGAAAGGTTTCGTGATATAGTCATCCGCTCCCAATTCCAGCCCCAGAATCTTATCCACCTCTTCTTCCTTTGCCGTTACCATAATGATGGGAACAGCGGATTTTTCGCGGATTTTTCTGCAAACCTCAAAACCGTCCATCGAAGGCAACATAATATCGAGCAGGATCAGATCGATGTTTTCGTCCAACCCCTTTTGGTAGCCGTCGGGGCCGTCAAAGGCCGTTACAATATCGTAGCCTTCTCTTTCCAAGTTGAATTTCACAATATCAGAGATAGGCTTTTCGTCTTCTACAATCAAAATAGTGTGTTTCATAGGAAATCCTCCTTTTCTTTCTTCGGTTGAAAGATCGAATGAAGTATCTTTGTTTTGTTCCGTACATCCAAGCATCACAGGCCTAAACCAAATGAGTAACATCGATAGAGATCCTCTTCGGCTGCTCGTTCTATAGGAACAAGATCTCTAAAACCGTACGGCTCTTTCCTTCTAACACATCCATTATACTATGTATTGCGCCAAAATGATATCGTATAAGGAGAATTTTGTTAAGAGGAGAGGAGAAAAGGTATAAATAGTCTATAGAAGACGGCGCGATTATTCGACGGCACCGGCAGGAAAAGGATACAAAAGTGGGTATAAATAGCCTATTAGAAGACGGAACGAGGAGAAGTTTGAAGACAGGACTTGAAAAACCGTGGAATTATCAAACCACTTATGATATGATAGGGGAAAGTAGAGAATAGGGAGGGGAGCGACTTTGAGCAAAAAATATCGTCCGGAAAGAACCCGTGTGATTTCGATCGCAAATTCAAAAGGGGGTTCCGGAAAGAGCACGACTGCATCCATGCTGGCGATTGCCCTTGGAGAACAGGGTTATAAGGTGCTAAGCGTAGACTGCGACTCGCAGATGGATCTGACCAACACCTTGGGTTTCACCGTCGATGAGTCCTTGACGGAATTCGGCCTGCAACTGATCGACTTTAACAAGACGATCTATCAGGCGATCAGACAGAAACAGGACCTAAGTGAGTTTATCACTCCGACGAGGTACGAGAATGTCGACCTTGTGTCCGGAGATGACTATATAAGCAAGATCGAATACGACCTTCATCACGAATTTCAAAGGGAGTTCCTTCTAAAGAGGATCATCACCCCTCTTCTTGAGAGCAGGAAATATGACTTTGTCATCTTTGACACATCGACTTACCTCGGAGATCTGGCGGCGAACATCCTCAACGTCTCGGACTATGTGATCATTCCGGTGCCGATGGCGATGTTTGGAATAAGAGGGATCAGGACCTTCCTCGACTTTTATCACCAGTTTTCCCTTATGAACGAAAAACTCGAAATCTTGGGCATTCTCACCACCTTATACAAGCCGAACAACAAGATTATGAACCAGAGAGGACAGAACCTGATTGAGAACATCTTCGGAAAAGAGATCCTGTTTGAAACGAAGATCAACCTCGATACTTCAGTGGAAAAGGCCCAGTGGAACAGCATAGCGGTACTCGAATATTCTCCGAGCAGCAGGGCGGCTATGCAGTACAAGGAGTTTGCGCAGGAGGTGATCCGACGTGTCTCCCAAAAAGGTTAAAAACATCGACATAGGCTCTATGACCAGCTTCAAAAACGCTTCCACAAGAGACTATTCCCTGTCGCAACAAAAGTCCGAACTTCGTCAGGCACAGCAGGAGCAGATCGTCAAGATAGAGATAGACAAACTCGAGGCTGCACCTTCGGATTGGAACTTCTATCCCCCTCTGGAAGGGGATGAATTTGAAAGATTGGTGCGCTCCATTTTGATTCACGGACTTCTCCACCCCATAGTAGTGGAGCATATCGACGGCAGAAACAGGATCCTGTCGGGACATAACCGCGTCAGAGCCTATCGCTATATTCGTCAAGAACTTGAAAAGTTGGAACGAGAAGAGGGCAGCAACTTGAGAGAGATGGAACTCACGGATGTGAGGAGTGAGGACTTCAAGGAGATCTTCGCCATCGTCAAGGAAAATCTTTCGGACTCGGATGCCAGAGAGATCATCATCGATGCGAACTACGCCCAACGCCAACTCGGCCCCAAACTTTTGACAAAGAGTATTATAGAGAAGTACAAGATCATCAAGGAGAAGAGGAGAGAAGGCCTAGAGGAGTACAGGAACAGGAAGACGAGGGAGATCGTCGCCGAGAGTTTTGAGATGAGCGGCAGGCATATCGACCGCTACCGAAAATTGGAGAACCTGCGCCCGGAGCTGTTGGAACTCTTCTATACCGGACGAATCTCCTTAGAGACCGGAGCGAAACTCGCCGTGATGAAGCCGGAGATCCAAGAAGAGATCGAAAAAAACTACCTTGACCTCCTGCTGAAGTACCCGACCCAGTCGATGAGTTACTTTAAGCCGGGGATGACAAAGAGGGATCTTCTCAAGATGAAGGCGGAGATCACTCAGGAAAAACAGAGTTGTAAGGTAAGCTTCTTTCATGAGGGGGTAATGCAGCATGCGGTTTTTCATGAGGAGGACGAGGTTCGAGAGTTGATCGATCTTGTGCTGAAACTACAGAAGAAAGAAAAATAAAAAAGTGGACATCACGTCCACTTTTTAGATAGAAGTACCGTGGAAGAGGGATGCCATAAGCAGAAGAGCTGCCGACTTGTTTTTGTACGGACTTCTTTTTATAACAACGAAGAGAGTTTTGATTAAAACAAAAAAGTGGACATCACGTCCACCTTGAGGAAAGGATAGAGTATGAAACTGATTTCTTGGAATGTAAACGGGATAAGAGCAGCCGTAAAAAAAGGCTTTATGGATTTTTTTAAGGAGGTGGACGCAGACGCCTTCTGCCTTCAGGAAACAAAGTTGCAGGAAGGGCAGATCGATCTTGAATTGGACGGTTATCATCAATACTGGAACTATGCGCAGAAGAAGGGTTATTCCGGAACGGCCATCTTCACGAAGAAGGAGCCCCTGTCCGTGCATTACGGGATCGGTATAGAAGAGCACGATCAGGAGGGCAGGGTGATCACCCTGGAGTACGAGGACTACTACCTGATCACAGTCTATACACCGAACTCTAAGACCGAGTTGGAGCGCTTAGATTATCGGATGGTTTGGGAAGACGAGTTCAGATCTTACCTGCTCAAACTGAGGGAGAACAAACCGGTCATTGTATGTGGGGATCTGAATGTAGCGCATAAGGAGATCGATCTCAAGAACCCCAAGACGAATACGAGAAACGCTGGATTTACGATAGAGGAGAGAACCAAGATGACGAACCTGCTCGACAGCGGTTTTATCGACACCTTCCGATACTTTTATCCTGATATGAGCGGGATCTACAGTTGGTGGTCCTATCGCTTTAAAGCGCGTGAAAAGAATGCCGGTTGGAGGATCGACTACTTTGTTGTATCCGAGGAACTGGAAAAGAACCTTGAGGGAGCCAAGATCCACACGGAGATCTACGGTTCCGACCATTGTCCCGTGGAGTTGACCGTCAAGGATTTGAGGGCTTAGGGGCAGATGAAGATCCGTGTGATAGCGGTAGGAAGGCTTAAGGAAGAATACCTGAGGGAGGCTCGGACACATTTTTTTCGAAAAATCTCTTCGAGAGTGTCCTTCGATATCGTTGAGCTCGAGGATGAAAAAACTTCCGAGCGAGCCTCTGTAAAGGAAAACGATAAGATAAAACAACGCGAAGGAGAAAAGATCTTAACCTGCCTTCAAAAGAACGAGGAGGTCGTTTTGCTCGATGTAGGCGCTCCGCCGATGAACACCAAACAGTTCGTGGAGTTTTTAAGGAGGAGTGAGGAACTGAATAAAGACCTTGCCTTTGTTATAGGTGGAAGTTTGGGGATAGGAGAAAATGTTAGGAAGAGAGCCTCGACTTCCATCAGTTTTTCAAATCTTACCTTTCCTCATCAGCTCTTTCGCATCGTGCTCTTGGAGCAGATCAGCGAGGCACTTTCTAAGATAAAAAATTAGGCGAAGGTAATGAAGAATTCGATAGCTCTAACTCGCTTTCCTTTAACTTGTATTCCGGTAACGGAGAATGTAGATGGGAGAATGCGATAGCCTCTTCGAATGTAAAGAAGTTGAAAAAATCCTTTTCCCGAACTTGAAACAAAGGCTCTATAGTGGTAAGATAAGAAGTCGTATATAAGTCGGGAAGGAAGGATCGATCATTCGTTAAGTTTGGAGTTTAAGATCCGGTTTTACGGAGATCTTCCTTGAGAATTTCCCCAAATTTGTATAGTGGAAACAAGGGAAATACCGCACAGTGCAAGGCATCAGTATAGAATCAACCTCATGGAAATGCTGAACTTCTTGCAAGTGTTAGTTTGAAAGACTTGCGTATTTGATGAACTCATAGCAAGGAGGGGACATCGTCTTTGTGCAGTGTATCCCAAGCTTTTACAGGAGCCATAGGAGGTTGTTAAACCATCCTATGGTTTGGTTTTGTGAAGGAAAAATCAAGGATCTCGACCGGACCGAAAAAGATGAGACGGGATCCCGGAAAGAAAAACCTCGTAAATATCACGCAGGAGCGTGTTAGACAAAGAGTTTTGTAAGGTGGAGAAGAAAATGAGGATCGTAATAGTTGGAGCAGGAAAAGCGGGAGAGGCCTTGATCGAAAACCTCTCCAAAGAAGACCATGATATCGTTGTGATCGATCAAAATTCCAATTTGGTGGAAAAACTGGTCGACAGTTATGATATCATAGGTACCGTAGGAAACGGAGCCGCCTACGATGTGCAGATGAATGCGGGTGTCAAAGGCGCGGATATGATCATCGCCGTTACTAACGCGGATGAGGTCAATATTTTGTGCTGTATCCTGGCAAAAAGACTTGGTGTAGAGTATACGATAGCGAGGGTAAGAAATCCCGAGTACTCGACACAGATGGAGTTCATGAGAGACGAGATCGGTATCAATATGATCATCAATCCGGAGTTTGAAGCTGCAAACGACATGTTTAGGATGTTGCAGTTTCCTGTTGCGGCGAATATAGAAACCTTTGCAAAGGGAAGGGTAAACCTCGTTGAAATCAGAGTTTCGCAAGAAAGCGACCTCAGAGGACTTCCTTTGATGGAACTGCATAAGAGGAAGGGACTTCATATCCTCGTCTGTGCAGTAGTTCGTGATGAGGAACTCTTTATCCCCAGGGGAGACTTCGTTATACAGGCGGAGGATCGTCTCTTCGTTACGGGGACGACCGAGCAGGTGATGAAGATGATCAAGCATCAGGGACTGTCCAAAAAAAGAATGAAGGATGTATTGATGATAGGCGGGGGAAGGATCTCCTACTACCTGGCACAAAAGCTCATAAAACATCATATCAATGTCAAGATTATCGAACTGGATAAAGAACGATGCAAGGAACTCAGCAAGAAACTTCCGGAGGCTACGATTATAAACAGCGACGGAACCTTGCAGGATGTACTCGATGAAGAGAGAATCTCCTACTTTGACGCCTGCGTTTCTTTAACCGGTATCGATGAGGAAAACATCATCGTATCGATGCATGCGGCCTCCAAGGGAGTGTCTAAAACCATTACGAAGATCAGCCGTCGAAATCTTTTGGCTATCTTGGAAAAGGTGGGCTTGGAAAGCTGTGTGATCCCTAAAGACATCATGGCAACGAGGATCGTTCGCTATGTGAGGGCCAAACAGAATTCACAGGGCAGCAACGTGGAGACTCTTTATCGCATCTTGGAGAACCGAGTGGAAGCTCTGGAGTTCAACGTATGCTCAAACTTTTCTCAACTGGGGGTTACCCTTGAAGAGATGCCGATAAAAGATAATATTTTGATCGCATATATCTTAAGAGGAAATGAGTTGATCTATCCCAGAGGAATGGACACCATTCAGGAGAAGGATAGGGTGATCGTTGTTACAACACAGAAATATCTGAGAGATTTAAACGATATTTTGGAAGGATAGCACTATGAACTATAAAATGATTCGTTATATTATAGGTTTGATCGTGAAACTCGAAGGCTTGCTTCTTCTTGTGCCGGGCTTTGTATCCCTGTTCTATCGGGAGCAGGTCTCCTATGTTTTGTTCGGGGTAGCCACGGCTCTTGTGCTGACGGGATTTCTACTTTCCTGGAAGAGACCGGAAGATACGAGTTTTTATGCGAAGGAAGGGATGGTCATTGTATCGGTAGCTTGGATCGTACTATCCTTATTCGGAGCGCTCCCCTTCTATATCAGCAGGGAGATCCCTTCCTATGTCGATGCTTTTTTTGAGACGGTATCAGGATTTACGACAACCGGTTCGACGATTTTGGACGATATCGAAGTGATGTCCAACGGCCTTCTGTTTTGGCGAAGCTTCACTCATTGGATCGGTGGGATGGGAGTTCTGGTCTTTGCCTTCGCAGTCCTTCCTCAGAACCACAACAATAATATGTATTTGATGAAGGCGGAGGTCCCCGGGCATAAGGTCGGGAAGTTGGTATCCAAGATGTCATCGACGGCAAGGATCCTTTACGGGATCTATATCACCTTGACCATCCTCGAGGTCGTCCTCTTAAAAGCCGGGGGGATGAGCTTTTTCGATTCGTGGATCCACGCTTTTTCGACAGCGGGAACGGGCGGTTTTTCTTCGAAGAATGCCAGTGTAGCCTATTACAACAGCGCCTATATTGAAGGTGTGATCACGGTGTTTATGATCCTCTTCGGGATAAACTTTCAGCTCTACTACTTCATCTTGATAGGAAACCTTAAAGAATTCTTCTCCAGTGAAGAACTCAGGGTCTACCTGTTGATCGTAGGTGCTGCAATCGCGGCAATCACCTTTAACATCATAGACATAGCCGGAGGAGTTTGGCCCGCCTTTCGCGCATCGGCCTTTCAGGTCGCTTCGATCATTACGACAACAGGTTTTATCACCGAAAACTATGAACAGTGGCCCTATCTCTCACAGGGTATCCTTCTGTTGTTGATGTTCATCGGTGCGATGGCAGGATCTACCGGCGGAGGAATGAAGGTGTCGCGTATCATACTCCTGGTCAAAAATGCCTGTGAAGGGATGAACAAGATGCTCTCTCCCAACCGCGTGATCAGTACGAGGTTCGAAGGAGGAGTAGTAAGAAAAAAAGTCATGGAAGAGGTTCACGTATATATGAACATCTATGCCGTAGTCTTTGCAGCCTCGACCCTTATCCTGCTCAGTCAAGGTTTGGATCTAATCACCAGCTTTGCTTCGGTCTCCTGTTGCTTGAACAATGTGGGCCCGGGTTTGGGAGTAACGAACCCGGTAAGTAATTTCAGTAGTTTGACGTCGATCACCAAGATCGTGCTCTCCTTTAATATGCTGGCAGGAAGGCTGGAGTTATTCCCGGTAGCCGTGATCTTCCTCCCCTCTACCTGGATTCGAAAATAGTTCGAGATAAAAGGAACAAAAAGAAGAGAAGATTTTCGAACATCTTCTTTCATAATAAAACAATGTTTCACGTGAAACAACAATGAGCCCCACTCGCTATTTGTGATAGGGCTCATTGTTTTGGATCCGAAAAGCACGGTAGATCTGTTCGAGCAAAAGTACGGTTCTAAGTTCGGGGGAGATATCCAAGGAAGAGAGATACATATCGCAAGCTCCCTCCTGTACGTCATCTATAAGGAAGATCAGATGGCTGATCCCCTCCCGGTTGTATTTTGAGATCTCTTGGGAAAACTCCTCCGAGGAAGGACTTCTTTTTCCTGTGCGAACCTGAAGGATCAAACAGTCCTTCTTGTCCTTGAAACGTGGCGAAAGCTCTGAAAGCAAGGAAAAATTTGCATAGCGTGAGAGCCTCTTTTTGTACTCATCGATGGCAGCCTTGCAAAAAGAAGGGGGCTTTTTGAGTTTTGAGACGATCGTAATTTTCATAGGGATCCTCCTGTGGGGAAACTGTCTAATAAAGAGAGATTGTGTTCTACACTTCTCTTCTTATACTAAAAATATTTATCCAAAAAATTTTGGGTCATCAGAGAATTCAAATTGCATGCCCGGACGATTAGAAAATATAATTATGGAAAAGACCGCAAAATTCGAAAAATCAGCATAGAACTAATTTTATATGAAGGATAAAGTCCTTGAAAGTTTTGATTTGAAAGACTTTCCTGTTTTGCAAACTCAAAGAGAAAACAGAGGTTTGCCTTTGTGCGGCGCATTCTTAGTATAGGTGTTTCATCATCTATCGTTTTTGATTTCAATTAAGATATTTGAATTCATCAAAATCATAGCATAAAAATCGAAGAATTACAAAAAGTTGGTGCTATAATAGAAAGAGAGATATCGCTTCTGTTGTTTTTTGGGAAGTAAAAAAGTGGAGAAAAATTCTTATCCGCACAAGACGGGGAAAAAACGGATGGCGGACACGCTATTAGCCTGTCGAAGGAGATGCGCGCGAGAAAGCAAAAATTCTACCTTTTGAGAAGGGTGGATAAATTTAGGTATAAAACCATTAAAACGGATTCAAAAGCAAAAATGAAGGCAAAAATTTAAGGGAGAAATTTGGAGGTCAATCATGAAAAAGAAGATGGGAGTTTCAGGTTTTTTTATCGGAGCGGCTCAGAATAAAAAATCCTTGACGGGAGTGAGTGTCATTCTTGCTCCGGAAGGTGCAACAGCCGGTTGTGATGTCAGAGGCAACGCTCCCGGCACAAGGGAGACGGATTTGCTAAAAAGTGAAAAAACTGTGGATAAGATCCATGCCGTCGTATTGTCCGGAGGTTCCGCCTTTGGCTTAGAGAGTGCTTGTGGAGTGATGGATCGATTGGAAGAAGAAGGTGTGGGCTTCGATGTGCAGGTGGCCAAGGTACCCATTGTAGCAGGAGCAGTCCTCTTCGATTTGGCGGTGGGAGACCCCAAGGTACGCCCTGACAGGGAGATGGGATATCTTGCGGCAAAGAGTGCAAAAACCGAGCTGGAGACGGGAAACGTGGGAGCAGGATGTGGAGCTACCGTAGGTAAATTGAAGGGCTTCGCATCGGTCATGAAGGGTGGCACGGGCTACCATGAATTGGGGGGAGAAGGAGATCTGAAGGTAGGAGCTTACGTCTGCGTCAATGCCTGTGGAGAAGTCTATGATGGAAAGGAGATCTTGGCAGGAGTTTTGAATGAAGAGGGGACGAAAATCCTTCCGGCAAGAGAGTTGATGATGGGAGGAGAAAAGAGTGGCCTGCAGGGGGCGAACACCACGATAGGCTGCATCATCACCAATGCTACTCTCACCAAGGCACAGTGCAACAGAGTAGCTCAAACGGCACACAACGGCTATGCCCTCTCCATCCGTCCCGTTCATACGAGTATGGACGGGGATACCATCTTCTGTATGGCCTCCGGAAAAGTGAAGGCCGATGTCGATAAGGTATCTTATATGGCGCAGGAAGCTATGAGAGAAGCTGTCTTAGATGCGATCCTATCCGCAGAGAAGGTCGAAGATATAGAGAGCTGTTCTTCGCTAAGACAGAAGAAGGCACGAGGATAAAGAAGGCTTCTTACTATTATGTTTTTGGCCCCACGATATCAATGCTCTTAATCCC